>NZ_JBFAXL010000021.1:0-147880 GCF_040680795.1 Streptomyces sp. NPDC051976
CTGCACGTCACCACCGGCCCCAGTGGGGCAGACGCGTTGCTTTCGGACCACCGGCCCGGTGGGGGCTGAGCGCGCAGTTCCCCGCGCCCCTAACGGGGCACGTCCGGTGCCTGGCCCTCGGCAAGCGCAGCGCGCTTCCCCGCGCCCCTGACGGGGCGAGGCCCTCCGGGGGGGCGTCCGGGGGGTTGACCCCGGTGGGGTGGGGGCCTAGCGTCATGTGCGCGTCATATATGAGATCTGAGATCTCAGGGGCAGAGCCGAGTCAGGAGCGAGCCGTGTCGCAGCCGTACGAGAGCCGTCGAAGGTCGCACCCGGGTGCGCTGCTGTCCCGTACCGAAGCCGTGCTGGAAGCAATCAAGCACGACATCCTGACCGGCGAACTCACGCCGGGCCAGGCGCTGGTGGAGGCGGAGCTGGCGGAACGCTTCGGGGTCAGCAAGACGCCGGTGCGGGAGGCGCTGAAGACGCTGGCGGGGTCGGGCCTGGTGGTGATGAGCCGGTACCGGGGGGCGTCGGTGCGGGAAGTGGACCGCAGCCACGCGCGCAGCGTGTACGACCTGCGGCTGCTGCTCGAACCGGTCGCCGCCGCCCGGACGGTGGCCGTCGGGTGGCGGTGGGACCGGGCCCGGGAGGCGCTCGACATCGCCGACCGGGCCGCGGACACCGCCGAACGCTCGCTGGCCAACCGCGACTTCCACCGCGCGCTCTACGCGGGCTGCGGCAACCCCCTGCTGGTCAGGTCGCTCGACGAACTGCGCGACCAGACCGCGCTGGTGTCCAGCGTGGCCTGGGCGCGGCAGCCCTCCTGGAAGGAGGAGGCCCGCGAGCACTACGCCATCCTGCGGGCCGCCGAGGAGGGCGCCGCCGACCGGGTGCGCGAACTGCTCGCCGCCCACATCGGCGGCTTCGTGGCCCGCAACTTCCCCGAGAACGCCGCCCCCTGAGCAGGAATGAGGGTCATGACGCCGGATTCGCTCGCCCCGCCGCACTCCCTGGAAGGGCTGCGCGCCCGCCTGTCCACGGCGGTCGCCATCCCCGTGACGCCGTTCGAGGAGAGCGGCGCGGTGGACTGGGACAACCACGCCGCCCTCGTCGCCCGCCTGGTGGGGCACGGGGTGGAGGTGGTCACCGCCAACGGCAACACCGGCGAGTTCTACACCCTCACGGCCGCCGAGGCCCGCCGCGCCGTCGAGTCGACGCTGCGCGCGGTGGACGGCGCCGCCGAGGTGATGGCCGGGGTGGGCCTCGACATCGAGAGCGCGGTCACCGGCGCCCGGCACGCCCGGGAGGCGGGCGCGGGCTCGCTGATGGTGCATCAGCCGGTGCACCCGTACCGCTCGGCCGAGGGCTGGATCGCGTACCACCGGGCCATCGCCGACGCCGTCCCCGAACTCGGCGTCGTCCTCTATGTCCGCGACCCGCAGATCGACGGCGCGCAGATCCGTGAACTCGCCGCGCACAGCCCCAATGTGATCGGTGTGAAGTACGCGGTCCCCGACCCGGTGCGGTTCGCCTGCGTGGCCAGGGACGCGGGCCTGCACCGCTTCGCGTGGCTGGCGGGACTGGCCGAGCTCTCCGCCCCCGGCTACTGGGCGGTGGGCGCCACCGGCTTCACCTCGGGACTGGTCAATGTGGTGCCCCGGCTGTCCGCCGCGCTCCTGGCGGCCCTGCGCGCCGGGGACTTCGCGCGGGCGATGCGGGTGTGGGAGACGGTACGGCCCTTCGAGGAGCTGCGGGCGGCCGACTCCTCCGCCGACAACGTCAGCGTGGTCAAGGAGGCACTCGCCCAACTCGGCCTGGCCGGACGGACGGTACGACCCCCCTCGCGCGTACTGCCGGACCCGGTACGCACCCGCATATCCGAACTGATCGCCCGGTGGACCGCCGAGGGCTGGCTGTGAACGCCACCGGCGAACCCGGCGGCGGACGCGCCCCGCTGCGCAGCGCCGCGTGGTTCGGGGAGGGGGAGACCGGCGGCCGGCTACGGGCGTTCAGCCACCGCTCGCGGATGCGCCAGCTCGGGTACCTCCCCGAGGAGCACCTGGGAAAGCCCGTCATCGCGATCCTCAACACCTGGTCCGACGTCAACCCCTGCCATATGCATCTGCGCGAACGCGCCGAGCAGGTCAAGCGGGGTGTGTGGCAGGCGGGCGGCTTCCCGCTGGAGTTCCCGGTGGCGACCCTGTCGGAGACCTTCCAGAAGCCGACGCCGATGCTCTACCGCAATCTGCTGGCCATGGAGGCGGAGGAGCTGCTGCGCTCCTACCCGGTGGACGGCGCCGTGCTGATGGGGGGCTGCGACAAGACCGTGCCCGCGCTGCTCATGGGCGCCGCGAGCGCCGGGCTGCCCGCCCTCGTCGTACCGGCGGGGCCCATGCTGCGCGGCCACTACCGCGGCCGCACCCTCGGCAGCGGCACCGATCTGTGGGCGTACTGGGACGAGTACCGGGCCGGGCGGCTCGACGCGTGCGCGATGTCGGAGGTGGAGTCGGGGCTGGCGCGTTCGCCCGGCCACTGCATGACCATGGGCACCGCGTCCACCATGACCGCCGCCGCCGAGGCGCTGGGCATGGCGCTGCCCGGCGCGTCCGCGATCCCGGCCGTCGACTCCGCGCACCACCGGATGGCCGCCGCCTCCGGCGCCCGCGCGGTGGCGCTGGTGCACGAGGGGCTGACGCCCGCGACCGTGCTGACCCGGGCGGCCTTCGAGGACGCCGCGGCGACCGTGCTGGCGCTCGGCGGCTCCACCAACGCGCTGATCCACCTGATCGCGATGGCGGGCCGGGCCGGCGTCCCCCTGACGCTGGAGGACTTCGACGCCCTCGGCCGCCGGGTGCCCGTGCTGGCCGACGTCCGGCCGGTCGGCGCCTTCCTGATGGAGGACTTCTACTACGCCGGCGGTCTGCCCGCCCTGCTGGCCCGGCTCGCCGAGGTGCCCGGCGCGCTGCACCCGGACCGGCCCACGGTCAGCGGCGAACCCTTCGGCACGTACTACGCGGGCGCCCGGGACGACGACCTGCCGGACGCCGGGGACGTACGCCCGCCGGTGATCAGGAGCGTGCGCGATCCGGTGGCCGCCGAGGGCGGCGTCGCCGTGCTCCGCGGCAACCTCGCCCCCGGCGGAGCGGTCATCAAGCATCTGGCCGCCGACCCGCGGCTGCTGGTGCACACCGGCCCCGCCGTCGTCTTCGACTCCTACCAGGATCTGCGGGCACGCGTCGACGACCCGGCGCTGGGCATCACCGAGGACACCGTCATGGTGCTGCGCGGCGCGGGCCCGCTCGGCGGCCCGGGCATGCCCGAGTACGGGATGCTGCCGATCCCCGGCTACCTGCTGGAGCGCGGGGTCAAGGACCTGGTCCGGATCTCCGACGCCCGGATGAGCGGCACCAGTTACGGCACCTGCGTGCTGCACGTGGCCCCCGAGTCGCACACCGGCGGCCCGCTGGCACTCGTACGCGACGGCGACCCGATCACCCTCGACGTCCCGCGCAGACTGCTCCGACTCGACGTCGACGAGGCCGAGTTGACCCGCCGCCGGGCCGAGTGGCGGGCGCCGGAGCCGCACTACGCACGCGGCTACGGCGCTCTGTACGCCGCGCATGTCACCCAGGCCGACGAGGGCTGCGACTTCGACTTCCTGGCCGCGCCGGGCCGCACCCCGGACCCCGACCCGCACTGACGCCCGCCCACCCCCACCCACCGACGCTCGCACATCCAGCACGACGCCGTACCCGTACCCGTATCCCCGCACGAGCAAGGACCGCGAACCACACGAACCCAGCGAAGGGCCTCCCCGCCATGCCTGCAGACAACGCCGTCACCGGCACGCTCACCGGCTCGCCCACCGGATCGCCCACCCGCTCGCGAAGAGACCTCACCCGACGCCGGGTGCTCGGCACGCTCGCCGCCGCGGGCGCCGCCGCGCCCGTGCTCACCGCCTGCGGCGCGCCCTCCAGCGGCGGTTCGGGCAAGGCTGCCCCGAGCAGCCTGGCCACCAAGCCGTCCAAGCCGGTGACGCTGAACATCCTCGACGTGGCGGGGAACCTCCAGCTCACCAAGCCGATCATCGACGCCTTCCGGGCCCAGCACCCCGACGTGGTCTCCCATGTGACCACCACGACCGGCACCGCCCCGGAACTCGCCCCGAAGGTGAAGGCGCAGGAGCAGGCGGGCAATGTGCAGATCCAGCTCGTGCTGACCGGCACCGACGGCCTGTCCGCGGGCATCAAGAACGGCCTCTGGTACGACCTCAAGCCGTACTACGACACCTTCCTGCCGGGGCTGATGGCCAACTACCAGCCCGCCGCCGCCTCGATGGCCGCGCTCGCCCAGGACCAGGGCGTCGAGCTGGTCTGGTACCCCTCGGGCCCGCTGCTGGAGTACGACCCGGCGAAGGTCACCACCGTCCCCACCTCGACGGACGCGCTGCTGGACTGGGCCAAGGCCCACCCGGGGAAGTTCCAGTACGCGCAGCCGCGCAACTCGGGCCCTGGCCGCACCCTGTTGATGGGGCTGCCGTACCTGCTCGGCGACTCCGACCCGCTGGACCCGGTCAACGGCTGGTCCAGGACGTGGGCGTATCTGACGGAGCTGAACAAGTACACGGCCGACTACCCGACGAAGACCTCCGCGGTCATGACGAACCTGGCGCAGGGCACCGTCCACCTCATCGCCAGCACCACCGGCTGGTACATCAACCCGCGGGCGCTGGGCACCGTACCGGCGTCGATGAAGGTCGCCAAGTTCGACAAGCTCACCTGGGTGAGCGACGCGCAGTTCGGCGTCATCCCCAAGGGCGTCTCCGACGACGAACTGATCGCCGCGCTCCGGCTGCTGGCCTTCATCCTCACCCCGGAACAGCAGGCCGTCACCTACGACCAGGGCTACTTCTACCCCGGCCCCGCGGTGAAGGACGTGCCGCTGAGCAAGGCGCCCGCCGCGTCGCAGAAGGCCGTGCGGCAGTACGGCGACCCGGACTTCGACGCGTGGATCTCCGGCAACCCGATCAGGAACTCGCTGCCCGCCACCGCGCAGGTCACCGCCTTCGACCTCTGGGACAAGAAGATCGGCTCGGCGAAGTGAGCGCGGTGACCGGCATGTCCGCGGACACCAGGCCCGGCCGCCCACCGGGCGGCTCCCGATCGGGTTCGCAGCTGGGGGAGTTGCGGCTGCGCGGGATCAGCCGCGCCTACGGGGCGCATCTCGCCCTGCACCCGCTCGATCTGACCGTCTCCGGCGGTGAGTTCGTCGCCCTGCTCGGCCCCTCGGGGTGCGGCAAGACCACCGCGCTCAACTGCCTGGCCGGTCTGCTGCCGCTGACCGCGGGCGAGATCGTGCTGGACGGCAGGCGGGTCGACACGCTGCCGCCCGAACGCCGCGGCTTCAGCATGGTGTTCCAGAACTACGCGCTCTTCCCGCATCTCACGGTCCGCGCCAACGTGGCGTTCGGGCTGCGGATGCACGGGGTCGGCAAGGCGGAGACCGTCCGCCGCGTCGACGAGGTGCTGCGGCTGGTGCAGCTCACCGAGCACGCCCGCAAGCACCCCGGCCAGCTCTCCGGCGGCCAGCAGCAGCGGGTCGCCATCGCCCGCGCGATCGTGCTGGAGCCGCCGCTGGTGCTGATGGACGAGCCGCTGTCCAATCTCGACGCGGCGCTGCGGCTGGAGATGCGCGGCGAGATCCGCCGTATCCACCAGGAGTTCGGGCTCACCACGATCTACGTCACGCACGACCAGGAGGAGGCGCTGTCGCTGGCCGACCGGCTCGTGGTGCTGCGGGCCGGGCGGGTCGGCCAGATCGGCACGCCCGCCGAGCTCTACGAGCACCCGGCCGACCCGCAGGTGGCCGCGTTCATGGGCTACCGCAATCTCTTCCCCCTGGACGTGGTCGCGGCGGACGCGCACGGCGCCGCGGCGGAGGGCCGCGGCTGGCGGCTGCGCGGCACGGTCGTCGGGGGCGCCGCCGCCGCAGGGGAGCGGGTCACCGTGGCCATCAGGCCCGAGGACGTGCGGATCGTGGCGGGCGACGAGCCGCCGGTGGTCCGCGCGGTGGCCGAGGTCGTCGAGTACCACGGCCGGACGCTGCATGTGGAGGCCGTCACGCCCGCCGGTGACCGCGTGCGCCTGGAGACCGGTCACCAGGTGCGGCCGGGCGACCGGCTGGACCTCGCCGTCGCCCCGGAGCGTGCCCTGTTCTTCCCCGGCGCGGCGGGCGAACCGGCGGACGGTGACGGCGACGGGACCGGCACCGAGGCCGTAGCCAAGGAGGTGACGTGATGGCCGCCGCACCCGCCGCACCCGCCGCCGTCGCGGCACCGGGCGGCGCCCCGCGGGCGGCGCTGCGCCACCGGCTCGCCGAGCGCGGCGTCGACCGCACCCTGCTGCTCGTCCTGCCCGGCGCGCTCGCCGTGGTCGCGCTCTTCTGCTACCCGTTCCTGTACGGGCTGCAGCTGTCCTTCCAGCCCGCCAAGGGCGGCGCGCTCGGCGCGTACCGGCAGTTCTTCTCCGACCCCTTCGCCCGCAAGTCGGTCTGGGCCACCTTCTCGCTGGCGGTCCCGGCCGCGGTGGTCAACGTCGGTGTCTCGGTGCCGATCTCGTACCGGATGCGGCGCGAGTTCCGCGGCAAGCGGCTGCTGCTGGCCCTGCTGGTGGTGCCGATCACGCTCGGCACCGTCCTCACCGCCGAGGGCATCCTGGAGTTCTACGGCCCCGCCGGGTGGTTCAACCGCACGCTGCACCTGCTCGGTCTGACCGCCTCGCCGATGAAGCTGACCATGAACTACACCGGCGTCCTGCTCTCCCTGCTGATCAGCGGCTTCCCCTTCGCGTTTCTGCTCACCCACTCCCACCTCTCCGGTATCCACCCCAGCCTGGAGAAGGCGGCCGCCACGCTCGGCGCGGGCTGGTGGCAGCGGTTCCGGCACATCACCTTCCCGCTGCTGCTGCCCGGCCTGATGACCACCTTCTGTCTCAGCTTCGTGATGGCCTTCGCCGTCTTCCCCTCGGCCCTGATGGTCGGCGACCCCAACGGCAGCACCCACGTGATCTCGATCGAGGCGTACCAGGCGGCGCTGGAGCGCTTCGACTACGCCCAGGGCTGCGCCGACGCGATGATCATGACCGCCCTGATGCTGGCCGTACTCGGCGCCGTCACCGCACTGCGCTCCCGGCTCTACCGCGGATCCACCGGAGGCAAGGGATGAGCACCGCCGTCACCCGGAACACGCGCGGCCCCCGCGAGGCCCGCGCCGCCCGTACCACCCGCCCGCTGGCCCTGCGGCCCGGCGCCTGGCTGACCTGGGCGGCGCTGGCCTTCTTCTTCGTCAACCTGCTGGGCGTCATCGGCACCGTCGTGCTCAACTCCCTCGGCCGCCGCTGGTTCGCCGGTTGGCTGCCCTCGGGATGGACCGGGCACTGGTACGGCGACGCCTGGCGGGAGTTCGGCCTCGGCACCGTGCTGTGGACGACCGTGGAGGTCAGCTTCCTCGTCGTCGTGCTGGCACTGGCGCTGGCCATCCCGGCCTCGTACGCCCTGGCCCGCCGGGACTTCCCCGGCAAGCGGCTGGTCATGCTGCTCTTCGTGCTGCCCATCCTGGTGCCGCCGATCGCCTACGGCATCCCGCTGGCCACCGTGCTCTACCGGTTCCACCTGGCGGGGTCGGTGACGGGGGTGGTGCTGGCGAATCTGGTGCCGTCGATCCCGTTCGTGGTCTTCACGATGACGCCGTTCATCGAGCAGATCGACCCCAGGATCGAGGCGGCGGCCCGGATGTGCGGTGCCGGCACCTGGACCGTCCTCACCCGGGTCCTGTCGCCCCTCCTGCTGCCCGGCATCCTCGCGGCCGGGATACTCGTCCTCGTCCGCACCTTCGGCATGTTCGAACTGACCTTCCTCACCGCGGGCCCGACCAGCCAGACCCTCATCGTGGCGCTCTTCTCCGCCGTCAACTCGGCCGGGATACGGCCCACCCAGTCGATAGACGCCATGGCCGTGCTCTACACGGGCGCCATGGCGGTGCTGCTGCTCGTGGCGCTGCGCTTCGTCAACCCGACGCAGCTCGTGGCGCGTTCACCCGAGTGAGGCGGCATGCCCCTCGCGGGGACGACCCCTTGGCCGGATCGGACATCACCAGTGAGGCAAGGGGGAAGACGGATGACATGAGTCACGCATTACGGCGCGCGATCACTTACCTGGCGAAACGGTTCGACCACCGGACCGAGCCGCCGCGGGCGACGGCGAGTCCCACGGTGCGGCTCACCCCGGCGGTCCGGCGGGAGCGGTACGCACTGGCGATCAGAGCCCGGTTCCAGATGATGCCCAAGGCCAACGAGTACCATCTCGCGGACTCCGTCCTCGCCGTACGCGACCATGAACTCGCCGCCCTGCGCTCCCAGGTGGCCCGCGCCCGCCGGGTCGCCGCCGAGATGCGCGACGGCCGCCCGCCCGACCACATCGCGGCGGTCTACGCCGACCGTCTCGATGCCGCGCTCGACGGCCCGTACCTCCCCGAGGACGGTTCCTGACAGCGTCTCAGTACCGGTACCGTACCGGAGTATTGATCGGACGAATAGCGGTGAAAACCTGCCTCCGTTCGTATTTCCCGGCCCATTTCCTTGACCTCGATGTCACAGACCTCGTACCTTTCCCGCGGATTCCCCCCATCGCAGGAGGACGACGCCCGTGCATCGCACCCCCCTCGTACCGTGCCTCGCGGCGCTCGCCCTGGCCGCGGGAGCGCTGGTCGCCGCCGTACCGGCGGACGCCGCGCCCAGCTCCCACGACGTGTACGTCGCGCCGAACGGCGACGACCACGCCGTCGGTGACGCCCACCACCCCGTCCGCACCCTGGAACACGCCAGAGACCTGGTGCGCGCGAGGGACCAGCACCTGAGCGTCGACCTGACGGTCCATCTGGCCGCGGGCACCTACCGGTTGTCCGCCCCGCTCACCCTCGACGCCCGCGACTCCGGCTCGCACGGCCACCGGGTGGTCTGGCAGGGCACCGGCACCACCGTGATCAGCGGCGGCAAGCAGGTCACCGGCTGGCACCAGGTCTCCGGCCACCCCGGTCTGTGGTCGGCGCCCGCGCCCCACGGACTCACCGACACACGGCAGTTGTACGTCGACGGGGTGCGCGCCGACCGCGCCGCGGGCCAGGTGCCGGTCACCCTCACCAGGACCGCCACCGGCTACACCGCCGCCAGCGCCACCCTCGCGAGCTGGCCCGACATCGCGGGCGCCGAGTTCGTCTACACCAGCGGCGAGGCGCTGTGGAACATCCAGCGCGACGGCCTCGGCCAGTGGACGCAGCCGCGCTGCGACATCGCCGGCGCGTCCGGCACCACCGTCACCATGGTCCAGCCGTGCTGGGACAACTCCAACAAGCGGGTGGAGTTCCCCGACATCCCCGGCCGCACCGTCAGCATGGTCGGCCCCGGCTCGCTCACCGACAACGGCCACCCCACCTACATGGAGAACGCCCGCGAACTCCTCGACACCCCCGGCGAGTGGTACCTCGACCGCGCCGCCCACACCGTCTACTACCAGCCCCGCAAGGGCGAGGACCTGCGGACGGCCGACGTGGAGGCGCCCGTCCTGCAGAAGCTGGTCGACGGGCGGGGGACGGCCGCCGCACCCGTCCACGACCTGGCCTTCCGGGGCCTGCGGTTCAGCTACGCCACCTGGCTGACGCCCTCCTCACCCGAGGGCTTCTCGGAGATCCAGGCCGGGTACACCATCTCCGGGTCCACCGGATACGCCACCGAGGGCCTGTGCGGGTTCATCTCCGGCGGCACCTGCCCGTTCGGTGCCTGGACCAAGGAGCCCGGCAACGTCTCGGTCGGATACGGCCACGACCTCGACTTCACCGACGACGTCTTCACCCACCTCGGCGCCGCCGGACTCGACCTCGGCGACGGCACCCAGAACGCCGCCGTGCGCGGCAGCGTCTTCACCGACATCTCCGGCAACGGCCTGGAGATCGGCGGCGTCGACAAGGCACTGCCCACCGACGACGCCGACGTCACCCGCGGCGTCCAGGTGACGGACAACCACCTCTACGGACTGCCACGGGAGTTCACCGGTGGCGTGGCGATCGTCAACGGCTACACCCAGCACGACACGATCGCCCACAACCAGATCGACCACGTCGGATACTCCGGCATCTCGCTCGGCTGGGGAGGCTGGCCCGACAAGATCGGCTCGCCCGCCACGCCCAACGACAGCCATGACAACACCGTCAGCGACAACCTCATCACCGACTACATGCAGGCCCTCGACGACGGCGGCGGGATCTACACCCAGGGCATCACCGGCACCTCGCTGACCGACGGCGAGCACGTCACCGGCAATGTCATCCACACCCAGTTCGGCCTGGGCAAGAGCGTCTACACCGACAACGGCTGCACCTACGAGACGGTCTCGGGCAACGTCCTGTACGGCGCCTCGTACGCCAACGTCGCCAGCCGCCACACCGACTACCGCGACGCCCTCGGCAACAACGACCCGACGATGGTGTCCGGCAACTGGTGGGAGCAGGGCGACCTGGACGGCGACAGCAAGGGCCTGGTCACCCAGGGCAACCACATCATCGGCTCGCCCTCCGACGCCCCCGCCGACGTCCTCGCCGCGGCGGGCCTCGAACCGGCCTACCGCCACCTGCTCGGCGAGCACTTCGCCGCGGTCTCCGTCCCGGCCGCCCCCACCCGCGTCGGCACCGCGACCGCGACGACCGGCTCGCTCGTGGTCACCTTCAACCCGTCGTACGCGGACGGCGGTTCACCCGTCCTCGACTACCAGGCCACGGCCGTCGACAGCGCGGGCCGCACCGCCGCGACCACGACCGCCACCGCCGCCGACTTCGCCCGCACGGCCGTCCTGCGGCTCGGCGGACTCACCGACGGCACCCCGTACACGGTCACTGTGACCGCGCGCAACGCCCACGGGGTGAGCGCGCCCGCGCTGCCGTCGGTCCCGCTCGCCCCCCGGGCCGGCACCGCGCTCCCGGGCGCGCCCACCGGCCTGAAGCTGCACGCCCAGCCCACCGCGGCCACCCTCAGCTGGACCCCGCCCACCGCCACGGGCGACTCCCCGGTGACCGGCTACCGCGTCACCCTCACCACCGCGACGGGCTCCCGCACCCTCGACGTCTCCGGCCGCGACGCCCTGGTCACCCAGCAGTCGGCCAAGGCGATGTTCCGCGTCCTGTCCGCCCTCACCCCCGCCACCGCCTACACCGTCACCGTCACGGCCCTCACCCCGCTGGGCGCGGGCCCCGCGGCCACGCTCACGGCCAGCACCCCCGCACAGCCATGACGCACCGCCGGGGGCGGCCCGTACACGTGGTGTGTGTACGGGCCGCCCCCGGCGGCTGTGGGGGGTGGGGCCGGGAGACGGGTCGTTCACCAGCCGACGGCGATCTCCATCCACTGCGGGTTCTGGTAGGAGACGTAGGCGGCCTGGCCGGCCACGTCGTCGTACGGGAAGCCGTAGGCGAGGTGGTTGATCGCGTGGTCGTGCCAGAACTTGGCGTACCAGTTCGCCGGGTCGCCCGAGTAGAACTTCGTCGGGTCCTGCTGCTGGGCCGCCGGGAGGGTGGCGGTGTGGCGGTTGAGCGCCGCGCACATGGTCGGGTTGCCGGCGAGCGAGCCGGCGCAGCCGAAGATGTTCGAGGTGGGCTCGTTGACGCCGACCGAGTTGGCGTACGCGGTGAAGTAGTCGGCGTTGGCGCCACCGGCCCGGAAGCTCGGGTCGCTGCCCGGCGCGATGATCCGGTACGGCGCCTGCGTCTGGGCGAGCACCTTGAACTGCTGCGGCACGGCCGCCTGGAACTGCGCGAAGGTGGCGTCCCTGCTCTGGTTGAACAGGTCCTGGCTGTCACCCACCTGCACATCGGTGCCGTCGTGGGTGTGCAGCCGCATCGCCAGCGGCAGCCCCCACGCGTCGACGCGGGTGGTGTTGCCGTTGAAGACGTTCGGGCCGATGGTGAACTCGATGAAGTCGTAGTACTGGCTGGTCGGCGAGCCGAGGTAGAAGTACATCCGGCCCGAGGAGTTGGCGGGCATGTCGAAGTACGGCTGGTCCGCGATGGAGTGCACCTGGCCGTTGAAGCTCCAGTAGACCTGGCTGTCCGGGTACTGGCCGTTGGTCCGGTTGAGGATCTTGAACTCCATCACGTTGTGCGCCGCCGGGATGGTGCTGGTGTCGCCCCAGAAGGAGTCGTCCGGCGGGGTGGTCGGCGGCGTCGTGGGGGTGGAGCCGCCGGTGGTGTGGACGGTGAACTCCCACAGCGAGTAGCCGTAGGCGGTGGCGCGCGCGGTGCCGTTCATCCGCAGGTAGCGGCCGGTGCCGTTGACGTTGAGCGTCTGCACACCGCCGGTCCCGGTGGTGGTGGAGTAGATCGTGGTCCAGCCGCCGGTGCCGGTGTCGGAGACCTGGATCTGGAACGCCGTGGCGTACGCGGCCTCCCAGTTGAGCACGACCTGGCAGACGGTCTGCGACGCGCCCAGGTCCACCTGGAGCCACTGCGGGTCACTGAAGGCGCTGGACCAGCGGGTGCCGGTGTTGCCGTCGACGGCGGCCGAGGCGCCGGTCGCGGCGTTCTCGGCGGAGGAGGCGGTCGCGGGGCGGTTCAGTGCCGCGTTGCCCGTACCGCAGTCGGTGGGCGGGGTGGTGGAGCCGCCGGCGCCGTAGACCTGGAACTCCCACAGCGAGTAGCCCCACTGGGTGGCGCGTACCGTCCCGGACATCCGCACATAGCGGCCGGAACCGTTTACGGCGAGCGTCTGCACGCCGCCTGTGCCGGTCGTCGTGGAGTAGACGTCCGTCCATGTGGTGCCGTTGTCGGAGGTCTGGATCTTGAAGGACTTGGCGTACGCCGTCTCCCAGTTGAGGATCACCTGGCTGATCGACTGGGAGGTGCCCAGGTCGACCTGGAGCCACTGGGGGTCGGAGGCGGCGCTGGACCAGCGGGTGCCGGTGTCGCCGTCGAAGGCGGCGGACGCGGGGGTGCCCGCGTTCTCCGTGGAGGAGGCGGTCGCGGGCTTGCCCTGCGAGAGCAGCGTGCCCGCCGCCCTGGCCGGGGACTGCGTGGCGACGAGGGCGAGTCCCGCCAGCAGTGCCGCGAGCATCGTGAAGATCAGGATCGGCCGACGGCCGCCGCGCCACGGCCGTTGGCGCACCGACAGGGAAGTGCTGCCTGGCATGTCGTTCTCCTCAAGCGGGTGGGGGTCCGTGATGGAGGCCGGGACTCTCTTGAGAGCGCTCTCCCAGCGAGCTGATGTTTACAAGGCCCGTACACCGGCGTCAATGAGTTGTTCAATAATCGCCGATTGCCCGGTTCCCCGATTTCGAGACTCGAACGGTCAACTCCCAGCTCACAACGGAGGAGCGGCCCCGTACACGCCATCCATGTACGGGACCGCCCCAGCTTCTCGATCACCCGGGTCCCGGGGTGATCCGGTTCGGACGCCTCGTCACATACCGCCTCAGCCCAGCGACTTGAGGTGGTCGCGCAACCCGATCCCGTATGCCGTCGGTGTCCCGTCATATGCCGAGATCAGGGACGGGCCGGACGAGCAGTCCCAGGTGTTCCAGGTCCAGCCCAGATACGACAGTTGGTGCGCGTCCAGCCAGTTCATGAACTGGTCGACGAACCCGTGCGAGCAGGTGTTCTCGCCCATCTCGCCGGCGACCAGCGGCACCTTGGCCGCGACCGGGGCGAGCTGGGAGTCCCAGCAGGACGAGGAGGCGCAGGTGTTGAAGTTGTAGACATGGACGGCCGCGGCGAGATTGCCGGTCGGGTCGGTGGGGGCGTGCGCGAGCCAGCCGGTGAGGTCGTTGGAGTAGGCGAGGCCGCCGAGCATCACCACGTTCCGCGCGCCGGTGCCGCGGACCGCGTCGAGCAGCGTCTGCATCCCCGCGACCTGGTAGCCGATCCCCGGGCAGGTGCCGCCGTCCCGCCAGCAGGTCCACGCCTGCTCGGTGGTGGACGTCGCCCGGTCCGGGTAGGGCTCGTTGAAGAGGTCGAAGACGACCGCCGGGTTGGCCTTGAAGGCGTTGGCGACCCCGGTCCAGAACGGCACCGCGTACTGCGCGTCGGGCATCGGCTTCTGGCAGGTGGCGTTGACATCCGAGCAGCCCGCCGAGTTGCCGGTGTAGGTGCCGTGCGTCCAGTGCAGCTCCACGATCGGCGTGATGCCGTGCGCCACCAGGCGGTTGACCCAGCCGGTGATCGCCGCGATGTAGTTGGCGCCCGCGTCCTCGGCCGGGACGTAGCTCAGCCCCTCCCAGCAGTCCTCGTTCAGCGGCACCCGGACGGCCGTGACGTGCCAGCTCTTGATGGCGTCGATGGCCGCGTCGTCCACCGGCCCGTCGAAGATGCCGCGCCCCTGGGCGCACATGAACTCGGTGCCGGAGCGGTTCACGCCGTGCAGCACGACGTTCTGGCCGCTCGCGTCCACCAGCCGGTTGCCGGAGACATGGAGCTGGGGCGGGGTGTCGCCGCCGGTGGGCGGCGTGGTCGGCGGGGTCGTGGGCGGCGTGGTGGGGGGAGTCGTGGGCGGGGTCGTCGGGGGAGTGGTGGGAGGTGTGGTCGGCGGCGTCGTCGGCGGTGTGGTGCCGTCGACGTTGCAGGTGGTGCCGTTGAGCTTGAAGGACGTCGGGGCGGGGTTGGCGCCCGACCAGTTGGCGAGGAATCCGGCGCTGACCGTGGAGCCGGTGGGGATCGCGCCGTTGTAGGACATCGAGGCGGCCGTCACCGCCTTGCCGGACTGTGTCCAGGTGCCGTTCCAGCCCTGGGTGACCTTCTGGGTGCCGGGGAAGTCGAAGGTGAGGGTCCAACTGGTCGTGGGGGCCGCGTTGTTGGTGATCACGACGTTGCCCTGGAAGCCGGTGTCCCACTGGTTCGTCACCGAGTAGGCCACCGCGCAGGCCGGAGCGGCCCCGGACGCGGTGGCGCCCAGCGTCGGCAGCAGTGCCGCCGCGGCCGCCGCGGTGGTGACGGCGGCGATGGCGAAGGCCGCGGTGCGCGTGGGTCGTCGCATGTGCGACTCCTCATGGGTGGGGGGATCGAGAGGTGGACGCGCTCCCACTGGTTCGCCCGAGACCCTAGCGGCAAGTGGCCCCTGAGGGTAGAGGTGTCGACCCGTCAGTTGTCGACTTCTGTAGCGACTTTGCTGTCCCATGGCGATGAGTAGGCGTTCTGCTTCACCTCTTGACAGTACGCGCGCAGCGGCTTGATGGTGGGAGCGCTCCCACTGGTTCAGATCTCACATCCCCCCACCGGAACCGCGAGGAGGGCCTCTCGTATGCCCAGAGGAAGACCGAGGATCAGGAAGAAGATGCGCCGGCTGGTGACGGCGCTGGCCGCCGCGCTCGCCCTGCCGCTCGCGCTCACCGCGGCGGGCGGCGGCTCCGTCGCCCACGCGGCCACCCTGCAGTGCAGCGTCGACTACTCCACCAACGACTGGGGTTCGGGCTTCACCGCCAACGCCAAGATCACCAACCGCGGCACCGACACCATCAACGGCTGGACGCTCACCTACAGCTACGCGGGCAACCAGAAGCTGCAGAGCGGCTGGAACGGCACCTGGTCGCAGTCCGGCCAGAACGTCACCGTGGTCGCGGCCGACTACAACAAGACCATCGCCGCCAACGGCAATGTCACCACCAGCGCCAACTTCAACTACAGCGGCACCAACACCGCGCCGACCAACTTCGCCGTGAACGGCACGGTCTGCGCGGGCGCCCACCAGCCGCCGCTCGCGGTGCTGACCAGCCCGACGGCCGGTCAGACCTTCACCGCGGGGGCGACCGTACCGCTGGCCGCCACCGCCGCCGCGGCGGACGGCGCCACCGTCACCAAGGTCGAGTTCTACAGCGACACCACCCTGCTGGGGACCGACACCTCCGCGCCGTACTCCTTCGACTGGGCCGCGGTCGCCGCCGGTGACTACTCGGTCTACGCCAAGGTCACCGACAGCCTCGGCGCCACCGGCGAGTCACCGCCGGTCGGTGTGCACGTGGCCGCCGGGCCCTCGATCCTCGCCTCGCCGACCCAGGTGTCGGTGCAGCAGGGCAAGACCGGCACCTTCGCGGTGAAGCTGTCCAGCGCTCCGGCCGCCAGTGTGACGGTGACGGTGGCGCGCACCGCGGGGAACACCTCGCTGTCGGTGTCCTCGGGCGCGAGCCTGACCTTCACCCCGTCCAACTGGAGCACGGCGCAGACCGTCACCCTCGCCGCCGCGGCCACCGGCACCGGCGCCGCGACCTTCTCGGCGACCGCGACCGGTTATCTCAAGGCGGACGTCACGGCCACCGAGATCGCCGGGACGAGCACGTACGACGCCCGCTTCCTGTCGCTCTACGGCAAGATCACCGACCCGGCGAACGGCTACTTCTCGGCCCAGGGCATCCCCTACCACTCGGTGGAGACCCTGATCGTGGAGGCGCCGGACTACGGGCACGAGACCACCTCGGAGGCGTACTCGTACCTGATCTGGCTGCAGGCGATGTACGGGCGGATCACCCAGGACTGGACGAAGTTCAACGCGGCCTGGAAGACCATGGAAACGTACATGATCCCCACCACCGCCGATCAGCCCACGAACAGCTTCTACGACCCGAACAAGCCCGCCACGTACGCACCGGAGCACCCGCTGCCGTCCGACTACCCGTCCCAGCTCGACACCAGCGTCTCGGTCGGCGTCGACCCGATCGCGAACGAGCTGAAGACGGCGTACGGCACCTCGGACATCTACGGCATGCACTGGCTGGAGGACGTCGACAACATCTACGGCTACGGTGACACCCCCGGCGGCGGCTGCGAGACGGGGCCGAGCGCGGCGGGGCCGTCGTACATCAACACCTTCCAGCGCGGCGCGCAGGAGTCGGTGTGGGAGACCGTGCCGCAGCCGACCTGCGACAAGTTCGCCTACGGCGGCAAGAACGGCTACCTGGACCTCTTCGTCGGGGACCAGTCGTACGCCAAGCAGTGGAAGTACACCGACGCGCCGGACGCCGACGCGCGGGCGATCCAGGCCGCCTACTGGGCGGACACCTGGGCCAAGGCGCAGGGCAAGGGCGCCGATGTGGCGGCCACCGTCGCCAAGGCCGGGAAGATGGGCGACTACCTGCGGTACTCGTTCTTCGACAAGTACTTCAAGAAGATCGGCAACTGCACCAGCGCGACCTCCTGCCCGGCGGGCACCGGCAAGGACAGCGAGCACTACCTGCTGTCCTGGTACTACGCCTGGGGCGGCGCGACCGACACCTCCGCGGGCTGGTCCTGGCGGATCGGCGACGGCGCCGCGCACTTCGGCTACCAGAACCCGATGGCCGCCTACGCGCTGACCACCGACGCGTCGATGGCCCCCAAGTCGGCCACCGGCAAGACGGACTGGACCAAGAGCCTCGGCCGCCAACTGGAGTTCTACCGCTGGCTGCAGTCCAACGAGGGAGCCATCGCGGGCGGCGCCACCAACAGCTGGGACGGCTCCTACGGGACCCCGCCGGCCGGTACGCCGACCTTCTACGGGATGGCGTACGACCCCGCGCCCGTCTACCACGACCCGCCGTCGAACCAGTGGTTCGGCATGCAGGCGTGGTCGATGGAGCGGGTCGCGGAGTACTACGACCAGACCGGTGACGCCTCGGCCAAGGCCATCCTCGACAAGTGGGTGTCCTGGGCGATCTCGCAGACCCAGATCAACGCCGACGGGACGTACCTCATCCCGTCCGACCTGAGCTGGAGCGGCGCCCCCGACACCTGGAACGCCGCCTCGCCGGGCGCCAACGCGGGCCTGCACGTGACGGTCACCGCCCGGGGCAACGACGTCGGCGTCACCGCCGCCTTCGCCAAGACCCTGTCCTACTACGCCGCCAAGTCCGGCAACGCGGCCGCGAAGACCACGGCCAAGGCGCTGCTCGACGGCATGTGGAACAACGACCAGGACGCGCTCGGCATCGCCGTCCCGGAGACCCGTACCGACTACTCCCGCTTCTCGGACCCGGTCTACGTGCCCTCCACCTTCAGCGGCACCATGCCGAACGGCGACAAGATCAACTCCAGCTCGACCTTCCTGTCGCTCCGCTCCTTCTACAAGTCCGACCCCAGCTACGCCAAGATCCAGTCCTACCTCAACGGAGGCGCCGCACCGACCTTCACCTACCACCGCTTCTGGGCCCAGGCGGACATCGCGCTGGCGATGGGCTCGTACTCCCAGCTCTTCGGGGAGTGACCGCCGGGAGGAGACCCCGGGGGACCTGACACCCCCCGGGCGCCCCACCGCAGGCCCGGCCGCACCCGCGGCCGGGCCTGTCAGCCGTGCGCGCCGGGGTGGAGGCGGGCGCCGAGGCGGGCGGCCTGGCGGGTGAGGTGGTCGCGCTCGGCGGGGGTGGGCGCGGCGGCCGCCGCCTCGGCGTACAGCCGGGCCGCGGCGGGCAGGTCGCCGTCGCGCTCGTGCAGATACGCCGCCACCGCCGTACGGCGCGGCAGCGAGTCGTCCAGGGCGGCCAGCGCGGCCAGTCCCGCGCGGGGGCCGTCGGCCTCGCCCACGGCCACGGCGCGGTTGAGCCGGACCACAGGGCTGTCGGTGAGGCGGGCCAGCTCGTCGTACCACTCCACGATCTGCGGCCAGTCCGTCTCCTCGGCGGTGGGCGCGTCGGCGTGCAGCGCGGCGACCGCGGCCTGGGCCTGGAACTCGCCCAGCCGGTCGCGGGCGAGCGCCGCCTGGAGGATGCCGACCCCCTCGGCGATCATGCCGGTGTCCCACCGGGCGCGGTCCTGCTCGGCGAGCGGCACCAGGCCGCCGTCGGGCGCGGTGCGGGTGGCGCGGCGGGCGTGGTGGAGCAGCATCAGGGCGAGCAGCCCGGCGACCTCGGGGTGGTCGATCACGGCCGCGAGCTGCCGGGTGAGCCGGATCGCCTCGGCGGCCAGGTCGACATCGCCGGAGTAGCCCTCGTTGAAGACCAGGTAGAGCACCCGCAGCACGGTGGCGACATCGCCGGGCCGGTCGAGCCGCACACCCGAGACGGTGCGCTTGGCGCGGCTGATCCGCTGCGCCATGGTGGCCTCGGGCACCAGATACGCCCGGGCGATCTGCCGGGTGGTCAGCCCGCCGACGGCGCGCAGGGTGAGCGCGACCGCGGACGGCGGCGTCAGCGACGGGTGGGCGCACAGGAAGTAGAGCCACAGTGTGTCGTCCCGCGCGGACACCGGCCCCGGCTCGGGCTCCTCGTCCATGAGGCCCTCCCGCCGGCGCCGGGCGGCGTCCGACCGGGCCGCGTCCAGGAACCGGTGCCAGGCCGCCGTGACCAGCCAGCCCTTCGGGTCCCGCGGCGGGTCGTCGGGCCAGACGGTGAGCGCCTTGACCAGCGCCTCCTGCACGGCGTCCTCGGCGGCGGCGAAGTCGGCGCCGCGGCGCACGAGAGCGGCGAGCACGCCCGGCGTGAGGCTCCGCAGCAGGGCCTCGTCCATCGGCGCGGTCACCCCGTGGCGGTGAGCTGCCCGGCCAGGAACGGGCGCAGCTCCAGCCACTCGTGGATCGGCTTCCCGCCCGCGCCCGGGGCGGCCGACAGCTCCGCGGCCAGCTCCAGCGCCCGCTCGTAGCTGTCGACGTCGATCACCATCCAGCCGGCGATGAGGTCCTTGGTCTCGGCGAACGGCCCGTCGGTGACCGGCGGGCGGCCCTCGCCGTCGTACCGCACGAAGGTGCCGCCGGGGGCGAGCGCCGCGTGGCCGACGAGCTCGCCGGTCCCTTCGAGCCGGGTGGCGAAGTCGCGCATGTACTGGACGTGGGCCGCGACCTCCTCCGGCGTCCACTCGTCCATCGGCGCGTCGTTGACCGCCGCCGGGGCGCCTCGGTAGTGCTTGAGCAGCAGGTACTTGGCCATCGTGTCCTCTCCTCGGCGCACGGACGACACAAAGAGGCCGCCCTACCGTGGATACGGTACGACGGCCTCTCACAAGGGTGAGTGACGGGACTTGAACCCGCGACCACCTGGACCACAACCAGGTGCTCTACCAACTGAGCTACACCCACCATGATCGGCGCTTTCGGCGCCGACCTGAAGAAGTGTACAGGGTGCGGGGGCGTGCTCGCTCCAGCCTTTTCCGGGGCGCCGCGGCGCCCCGTGGCGCGGCTATTGCGCCGGCAGGACGTGCTTGGCGGCGATGGCGCGGGCGGTGTCGGTGTCGGGCCCCGGCTGGGGCACGAACACGGCCTCGCGGTAGTAGCGCAGCTCGGCGATGGACTCGCGGATGTCGGCGAGGGCGCGGTGGTTGCCGTTCTTCTCGGGACTGTTGAAGTAGGCCCGGGGGTACCAGCGGCGGGCCAGTTCCTTGATCGAGGAGACGTCGACGATGCGGTAGTGCAGGTGCTGCTCCAGGGCCGCCATGTCGCGGGCCAGGAAGCCGCGGTCGGTCGAGACGGAGTTGCCGCACAGCGGGGCCTTGCGGGGCTCGACTACGTGCTCGCGCACGTAGTCGAGCACGAGCTTCTCCGCCTCGCCCAGGGTGACGCCTCCGGGCAGCTCCTCGAGCAGCCCGGAGGCGGTGTGCATCTCGCGGACGATGTCGGGCATGGTGGCCAGCGCCTCGTCCGGCGGCCGGATGACGATGTCCACCCCCTCGCCGAGCACGTTCAGCTCCGAGTCGGTGACGAGCGCGGCCACCTCGATCAGGGCGTCGTGGGCCAGCGACAGCCCGGTCATCTCGCAGTCGATCCACACCATCCGGTCGTTCATGCGTCTCACCCTACGGGGCGATCCCGTGGGCCGGGGAGTGCGGCGCCCAGTCCGCGGGGGGCGCGGAACCGTCCCCGCGGCGGTCCGTCGGCCGCGTCCGCCCTGCCCGGCTGCTCCGGCACCCGGGGCCCGGCGCTGTAGGCGTCCGGGTCGCCCTTGCCCGGTGCCGCCAGGATCTGCGGTACGGGGCCGCGGCGGGGCGGCGGCAGGTCGGGGGTGGGCGGGGTGCGGTCCGGCTCGTCCTGCGGCCTGCGGGCCCGGTAGGCGGCCCGGTAGGAGCCGAGCTGCCGCCGGAAGTGCCCGCGCAGCGCCACCGGCGAGCGGAAGCCGCAGCGGCCCGCGACCTCGTCGACGGAGTAGTCGGACGTCTCCAGCAGCCGCTGCGCCTGGAGCACCCGCTGGGTGATCAGCCACTGCAGCGGAGCGCTCCCGGTGAGCGACCTGAACCGCCGGTCGAAGGTGCGGCGGCTCATGTAGGCGCGCGCGGCCAGCGCCTCCACGTCGAACTGCTCGTGGAGGTGCTCCAGCGCCCAGGCGACGACCTCGGCGAGCGGGTCGGCGCCGATCTCCTCAGGTAAAGACCTGTCCATGTGCCGCTGGCCGGTCTGCCAGTCCGCCCGCCGGGGCGGCACGACCAGCCGCCGGGCCAGCGCCGCCGCGGCCTCGCCGCCGTGGTCGGTGCGGACCACGTGCAGGCACAGGTCGATCCCGGCGGCCGTACCGGCGGAGGTGAGCACGTCCCCGTCGTCCACGAACAGCTCCCTCGGGTCCACGTGTACGGAGGGGTACCGCTTCGCGAGCGTGGGCGCGTACATCCAGTGCGTGGTGGCCGGGCGGCCGTCCAGCAGCCCGGCCGCGGCCAGTACGAAGGCGCCGGTGCACAGGCCGATGATCCTGGCGCCCTCCTCGTGGGCCCGGCGGATCGCCTCAAGCGCCTCGGGAGGCGGTGCCTGGGAGATCGAGCGCCAGGTGGGCACGACCACCGTCCCGGCGCGGGAGAGCGCCTCCAGGCCGTACGGAGCGGTCAGCTCCAGGCCGCCGGTGGTCCGCAGCGGCCCGTCCTCGCCCGCGCAGACCAGCAGCCGGTAGCGGGGCACACCCGCGTCCTGGCGGTCTATGCCGAAGACGGAGAGCGGTATGGAGCTCTCGAAGATCGGGCCCCCGCTGAACAACAGCACCGCGACGACTTCCGGTCGGCGTCGCGCGGAGAGTTTACGAATGGCGCGAGGCGATGCCGATGGTGCTTGCGACGGACTGTCCGTCACCGTACCGGAACTGGACTCCTGGCTCATGGAGCTCAAGCCCCCCTCGAATCGACGCGTCGTCCCCTCGGTCCTGCACGTTTTCCCCCGTCAGGCCACCCATGATCAAATCTACTGTGTCAGGTGGGGCGTTAGTGACAACTTCACCATCTGACGCTAAGTCGACAAGACAACGTGGCGTAAAGCATTCGATCACGAAGCGTTTCACTCGCCGCGCCCGCTGGGAAGTACGCCTCCCGTCACTCGGGCCACGAAACACCCCTCGCGCGTCATCCGGCATCGTAGAACCGCAGGTGGCAGGGGTGTTAATGAAGCAGGGGCCGAATCAGCGCACAGGGGTGGGAAGTTGGCTGAAAAACATCGCTCGGGGAGGGGCTGCGCGTAAAAGGCGCGGGGTCGTGCGCGGGTCGTCCGGCCGGGCGGCGCGGGGCGTGCGCCCCACCTGCGCGCCGGAGATTTTCCGGACGCGCCCCTGACGGTCACCGGACACGCCCCGGACGTGCGGCGAAGGTTCGGCTGAGATTCGCCCCGCACCCGCCGGACCTGCCCCTGACGTGTCTCGGACATCCCGCTGGGGTCTCTCCGGCGGGTGCTCCGGGTGCGCCCCCGCGGTGCGCCGGTGCGCCGCGCCGTGCCGCCGGTTGGCGAGATGGCGTTGCGCTCTTGCCCTCGCTCCGGCATTCTTCCGGAAACTCCGGGTACGTGAGGCTCGGGAACGACGGCACGCCTGTGCAGTCGGTCCCCACCGCCGTACTCTGGAGTCAGTGGGACGGGAAGTGGCGAACCGGCCGAAAGCGGCTGGTCCAGGACCCGGCCCGCGCGCACCGTCCTTGTCCGCCGCTCGGCGCGTCAGCGCCGCCCTCGCCGAGAATTCGCATCATGGCCGGTCATGACTTTCCCGAGCCCGCCGACGGCAGGCCGCTCGCCGAGTCGGCGGAGTTGCCCGAAGCCGCTCCCGCGCTGCGGCACGCCTGCGATCCTGCCTTCCGGCACGGCGTCGTGGTGGGCTTCGACGGCTCCGTGTCCAGCGAGCGCGCGCTCTCGTACGCCGTGGGCATGGCCCGCAGGACGCACTCCGCGCTGATCATCGTGCATGTCGCCAACCGGCTCCCGGCGACGGTCTGGGCGGGCTGCGAGCCACCGGTCTTCGTGGACGTCCCCGACCACCGCACCGAGGTCCTCGGCCTCGAACTGGCCTGCGCCGACCACCTCGCCGAGATCTCCTGGGTGCTGGTGGAGCGCGGCGGCGACATCTGCCACGAGCTGGAGGAGGTCGGCCGCGAGTACGAGGCGGACGCCATCGTGGTGGGCGGCACGCACGGCCTGGTGGGGCGGATCTTCGGCTCGGTCGCCGGCCGCCTGGCGCGCCGCGCCCAGCGCCCCGTGGTGGTCATCCCCTGACCCGGGCCTCCCCGGTCACGTACGAGAAAGCCCCCGCCGTGACGGCGGGGGCTTTCGTACGTCCGTGGGCGTGTTTTTGGTACGCCGGGTGACCGGTCGGCTACTCGACGGTCACGGACTTCGCCAGGTTGCGCGGCTTGTCGATGTCCCGGCCCAGCGCCAGCGCCGTGTGGTAGGCGAAGAGCTGCAGCGGGATGCCCATCAGGATCGGGTCGAGCTCGTTCTCGTTCTTCGGCACCACGATGGTGTGGTCCGCCTTCTCCTGCACCTGGTGCGCGACGGCGAGGATGCGGCCGCTGCGGGCCTTGATCTCCTCCAGCGCGGCGCGGTTCTTCTCCAGCAGGTCGTCGTCCGGCACGATCGCGACCGTCGGCATCGACGGGTCGATCAGCGCCAGCGGGCCGTGCTTCAGCTCCGAGGCCGGGTACGCCTCCGCGTGGATGTACGAGACCTCCTTGAGCTTCAGCGACGCCTCGCGGGCCACGGGGTAGCCGCGTACCCGCCCGATGAAGAGCATCGACTTCGCGTCCGCGTAGTCCTGCGCCAGCTTCTTGATCTCCGGCTCGGTCCGCAGGATCTCGTCGATCTGGCCGGGCAGCCTGCGCAGCCCCTCGATGATCCGCTTGCCGTCGGCCACCGACAGGTCGCGGATCCGGCCCAGGTGCAGTGCCAGCAGCGCGAAGGCGACCACCGTGTTGGTGAAGCACTTGGTGGAGACGACACAGACCTCGGGGCCGGCGTGCACATAGGTGCCGCCGGTGGCCTCGCGGGCGATCGCGGAGCCCACCACGTTCACCACGCCCAGCACCCGGGCGCCCTTGCGCTTCAGCTCCTGGACGGCGGCCAGCACGTCATAGGTCTCACCGGACTGCGAGACCGCCACGTACAGGGTGTCGGGGTCGACCACCGGGTTGCGGTAGCGGAACTCGGAGGCCGGCTCGGCGTCCGCGGGGATACGGGCCAGCTCCTCGATCAGCCCGGCGCCGATCTGGCCCGCGTGGTAGCTGGTGCCGCAGCCGAGGATCTTGATCCGGCGCACCCGGCGGGCCTCGCCGGGCTCCAGGTTCAGGCCGCCCAGGTGCACGGTGGAGAACCGGTCGTCGATCCGGCCGCGCAGCACCCGGTCCACGGCCTCGGCCTGCTCCGAGATCTCCTTGTGCATGTACGTGTCGTGGCCGCCCATGTCGTACGACTCGGCCTCCCACTCCACGGTGGTCGGCGTGGCCGTCGTCAGCGAGCCCTCGGTGGTGTACGTGCGGAAGTCGTCGGCCTTGATGGTGGCCATCTCGCCGTCCTCCAGGGTGACCACCTGGCGGGTGTGGGCGACCAGCGCGGCGACGTCGGAGGCGACGAACATCTCCTTCTCGCCGATGCCGAGCACGACCGGCGAGCCGTTGCGGGCCACCACGATGCGGTCGGAGAAGTCCTGGTGCAGCACGGCGATGCCGTAGGTGCCCTCGACCGAGCGGAGCGCCTCGCGGACCTTCTCCTCCAGGGTCTCCGCCTGGGCGCGGCCGATCAGGTGCGCCAGCACCTCGGTGTCGGTCTCGGAGAGGAACACGACGCCGTCCGCGGTGAGCTTGGCGCGCAGCTCCGAGGCGTTGTCGATGATCCCGTTGTGGACGACCGCGACCTTGCTGTCGCCGTCGAGGTGCGGGTGCGCGTTCTCGTCGCTCGGCGCGCCGTGGGTGGCCCAGCGGGTGTGCGCGATGCCGGTGGTGCCCGCGAAGCGCTTGGGGATACGGGCCTCCAGCTCACGCACCCGGCCCTTGGCCTTCACGGTCCTCAGCTCGCCGGACTTGCCGGTGATGACGACGCCCGCGGAGTCGTAACCCCGGTACTCCAGCCGCTGCAGCCCCTCCAGCAGCAGCGGTGCCACGTCGCGCTTGCCGATGTATCCGACGATTCCGCACATATGGTCTTCCCTCGTCCCTCTGTCCGTCCTGTGTTCCGGGTGTGCCCGGACCCCCTGCCCTGACGGGAGGTCCTCAGCCGTAGACGATCCGGCGGAGCTGGCGCTGCGAGAGCGCGGGCGGGGCCACCGCCCGGTGGGGCAGCTCCTCGCTGATCCGCACGAAGATGTCCGCGTTGACCAGGCCCTTGGCCTGGAGCTCGCGGTGTCTGCGGCGGACGAACTCCTCGGTCGTCTCGTCGAAGTACGCCAGGACGTCCAGGACCACCCGGTTCGCCTCGCCGCGCTGCAGCGGCGTGGTGCGGACCAGGTGGTCGATCAGGTCTTCGGAGGACGTCCGGCGTTCGAGCACCCGACGATACTGGTGTGATCATCTGGTGTTTGCAACAATCCTGCCCGATTTCGGGCAGGAAGAGCGTCCATGGGGGTGAAAACCCGTAGAGGACACGCCGTTCGGGTGGCTCCGCCCGGAAAATACGACGCCGCCTTGACCCCGGCTCGGCGGCCCGGGTAGTCATCGCCCTGTGAGACGACTCGATCCCCGGAACGCGCGGGGCACATGGGGCCTGCGGGGTCTGCGGGACCCGCAGGCGTTGCGCGGGCCGCTGCTGCGGGTGATGTGCGCGCTGATGCTCGCCGCCGGGGCCACCGCGGCCGGGGCGCCCGCCGCACTGCCCGACTCGGCACGCGCCGCACTGCCCGACGCGGCCCACTCCGCGGGCGGCGCCCCCACCGGCCGGGCCGACGCGGCGCGGGACGTCACCTCACGGGTGGTGCCGGTGCCCGCCTCGGTCACCGCGGGCGGCGGGTCCTTCCGGATCACGGCGGCCACCGCGGTCCGATTGACCGACGGCTCCGCGCGGACCCGGCAGGTCGCCGACTACCTCGCCGGGCTGCTGCGCCCCGCCACCGGGTACGCCCTGCCGGTGAGCCGGGCCGCAAGGAACGCCGCCGCCGGGGACGCCGTCGTGCTCTCGCTCGGCGACCCGGACACCGGCCTCGGCGCCGAGGGCTACCGGCTGCGGACCACCGGCCGCTCGGTCCTGATCAGCGCCCGCACCACCGCCGGCCTCTTCCACGGGGTGCAGACGCTCCGCCAGCTGCTGCCCGCCGCGGTCGAGAGCGCCACCGTCGTACCCACCGCGGACTGGACCGTGCCCAGCGCCACCATCAGGGACGTGCCGCGCTACGCCTACCGCGGCTCGATGCTGGACGTCGCCCGGCACTTCTTCACCGTGCCGCAGGTCGAGCGCTACATCGACCAGCTGGCCCTGTACAAACTCAACACCCTGCATCTGCACCTCACCGACGACCAAGGCTGGCGGATCGCCATCGGCTCCCGGCCGCGGCTGACCTCCTACGGCGGCAGCACCGAGGTCGGCGGCGGCGCGGGCGGCTTCTACACCCAGGACGACTACCGCGAGATCGTCCGGTACGCGGCCAGCCGCTTCCTCACCGTCGTCCCCGAGATCGACGGCCCCGGCCACACCAACGCGGCCCTCGCCTCGTACCCCGAACTCACCTGCGACGGTGTCGCGCCGCCGCTCTACACCGGCATCAAGGTCGGCTTCAGCTCGCTGTGCGTGCCCAACGAGGCCACGTACCGGTTCGAGAACGACGTCGTGCGCGAGATCGCCGCCCTGACCCCCGGCCCCTATCTGCACATCGGCGGCGACGAGGCGCACTCCACCAGCGCGGCCGACTACACCGCCTTCGTCGACCGGATGCAGCCGATCGTCACCTCGTACGGCAAGACGGTGATCGGCTGGCACCAGATCGACAGCGCGCACCCCGTGAAGGGCGCGATCGCCCAGTACTGGGGCACCGCGGGGAACGAGGCGCCGGTCGTCGCGGCGGCGAAGGCCGGCACCCGGGTGATCATGTCACCGGCGAACAAGGCGTATCTCGACATGAGTTACGACCCCTCGTCGCCGCTGGGCCTGCACTGGGCCGGCTATGTCGAGGTCAAGGACTCCTACGACTGGGACCCGGCGACCTTCGTGAAGGGCGTGCCCGCCGCGGCGGTCCTCGGGGTCGAGGCGCCGCTGTGGACGGAGACCCTGAAGACCACCGCGGACCTCGACTCCATGGCCTTCCCGCGGCTGCCGGGGATCGCCGAGATCGGCTGGTCCCCGGCGGCCACGCACGACTGGGCCGCCTACCGGGTGCGGCTGGCGGCCCAGGCACCGCGCTGGACCGCCCTGGGCATCACCTTCCACCGCTCGCCGCAGGTGGACTGGCCCGCGCGATAGCCTCCCGCGGGACGTGGGCCGCCAGCGGGTTGGGCAGGGTGCCCGCGAACTGCAGCGCGGCCGACGGGTCGGTGAGGTCCACCATCTGCTGGTTGTCGCGCAGTTGCAGCCGGTTGAGACAGGACAGCGCGAACCGCGGGGCGAACAGGTCGTAGCGGGCGAAGGCGTCCGCCAGCTCCGGGTGCGCGTCCTGGTAGTCGGCCACGCACCGCGCGACCGTCCGCCAGAAGCCGTCCTCGTCCAGCACCTCCCCGGTGTGCAGGATCGCGCTCAGGAAGCGGAAGAAGCAGTCGAAGACATCCGTGAAGACCGACAGCGCCCGCAGCTCCTCGGGGACGTCCGCGCGGATCCGCGCCACCCGCGGGGGCAGCGGCCGCGCCGGGTCCATCACCACGATCTCCTCGGCGATGTCCTTGAACACCGCCCGCACCACCGTGCCGTCCTCGTCCAGCACCAGGATCACGTTCTCGCCGTGCGGCATGAAGGCCAGGTCGTGGGCGTAGAGGCAGTGCAGCACCGGGACCAGATACGCGTCCAGGTAGCGCCGCAGCCACTCCCGCGCGGGCAGCCCCGAGCGGGCCACGAGCGCGCCCGCGAAGGAGGTGGTGGCCGAGGGATCCGATGCGGTGGCGTCGGTGTGCAGCAGCGACGCCATCGTGGCGAGCGACTGGCCGGGCTCCAGCGACGGCACCGGGCTCTCCCGCCACAGCGCGGCCAGCATCTTGCGGTACGGGGAGCCGTACGCGGTGGCCGCCTCGTACTGCCGGTGGTGGTAGCCGACCGCCGCGCGCTCCCGGATGATCGAGAACCGGGCGGCGGTCAGCACCGGGTCGGCGGCGATCAGCTCCGCGAGCCAGTCGTTGATCGCCGGGGTGGCCTCCATGTACGCGGCGGACAGGCCGCGCATGAAGCCCATGTTGAGTACGGACAGCGCGGTCTTCACGTAGTGCCGGGCGGGGTCCGAGGTGTTGAAGAAGGTGCGGACGGACTGCTGGGCCAGATAGTCGTCCTCGCCCGGCCCCAGGCACACCAGATGGCGCCGGGCGACCTCGCCCGCGAAACTGACCGAGAGCTTGTTCCACCACTGCCAGGGGTGGGCCGGGATCAGCAGGTAGTCGGCCGGGTCGAGACCGAGTGCGGTCAACTTCTCCGCGAAGCGCCGGAGTTGGGCCTCGCCCAGCTCGGCCGCCATGAAGGAGTCGTAGTCCAGGCCGGTGCCCGCGGTGAAGGTGGCGCGGTCGCGGCGGGCGGCGAGCCAGATCAGCCGTACGGGCGCGGCGGCCTCGGGCGCGTACCGCAGGTGGTCGTGCGCGCCGAAGCCGAGACGGCCGCTGTTGGCGACGAAGCAGGGGTGGCCCTCGGTCATCCCGGCCTCGATCGCCTGGAAACCGGCCCCGGTCAGCTCGGCGGCGCTCACCGGCCGCGCGTCGAGCGCGGCGAGCCGGAACGCCGCCGCCGACAGCGTCGCCCCGATCTCCTCCAGGTACACCGGCAGCACCCCCTCGCCGATCCCCAGCGTGCCGCGCAGCTCGGTGACGAAGTCCAGCGCGTCGAGCGGGAGTTCGGCGTTTTCGCGGGTCCTGGTGATGCCGGCCGGGTCGATGTGCCAGTGCCCGAGCGCCAGCAGGCGGGCGGTGAAGCGGTACGTGGTGCGGCCGTCGTCGCTGCGGACGAGATAGCCGGTGCGGGAGCCGGTGCCGGTGGCGGCGGGTTCCTGACCGGTGACGGGTGCGGCGGCGTCCGGCTCCGGTGTCAGGAGGCGTTCGTGGGCGAACTCCGCGAGGGCCTTGCGTATCAGGTGGCGGGTGGCCCGCTGCCACAGCTCCGGGGTGAGGTGGTCGGCGGCCGTCATCGGGCGGCCTCGAAGCGCGCGCGGGTGCAGACGCTCAGATACGCGTCCTTCACCGGTGTGCTGATCCGTTCGACGACCTCGAAGCCGACCTCCGCGTTCAGCCGGTGGACGGCGGTGTTGCGGACGTCCGGCTCGACGACCACCCGGCGGGTGGCCGGGTCGGCGAACAGCTCCGCCATCACCGCCGCGATCACCGCCCGGGTGAAGCCGTGCACGGGCGTCTGTGCGGGCGCGACCAGGAAGTGCATCCCGACGTCGCCGGGCAACGCCGGGTAGAGCCCGGTCAGTTCGACCCGCGCCGGGTCGTACCGCTCCATCAGGAACGCGGGCGTCCCGTCGTCCGCCCGCAGGCCCAGGAACGCGTCGTGGTGCGGGGACGCGGCGATCTCCGCGTAGGCGCGCTCCACGTCGTCCCGGCTCGCGTCGCCCATCAACCAGAAGGCGGCCTTGGGATGGGTGACCCAGCGGTGCAGCAGCGCGGCGTCGGCGGCCGGTGCGACCGGCCGGAAACTGAAGGCGGGCACGCCCGCGGCGGCGCCGCCGGGGGAGCGGGGGGCCATGCGGTGGCCGGTCATACGGTGAACTCCTGGAAGGCGATGGCCTTTTCCACCCGGTAGTGCTCGCGGCCCAGCAGCTCCCGGATGATGCGGGAGTTGCGGTACGCGGCCATTCCGAGGTCGGGCGCGGCGAATCCGTGGGTGTGCAGCTCGGCGTTCTGTACGTAGATCCCGCGCCCGGTCACGTCGATGGCGTAGTCGCGGGAGACGTCGTAGCGCCCTCGCGCGTCCCAGCGGATGCGGTGCCGTACCGGTGCGAGGAACTCCGGTACCCGGTAGCGGTAGCCGGTGGCCAGCACCAGGCCCTCGGTGTCGAGGGTGAGGTCGCGGCCCTGTTCGCGTCGGCGCAGGCCCAGGGTGTACGTGCCGCTGCCGGGGTCGTGGCGGGCGTGCTCCAGCGAGGTGTTGGCCAGCAGCCGGGTCGGGACCTCACCGCGGCGGTTCTTGACGTAGAGCAGATCGAAGATGGCGTTGATCAGCTCGGAGTTGATGCCCTTGTAGAGGTTCTTCTGCGAGGCGCCCAGCGCGTCGCGGACCGGCGGGGGCAGCGCGTGGAAGTAGTCGACGTACTCCGGCGACGTCATCTCCAGCGTCAGCTTCGTGTACTCCAGCGGGAAGAACCGCGGGGAGCGGGTGACCCAGTTGAGCAGGTAGCCGTGGGTGTCGATGTCCTGGAGCAGATCGTGGTAGATCTCGGCGGCACTCTGGCCGCTGCCGACCACGGTGATGCTGCTCTTGCGCTGGAGCGCGCTCTTGGCCTCCAGATAGCGGGAGTTGTGCACCACGTCGCCGCCCAGGCCCTCGCAGGCGGCGGGGACGAAGGGCGGTGTGCCGGTGCCCAGCACCAGCCGCGGCGCCCGGTGCGCCTCTCCCGTCGCGGTGCGCACCTCGTAGACCCCGGCCCGCTCGTCGTACGTCACCTCGGTGACCGTCTGCCCGAAGCGGATCCCGGGGATCCGGGCGGCGGCCCACCGGCAGTAGTCGTTGTACTCCTCGCGCAGCGGATAGAAGCTCTCGCGGATGTAGAAGGAGTACAACCGCCCCGATTCCTTGAGGTAGTTGAGGAAGCTGTACGGCGAGGTGGGATCGGCGAGCGTCACCAGGTCCGACAGGAACGGCGTCTGGAGCGTGCTGCCCTCCAGGAACATGCCCGAGTGCCAGTCGAAGTCCGGCTTGCTCTCCAGGAAGAGGCCGTTGAGGTCGGGGAGGGGTTCGGTGAGGCAGGCCAGGCCCAGGTTGAACGGCCCGAGCCCGATCGCGAGGAAGTCATGAGGCGTGGACAAGCGCGTCTCCCAGGTACGAGTCCGCGTGCTCGGCGAGCAGATCGAGGACGGCGGCGATGTCGGCGGGGGTGGTCCGCGGGTTGAGCAGGGTGAACTTCAGGTAGTGGCTGCCGCGGACCTTCGTCCCGGCGACCACCGCCTGGCCGGAGGCGAACAGCGCCTTGCGGGCGTGCAGATTGGCCCGGTCGATCAGCGCCGGGCCGGTCACGCCCGGCGGCACCCAGCGGAAGACCAGGGTGGAGAGCGCCGGGCGGGCGACCACCTCGAAGCGCGGGTCGGCGTCCAGCAGCTTCCAGCCCTCGGCCGCCAGGTCGACGACGTCGTCGAAGAGCGCGCCGATGCCGTCGGCGCCCATCACCCGCAGCGTCATCCACAGCTTGAGCGCGTCGAAACGGCGGGTGGTCTGCAGGGACTTGTCGACCTGGTTGGGGATGTGCTCGGTGGTGGTGCGGCGCGGGTTGAGGTAGTCGGCGTAGTACGTGGCGTGCCGCAGGGTGGTGCGGTCGCGGACCAGCACCGCGCTGGAACTCACCGGCTGGAAGAAGGACTTGTGGTAGTCGACGGTCACCGAGTCGGCGTGCTCGATGCCGTCGAGCAGATGGCGGCGGGTGGGGGAGACCAGCAGGCCGCAGCCGTAGGCCGCGTCGACGTGCAGCCACACCCCGTGCCGGGCGCACAGGTCGGCGACGGCGGTCAGCGGGTCGATGGAGCCGAAGTCGGTGGTGCCCGCGGTGGCGACCACGGCCATCGGGGTCAGGCCCTCGTGCGCGCAGCGCTCCAGCTCGCGGGCGAGCGCCGGCGCCCGCATCCGCTTGTCCTGGTCGCAGGGGACGGCGATCACCGCGTGGGCGCCGAGGCCCAGCAGCTTCGCGGACTTCTGGACGCTGAAGTGACCGCACTCGGAGGCCAGCACGCGCAGCCGCGCGGGGTCGGCGCCGCGGGTGACCGCCTCCTCACGGGCCAGCAGCAGCGCTTGAAGATTGGACTGGGTGCCGCCGCTGGTGAACACGCCGTCGGCCGCCGGGCCGAGGCCGATCCGCTCGGCGGTCCAGTCGATCAGGCGGCGCTCGATCAGGGTGGCACCCGCGCTCTGGTCCCAGGTGTCGAGGGAGGAGTTCACGGCGCTGAGCACCGCCTCGGCGGCGACGGCCGGGATCACCACCGGGCAGTTGAGGTGCGCGAGATAGCGGGGATGGTGGAAGAAGACGGCGTCGCGGAGGTAGACCGACTCCAGCTCCTCCAGGGCGGCCGCGGTGTCGCCCAGCGGCCGGTCGAGGTCGATGGCGTCGACCCGGGGGGCCAGCGCGCCGGGGGTGATGCCGGTGAACGGCCGGTCGGTCGCGGCGAGGGTGGCCGCCACCCGCTCGACCCCTTGGGCGACGGAGCGCCGGTAGTGCTCCGTCGTGGCGTCGCTGAGCAGGTGTGAGCGCATGGGCAGACCTCTCGTTGAGCGGCTTAGTTAGGTTAGCCTAACCTAACTTGCCGCCTCAACGAGCCCGTCCGCCGCTTCCGCCCCGCAGGGCCGCCCCGAATCCCCGGGGCGCGCGCCCCGCTATCCGGCCAGCCCCAACTCCCTCGCGATCAGCATCCGCTGGACCTCGCTCGTGCCTTCGCCGATCTCCAGGATCTTGGAGTCCCGCCACATCCGGGCCACCGGGTACTCGTTCATGAACCCGTAGCCGCCGTGGATCTGGGTGGCCTCGCGGGCGTTGGTGACGGCGATCTCGGAGGAGTAGAGCTTCGCCAGCGCCGCCTCCTTCTTGAACGGCTCCCCGTGCACCAGCCGCGAGGCCGCGTCCCGCCACGCCAGCCGCGCGGTGTGCGCGCGCATCTCCATGTCGGCGATCTTGAACTGGATCGCCTGGTTGTCACCGATCGGGCGGCCGAACGCCTGCCGGGTCTTGGCGTACGCCAGCGACTCGTCCACACATCCCTGGGCCAGTCCGGTGGCCAGCGCCGAGATCGCGATCCGCCCCTCGTCGAGGATCCGCAGGAACTGCGCGTAGCCCCGGCCCAGCTCGCCCAGCAGGTTCGCGGCCGGTACCCGGCAGTCGGCGAACGACAGCTCGCGGGTGTCCGAGGCGTTCCACCCCACCTTGCTGTACTTCTTCGACACCGTGAAGCCGGGCGTGCCCGACGGCACGATGATCGAGGAGATCAGCGGGCGGCCGTCCTCCTTGCGGCCGGTCACCGCCGTCACCGTGACCAGACCCGTGATGTCGGTGCCGGAGTTGGTGATGAAGCACTTGGTGCCGTTGATGACCCATTCCCCGGTGGCCTCGTCCAGCCGCGCGGTGGTACGGGTGCCGCCCGCGTCCGAGCCGCACTCCGGCTCGGTCAGCCCGAACGCGCCGAGCATCTCGCCCGAGCACAGCTTCGGCAGCCACTCCCGCTTCTGCTCCTCGGTGCCGAACCGGAACACCGGCATGGCGCCCAGCGACACCCCGGCCTCCAGCGTGATGGCCACCGAGGAGTCCACCCGGGCCAGCTCCTCCAGCGCGAGGCCGAGCGCGAAGTAGTCGCCGCCCATCCCGCCGTACTCTTCGGGGAACGGCAGCCCGAACAGGCCCATCCGTCCCATCTCCCGCACGATCTCGTACGGGAACTCCCCGTGCTCGTAGAACTCGCCGATCTTCGGCGCGATCACGTCCTTGGCGAACTCCGCGACAGTGCTGCGGAGTTCCTCGTACTCGGCGGACAGCCGGTGGTCGATTGACATGACTACTGCTCCTGGTGGGTCAGGGCGCGGACGGTACGGGACGGGCTCGGCCGCCCCAGTTGCTCCGCCATCCAGACGCTTGTGGCGCTGAGGCGGCTGAGGTCGACTCCGGTGCGGATGCCGAGGCCGTGCAGCATCCAGACGAGGTCTTCCGTGGCGAGGTTGCCGGTGGCGCTCTTGGCGTACGGGCAGCCGCCGAGGCCGCCCGCCGACGCGTCCACGACGGTGACGCCGCAACGCAGCGCCGCCAGCGTGTTGGACAGGGCCTGGCCGTACGTGTCGTGGAAGTGGACGGCGAGCCGCTCCACCGGGACGCCGCCGCCGGTCAGCGCGTCGAGCAGGGCGGTGACATGGCCCGGGGTGGCCACCCCGATGGTGTCGCCGAGGCTCAGCTCGGTGCAGCCCAGTTCGTACAGCCGCCGGGCCACCGCGGCGACCTGGGCGATCGGCACCGGGCCTTCCCAGGGGTCGCCGAAGCACATCGACAGATAGCCGCGGACCGTCGCCCCCGCCGCGCGGGCGCGGTCGACCACCGGCGCGAACATCGCCAGCGACTCGTCCACCGTGCGGTTGAGGTTGGCGCGGGCGAAGGACTCGGTGGCGCTGCCGAAGACCGCTATCTCCCGCACGCCCAGCTCCAGCGCCCGGTCGAGCCCGCGGTCGTTCGGCACCAGGACCGGCAGCCGGACGGCCGGGTCCCGGTCGGCGAGGTCGGCCAGCAGCGGCATCAGCTCGGCGGCGTCGGCCAGTTGGGGCACCCACTTGGGGTGCACGAAGCTGGTCGCCTCGATGGTGGTCAGGCCCGCGTCCGCCAGCCGGTGCACGAACTCGGCCTTCACGGCCGTCGGGACGGTCGCTTTCTCGTTCTGCAGCCCGTCCCGCGCGCCCACCTCGTGGATGCGCACGGCCTCGGGGAACCCGTCCATCGGCACCGCCATGGGCAGCCCGAGCGCGAGCACACCAGCGTCGGCGGTGGTGGCGGTGGCGCCGCCGGTCGCGGTCGTGCCGGGTGCGGTCGTGTCGGTCATGACGCCTCCCCGGGGGCCGCGGGGACGGCGGCCTGCTCGGCGGTGTCGGCCGGGGTGACGACCGCGAGCACCTGGTCCATCGCGACCGTGCTGCCCGCGCTCACATCGATCTCGGAAACCGTCCCGTCGTGGGGGGCGGTGATGACGTGCTCCATCTTCATGGCCTCCACCACCATCAGGCTCTGACCGGCCACCACCTCGTCGCCCTTGGCGACCTTCACCACGGTCACGGTGCCGGGCATGGGCGCGGTCAGGGCGCCGCCTCCGCCGCCCGCCGCGCCGCCGCGCAGCGCCGCGGCGACCGGGTCGTACGCCTGGACGCGCCAGCCGTCCCCGTCCCGGCCCAGCCACTCGCCCGCGTGCTCGAAGGCGACCACCGTGTCGTCGCGGTGCAGCAGCACCCGGTGCCCGTCGACCGCCAGCCGGGCGGTGAGGGCGGGGGCGTCGCCGATCCGCACCTGGCCGTCCCGGACGCGGACGGTCACCGGGTCGTGGCCCGGCACCCGCAGATGGTGCACGGTCCAGCTCGGCTCGCCGCCCATCCGCCAGCCGCTGGGCACCGAGAACGGATCGGTCCAGCCGCCCGCGTCGGGCGCCGCCGCCAGCGCCGACTGCCGCAGCAGCGCCGCCACCGCGTACACCTCGTCCGGCACCCCGGCGGGCAGCAGCGCGGCGGCGTCCCGGTCGATCAGCCCGGTGTCCAACTCGCCCGCCACCACCGCCGGATGCTCCAGCAGCCGCCGCAGGAAGCCGGTGTTGGTGTCGAGGCCGAGCACCACGGTGTCCGCGAGCGCGGCCCGCAGCCGCCGCAGCGCGGTCGCCCGGTCGGGGCCGTACGCGATCACCTTGGCCAGCATCGGGTCGTAGGCGGTGCCCACCTCGGTGCCGTGCGACAGCCCGGAGTCCACCCGGACACCGGGTCCCGTCGGTTCGCGCAGGGCGACCACGGTGCCGGCGGACGGCAGGAAGTCCACCCGCCCGTCGCCCGGCCGCGCCGTCTCCGCGCAGATCCGCGCCTCGACGGCGTGTCCGGTCAGCGTGATGTCCCGCTGCCCGAAGGGGAGCCGCTCGCCGCAGGCGACCCGCAGCTGCCACTCGACCAGGTCCAGGCCGGTGACCAGCTCGGTCACCGGGTGCTCGACCTGCAGTCGGGTGTTCATCTCCATGAAGAAGTACGCGCCCGGATCGGCGCCCGGCACGATGAACTCCACCGTCCCGGCGCCGGTGTACCCGCAGGAGCGGGCGGCCTGCACCGCGGCCTCGCCCATCGCCGCCCGGGTCGCCGGGTCGAGCAGCACCGAGGGGGCCTCCTCGATCACCTTCTGGTGGCGCCGCTGCAGCGAGCACTCGCGCTCGCCCAGGTGGACCACGCCGCCGTGGCCGTCGGCGAGCACCTGGATCTCGATGTGCCGCGGCCGGTCGATCCACCGCTCCACCAGCAGGGTGTCGTCGCCGAAGGAGCCGCGTGCCTCGCGCCGGGCCGCCGCGATCTCGTCGGCCAGCAGCGCGGCGTCCCGCACGAGCCGCATGCCCTTGCCGCCGCCGCCCGCCGAGGGCTTCAGCAGCACCGGCATACCGATCTCCCGGGCCGCGTCGGCGAGTTGCCCGTCGGTCAGTCCGCTGCCGCTGCTGCCGGGCACCACCGGCACCCCGGCCGCGCGCACCGTCTCCTTGGCGCGGATCTTGTCGCCCATCAGCTCGATGGCGTCGGCGGGCGGGCCGATGAAGACCAGCCCGGCCTCGGCGCAGGCGCGGGCGAAGGCCGCGTTCTCCGCCAGGAAGCCGTATCCGGGGTGCACCGCCTGGGCGCCCGCCGCTACGGCGGCCCGAACCTGCTCCTCGGCCGACAGATAGCTGTCCACCCGGACCGCGGTGTCGGCCTCCCTGACGTGCCGGGCGTGGGCGTCCGCCGCGGTGAAGACGGCCGCCGAGCGGACGCCCAGCTCCCGCAGGGTGCGCAGGACACGCACCGCGATCTCGCCGCGGTTGGCGACCAGGACGGTGTCGAACATGGGGTTCATCGGCAGGCTCTCCGGCAGGGTGCTCGCAGTCATGACAGCCCTCACATCCGGAAGACGCCGTAGCCGGGCGCGCCCGGATCGGCGGTGGGAAGCGGGGCGTTGGCGCAGGCGGTGAGGGCGAGGCCCACGACGGTGCGGGTCTCCAGCGGGTCGATCACGCCGTCGTCCCAGAGCCGGGCGGTGGCGTAGTAGGCGTTGCCCTGCGACTCGTACTGCTCGCGGACCGGGGCCTTGAACGCCTCCTCCGCCTCCTCGCTCCACTTCTCGCCGGCCGCGGCGAGCTGGTCGCGCTTGACGGTGGCCAGGACGGACGCGGCCTGCTCGCCGCCCATCACCGAGATCTTGGCGTTGGGCCACATCCACAGGAAGCGGGGGCTGTAGGCGCGGCCGCACATCGAGTAGTTGCCCGCGCCGTACGAGCCGCCGATCACCACGGTGAGCTTGGGCACCCGGGCGCAGGCCACCGCCGTGACCATCTTGGCGCCGTGCTTGGCGATGCCGCCCGCCTCGTACTGGCGGCCGACCATGAAGCCGGAGATGTTCTGCAGGAAGAGCAGCGGGATGCCCCGCTGGTCGCACAGCTCGATGAAGTGGGCGCCCTTGAGGGCGGATTCGGCGAACAGGATGCCGTTGTTCGCCACGATGCCGACTGGGTGGCCCTGCACATGGGCGAAACCGGTGACCAAGGTCGTGCCGTACTCCGACTTGAACTCGGCGAAGCGGCTGCCGTCCACCAGCCGGGCGATCACCTCGCGGACGTCGTACGGGGTGCGGGAGTCGACGGGCACCGCCCCGTACAGCCCCGCCGGGTCCACGGCCGGGGGCTCCGCGGGCCGTACCGTCCACGGCAGGGGGCCGCGGGCGGGCAGGGTGGCGACGATGTCGCGGACGATGCTCAGCGCGTGCGCGTCGTCCTCGGCGAGGTGGTCGGTGACGCCGGAGACCCGGGAGTGGACCTCGCCGCCGCCCAGCTCCTCCGCGGTGACGACCTCACCGGTGGCGGCCTTCACCAGCGGCGGGCCGCCGAGGAAGATCGTGCCCTGATTCCGCACGATCACCGCCTCGTCGCTCATCGCGGGGACGTACGCGCCGCCGGCCGTGCAGGAGCCCATGACCGCGGCGATCTGCGGGATGCCGCGGGCCGACATGGTGGCCTGGTTGAAGAAGATCCGGCCGAAGTGGTCGCGGTCGGGGAAGACCTCGTCCTGCTTGGGCAGGAAGGCGCCGCCGGAGTCCACCAGATAGACGCACGGCAGCCGGTTGTCGAGGGCGACCTCCTGGGCGCGCAGGTGCTTCTTGACCGTCATCGGGTAGTAGGTGCCGCCCTTGACGGTGGCGTCATTGGCCACCACGACGACCTCGCGCCCCGACACCCGGCCGATCCCGGCGATCACCCCGGCGGCCGGCGCCTGGCCGTCGTACATCCCGTCCGCCGCCAGAGGTGCCAGCTCCAGGAAGGGGGATCCGGGGTCGAGCAGCCCGTCCACCCGGTCCCTGGGCAGCAGCTTGCCGCGCGAGGTGTGCCGCGCGCGGGCCTTCTCGCCGCCGCCGAGGCGTGCGGCGGCCAGCTTGTCGCGCAGGTCCGCGCTGAGAGCGGCATGTGCCTCTGCGTTGGCGTGGAACGCCTCCGACGCCGGATCTGCGGCGCTGGACAGGGCGGGTGCTGCCATGGTTCGGCCCCCCGGATGTTAGCGAGCGTTAACGTGATGTCTCCACGTTAACGCTCGCTAACTCGATTGTCTAGACTCGATTGCATGAACCCGACGAAGACGGCAGAGAACCGCCGCGAGCAGATCCTCCGAGAGGCAGCGCGGCTCTTCGCCGAGCGCGGATTCCACGGAGTCGGAGTGGACGAGATAGGCGCCGCGGTGGGGATCAGCGGGCCCGGGCTCTATCGGCACTTCGCGGGCAAGGACGCGATGCTCGCGGAACTGCTCGTGGGGATCAGCGGCCGCCTGATGGCGGCGGGCAAGATGCGGGTCGCCGAGGCGGCCGGGCCCGAGGAGGCGCTGGACGCGCTGATCCGCGGCCATATCGACTTCGCGATCGACGACCGGCCGCTGATCACCCTGCACGACCGCGAGCTGGACCGGCTGCGGGACTCCGACCGCAAGCTGGTCCGCCAGCTCCAGCGGCAGTACGTGGAGGAGTGGGTCGCGGTGGTGCACCAGGTCTACCCCGACGCCACCGAGCTGGAGGTGCGGGCCGCCGTGCACGCCGTCTTCGGGCTGCTCAACTCCACCCCGCACCTCGGGGCCCAGAGCGGACTGCCCGGCCGCTCCGACATGGCGGCCCTGCTCCACCGGCTGGCGCTCGGCGCGCTCGCCTCCCTGGGGCCTCTGGACAGCGGGCCCGACTGGCGGGTAACTTACTGAGCGCTTGCTTAATGTTCAGTAGTCAATCGTTTCCGCTCGTCGATGGGAGGCGCGCTGTGCGTCGTACGGTGTTCAACGAGGACCACGAAGCGTTCCGCGAGACGATACGCGCCTTCGTCGAGGCCGAGGTCGTCCCTGTCTACGACGAGTGGCTGACCGCCGGGCAGGTCCCGCGCGAGTTCTACTACAAGCTCGGTGAGCTGGGCGTCTTCGGCATCGAAGTGCCCGAGGAGTTCGGTGGCGCGGGCCAGGAGAGCTTCAAGTTCCAGGCCGTCATCAGCGAGGAGTGCGCCCGCGCGGGCGTCAGCTTCGGCGGCAGCAGCGTCCACGTCGGCCTCTGCCTGCCCTATGTGATGGCGTACGGCACCGACGAGCAGAAGAAGCGCTGGCTGCCCGGCTTCGTCAGCGGCGAGACGATGTTCGCCATCGCGATGACCGAGCCCGGCACCGGCTCCGACCTGGCGGGCATGAAGACCACCGCCAAGCTCTCCGCCGACGGCACGCACTACCTGCTCAACGGCGCCAAGACCTTCATCACCGGCGGCGTCCACGCCGACCGCGTCATCGTCTGCGCCCGCACCGCCCCGGCCTCCGCCGAGGACCGCCGCGCCGGCATCTCGCTCTTCGTCGTGGACACCACGTCCGAGGGCTACTCGGTCGGCCGCAAGCTCGACAAGCTCGGCCTGCGCACCTCCGACACCGCCGAACTCGCCTTCTCCGACGTCCGGGTGCCGGTCGAGGACCTGCTCGGCGACGAGGGCAAGGGCTTCTCCTACCTCGGCCAGAACCTGCCGCAGGAGCGCCTGGCGATCGCCGTCGGCGCCCACTCGCAGGCCGCCGCCGCGGTCCGCTTCGCCCAGGAGTACGTCCAGGAGCGCACCGTCTTCGGCAAGTCCGTGGCGTCGTTCCAGAACACCAAGTTCGAGCTGGCCGCCTGCAAGGCCGAGGTGGACGCCGCCGAGGCCGTCGTCGACCGCGCCCTGGAGGCCCACGACGCGCGCGAGCTGTCCGCCGCCGACGCCGCCTCCGCCAAGCTCTTCTGCACCGAGGTCGCCGCCCGCGTCATCGACCGCTGCCTCCAGCTCCACGGCGGCTACGGCTACATGAACGAGTACCCGATCGCCCGCCTGTACGCCGACAACCGCGTCAACCGCATCTACGGCGGCACCAGTGAGGTCATGAAGTCGATCATCGCCAAGTCGATGGGCCTGTGAACGAGCCGCTCCAGTCCCTGCTCGATCTGCTCGACCTGGAGCGGATCGAGCGGGACATCTTCCGCGGCATGAGCCGGTCCGCCGTCGTGCCGCGGGTGTTCGGCGGCCAGGTCGCGGCCCAGGCCCTGGTCGCCGCGGGCCGCACCGTGCCCGAGGACCGCGCCGCGCACTCCCTGCACGCGTACTTCCTGCGCCCCGGCGACCCCGGCGCGCCGATCGTCTACCAGGTCGACCGGATCCGTGACGGCCGCTCCTTCACCACCCGCCGGGTCGTCGCGGTCCAGCACGGCCAGCCGATCTTCCACCTCTCGGCCTCCTTCCAGTCCTACGAGGACGGGCTGGAGCACCAGGAGCCGATGCCGTACGCGCCCGACCCGGAGTCGCTGCCGACGGCCGCGGAACTGCTGCCGCGGCACGCGGACAAGTTCCCCGACCCGACGGTGGTCGACCGGCTGCTCGAAGCGCGCGAGGCCGTGGACCTCCGCTATGTGGAGGACCCGCCGTTCCTCACCGCGGGCGTCGAACGCGAACCCCGCTCCCAGGTGTGGTTCCGCACCCGCGGCAAGCTCGCCGACGACCCGCTGCTGCACGTCTGCCTCGCCACCTATGTGTCGGACATGACGCTGCTCGACTCGGTGCTGCTCGCCCACGGGCGCGGCGGCTGGGCGGTCGGTGACGTGGTCGGCGCCAGCCTCGACCACGCCATGTGGTTCCACCGGCCGTTCCGTGCCGACGAGTGGCTGCTCTACGACCAGCAGAGCCCGTCCGCGTCCGGCGGCCGGGGCCTGGGGACCGCCCGTATCTACACCCAGGACGGGCGGCTCGCGGTATCGGTCATCCAGGAGGGCCTGATCCGCGTCCCGCGCACCTGACGCTCACCCCTTCGGGTGAGTGCGGGATTCGGGTGCCGCGCTGCCCCGCCCGGTCGCCACGGCGAGCCGCTACGACGTGACCTCCGCGGTCGGCGCGACCGGCAGCCGGGCCCGCACCAGGAAGCCGTCGGCGGCGGGTGTCGCCGCGAAGTCGCCGCCGAGCTGCTGCGCGCGCTCGCGCAGCCCCGCGAGCCCGTGCCCGCCCGACGGCAGCGAGGGCCCCGCGGCCACCGCCCCGGGTCCGTTGCGCACCTCCACCACCAGCGCGTCGCCGGTACGCCGCACCAGGACGCGGGTTTCGGCCCCCGGCGCGTGCTTGCGGATGTTGGTCAGCGCCTCCTGCACGATCCGGTACGCCGCGTGCTGCACGTCGGCGGACGGCACCGCGCCGTCGGCCTCCTGGCGTACGGCGGGCAGCTCCCCGTGCGTGCCGGGCCCGGCGGCGGCCACCAGCGCCGGAATGCCCGCAAGACCGGGCCCCGCGTCCAGCGGCTGGCCCGAGGTCAGCGGCAGCCGCAGCAGGCCCACCATGCGCCGCAGCTCGTCCAGCGCGTCGCGGCTCAGCTGGCGCACCGCGCCCGCCGCCGCCCGCGCCTGCGGCCCCTGCGCGGTCGCCTCCAGGGCGCCGGACTGCACGGCGATCAGGCTGATGTGGTGGGCCACGGTGTCGTGCATCTCGCGGGCGAGCCGGGCGCGTTCGCGTGCCACCGCCTGCTCGGCGGCGAGCGCGTGCTCACGCTCCCGGCTGGCCGCCAGCTCGGCCAGCCGCCCGGCCAGTTCGCGGCGCGAGGCCGCCAGGAGCCCGAGGGCGATGGGCGCCCCCGCGATCAGCGCCGAGAGCATGAGGGCGAGGATCGTGTCGGACAGCGCCCAGCTCGCCGGGGCCCGGAACGGCCACGGCACGAAGGACACCACGCCCGCGACGACACCGCACGCCCCGATCAGCAGGGCCCGTGAGGACACCCCGCCGCCGGTCACCCGGTCGGGCAGATGGCCGGGCCCGTCCGGGGCACCCCGCCCTCCTTGTGCGCGATTTTGCTCCGGCGGGTGCGCGGCGACCATGTAGAGCGTGCCCATGGGCGAGAACCAGATGTAGCCCAGCGCGAGGGCGGGCAGAGTCGCGGCGAACGCGGTCAGCGGGAACCGGCGCCGTACGAGGAGCGCGGCCGTACCCAGGCAGGCGAAGGCCAGCGACACGGGGCCGCCGAAGGAACGCGTCGCCCACACCTCCGTCGCGGAGAGCGCGAGGAGAGCGGCGTCCAGGAGGGCGGTGCGGGGCGTCACGGGCATCCGGGCACCCGGTCGAGACCCGCCTGGTGCGCGATGACGGCGGCGGCCACCCGGTTGGGGGCGTCCAGCTTGCGCAGCACGGCGCGCACATGGTCCTTCACCGTGCCCACCGAGATGCCCAGCGTCGCCGCGATCGCGGCGTTCGGCAGGCCGCCGGCCAGCAGTCGCAGCACCTCGCGCTCGCGGAAGGTCAGCGGCGCCAGAGCGGCCTCGTACGGGTTCTCCGCCGCGCCCCGGCCTCCCGGGCCACCGGAGCGCTCGGGGCCCGCCGACGGGCCCGTGGCGGCAGCTGGGAGGCCCGCGGAGCCACCGGCGGCGGCTCCGGGCACGGAACCGGCCGCGGAGCCCGTGCCGAACCCCGGGCCGAATCCGGACGTGGTGCCCGCCGCGGAGTGCGCGGTGTCCCCGAGGAAGCCGTCCACCACCGCACGGCCCACGGTCGGGGTGAACACCGTGCCGCCGCTCGCCAGCACCCGCACCGCGTCGATCAGGGTGCCGACCGCCGTGTCCTTGAGCAGGAAGCCGGTGGCGCCCGCGGCCATCGCCGCGTGGATGTGCGCGCTGGTGTCGAAGGCGGTCAGCATGGCGACCGCGGGCGGCGAGGGCAGCGCGCGCAGGGCCCGCAGCACCGTCAGCCCGTCGTCGGGCGCGGGCATCACCGCGTCCAGCAGCACCAGCGCGGGACGGGTCGCGGTCACCGCCGCCAGTGCGTCATGGCCGTCGCAGTCAGCCACCACGCGGATGTCGCCCGAGGACTCGAGGATGCTTCGCAGGGCGGCCCTGACCAGCGCTTCGTCATCGACGATCGCTATCCGGACCACGGTGCCTGCCTTCCTCGCTCCCTCCCGCTCTCTTCACTGATCGTAACGACTGACCGGGGTGACGTCAGATCCGCGCGTCCAGCCCGGCGGCCGCGAGCAGATAGGCGGTGAGCGGCGCGTACAGGTGCGGCGGCACGTTGTCGTCCAGCGGAACCGTCACCAGGACGCTGCCTTCGGCCTCGCCGACGAACAGCGCCGGGTCGTTGCAGTCCGCGAAGCCCACCGTGTCGATGCCCTGGCCGCCCGCGTATCCGGCCCAGCCGTGGTCGGCGACCACCAGGTCGGGCAGCGGCTCCCCGGCGCGCTCCAGCGCCTCCAGGATCTCCCGCATCGGGTCGGGGGAGTGGGTGTGTGCCAGGCCGCCGCCCCTGTGCAGCATGGAGACCGACGCCAGGTGCCGGATCTCGCCGCCGTCCGCGTACAGATGGTCCGGCGGGGTGATCAGGGTGCAGCCCGCGGCCCGCAGCGCGTCGGCCAGCGCGTGGTGGACGGCGAACAGCCCGGCCGGGTGCCCGGTGGCCAGCAGCACCCGGGAACCGTTCTCCGCCGCCTTGTGCAGCACGTCCGCCATCCGGTCCAGGGCGTCGATCGTCAGCTCCGGGTCGATGGTGTCCTGCCCGTGCCGGTGCTTGGGGCTGGCGACGACCCCGCACCGCTCGGCCATCAGCTCCAGGACGGCCGAGAGGTCCGTCCACCGGTCGCCCAGCTCCAGACCGAACCAGTAGTAGCGGTTGCCCTCGGCGAGCGCGCGGAAGTGGTCGAGGTTGTTCTCGCGGCTGGTGGCGACATCGCCCGCGATCCGGGTACGTATCAGATGCTCGGCGAGGGACTGGCGGCTGGGAGCTGCGGGAGCGGGATCCATGGGCATGCGCACATTGTCCCGTCCCGCCGGACGGGTGTGCGACGTCCGGGGGATCGACGCCGAGGCGTAATCGGGGGCGCGGATTGGAGGAAACGTACATTCCGGTGGCTTCCGGCGGCCGCATAGGGTCGGCCGCGGAGCCGCGGGCCGATCACCGGCGGCCCCCGAGCCACCTGCGACCCCACGGCCGCACCCATGCGAACGGAAAGAGGCAGCCACCATGAGCAGCGCAGAGCCGCGCGGCCCCGTCGACTCGTCGCGCATCCCGCGCTATGCGGGACCGGCCACCTTCGCCCGGCTGCCGCGGCTCGACGAGGTCGGCACCGCCGACGTCGCCGTGGTCGGCGTGCCCTTCGACGCCGGTGTCTCCTACCGGCCGGGCGCCCGCTTCGGCGGCAACGCGATCCGGGAGGCGTCCCGGCTGCTGCGCCCGTACAACCCGGCGCAGGACGCGTCGCCCTTCGCGCTCGCCCAGGTCGCGGACGCCGGTGACATCGCCGCCAACCCGTTCGACATCAACGAGGCCGTGGAGACCATCCAGGCCGCCGCGGACGACCTGCTGGACACCGGCGCCCGGCTCATGACGCTCGGCGGCGACCACACCATCGCGCTGCCGCTGCTGCGCGCCATGGCCCGCAAGCACGGTCCGGTGGCGCTGCTGCACTTCGACGCGCACCTGGACACGTGGGACACCTACTTCGGCGCCGAGTACACGCACGGCACGCCGTTCCGCCGGGCGGTCGAGGAGGGCATCCTCGACACCTCCGCGCTCTCGCACGTCGGCACCCGCGGCCCGCTGTACGGCAAGAAGGACCTCGACGACGACGCCAAGATGGGCTTCGGGATCGTCACCTCGGCCGATGTGATGCGCCGCGGCGTCGACGAGGTCACCCAGCAGCTCAGGGAGCGGATCGGCGGCCGGCCGCTGTACATCTCCATCGACATCGACGTGCTCGACCCGGCGCACGCCCCCGGCACCGGCACCCCGGAGGCCGGCGGCCTCACCTCCCGTGAGCTGCTGGAGATCCTGCGCGGCCTGGCCGACTGCCACCTGGTGTCGGCCGACGTCGTCGAGGTCGCCCCGGCCTACGACCACGCCGAGATCACCTCGGTGGCGGCCTCGCACACCACCTACGAGCTGACCACGATCATGGCCCGGCAGATCGCGGCGGCCCGCTGACGCGCCCGCCCGGCGGGTCCCGCGGGGACCGGAGGACTACGACCAAGGTCGCACTGCACTGCGGCCTTGGTCGCCGTTTTGTTGCGGGAGGATGAAACGCGCACGCCAGTGCGTTGTCGCCTCGGGTAGAAGTCCAGAGGTGGCGTACGGCGGGAGGACACGGGTGGCGACGGCGAAGGCGGCGAAACGGTCGGTGACGAGCGGAAAGGACGCGTCCCAGGGCGGGGCGGACGTCCCCGAGGGCACGGCGGCACAGGGCTGGCTGCGCCGGCTCGTCGCGTACTGCTGGCGCTACCGCACCAATGTGCTGCTCGCCATGGGCGCGTCCCTCGCCGGGATGGCGGTCACCGCGCTCGTGCCCCTGGTGCCGAAGCTGATCATCGACGATGTGATCGTCAAGCACGACAAGCCGCTGGCGCCCTGGGCGATGGTCCTGGTCGGGGCGGCGATCGTGGTCTACGCCCTCACCTATGTGCGGCGTTACTACGGCGGGCGGCTCGCCCTGGACGTGCAGTACGACCTGCGCAACGAGATGTTCCGGTCGATCATGCGGCTCGACGGCCGCCGTCAGGACGAACTGAGCACCGGCCAGGTGGTCGGCCGCGCCACCAGCGACCTCCAGCTCATCCAGGGCCTGCTGTTCATGCTGCCCATGATGATCGGCAACGTCCTGCTGTTCCTGCTGTCGCTCGTGGTGATGCTCACCCTCTCCCCGCTGCTCACCCTGGTGGCGCTCGCGGTGGCGCCCGCGCTGTGGTTCATCGCCGACCGGTCGCGCAAGCGGCTGTTCCCCGCCACCTGGTACGCGCAGGGGCAGGCCGCCGCCGTCGCCGGGATCGTGGACGGCTCCGTGACCGGTGTCCGCGTGGTCAAGGGCTTCGGCCAGGAGCAGCAGGAGATGGGCAAGCTGGAGTCCGTCAGCCGCAGGCTCTTCGCCGGCCGGCTGCGTACCATCCGGCTCACCGCCCGCTACAGCCCCGCGCTCCAGGCCGTGCCCTCCCTCGGCCAGATCGGGATGCTGGCGCTCGGCGGCTGGATGGCCACCCGCGGCCAGATCACCCTGGGCACCTTCGTCGCCTTCTCCACCTATCTGGCGCAGCTCACCGGCCCGGTCCGGATGCTCACCATGATGCTGACGGTCGGCCAGCAGGCGCGGGCCGGTGTGGAGCGCGTCTTCGAGCTGATCGACACCGCCCCGACCCTGGAGGAGGGCAGCGGGACGCTCCCCGCGGGCGCCCCCGCCACCGTCGAGTTCGACGATGTCACCTTCGGCTACACCGAGGACCGGCCGGTGCTCGACGGCTTCGACCTGAGCGTCGCGCCGGGCGAGACCGTCGCCGTCGTCGGCGCCTCGGGCTCCGGGAAGTCCACCGTCTCCCTGCTGCTGCCGCGGCTGTACGACGTCACCGGTGGCGCGGTGCGCATCGGCGGCGTGGACGTGCGCGAGCTGACCTTCGACTCGCTGCGGTCGACCATCGGCATGGTCCCCGAGGACAGCTTCCTGTTCTCCGACACCGTGCGGGCCAACATCGCCTACGGCCACCCCGACGCCACCGAGGACGAGATCCTGGCGGCCACCCGGGCCGCCCAGGCGCACGAGTTCATATCGGCGCTCCCCGACGGCTACGACACCGTCGTCGGCGAGCAGGGCCTCACTCTGTCCGGCGGCCAGCGGCAGCGCGTGGCGCTGGCCCGCGCGATCCTCACCGACCCCCGGCTGCTGCTGCTCGACGACGCCACCTCGGCGGTCGACGCCCGGGTCGAGGCCGAGATCTTCGACGCCCTGCGCGAGGTCATGCGCGGCCGTACGACGCTGCTGATCGCGCACCGGCGCTCCACGCTGGCGCTCGCCGACCGGATCGCGGTGCTGGACGGCGGACGGCTCGCCGCCGTCGGCACCCATGAGGAGCTGGAGGAGCGCAGCCCGCTCTTCCGGGCGCTGCTCACCGACCCGGACGCGCTCGGCGCCGATGTCGTCGTGCTCGACCCGGCGGGAGCGGCGGCGGCGCGCGCCGAGGGCGGCACGGACGGCGCCGTGGTGACCATGATCGCCGACCCCGTGCCGGGCGACGCGGACGACCGGTCCGCGGCCGCCGTCACCCCCGAACTGTGGCCCGCCGACCGCCGCGCCGCCGACGACGACCCCAAGGGCACCTCCGGTGGCGCCGCCGCCACCGGCCGCGCCACGGTGGGCGGACCCGGCAGCATGGCCGCCGCGCTGGCCGGAATGCCCGCCACCCCCGATCTGCTCGCCAAGGTGGCCGCGCTGCCGCCCGCGCTCGACATCCCCGAGGTGGACGAGGAGCAGGCCCGCGCCGCCGACCAGAAGTTCGGCCTGGCGAGCATACTGCGCGGCTTCCGCACCCCGCTGCTGCTGAGCCTGCTGCTGGTGGCCGCCGACGCCGTCGCCGGGCTGCTGCTGCCGGTGCTGATCCGGCACGGCATCGACGCCGGTGTGCGCCAGGAGGCCCTGGGCGCCGTCTGGGCGGCCTCGCTGCTCGGCTTCGCCCTGGTGATCGCCCAATGGGCGGCGGAATGGGGCTCGACCCGGCTCACCGGCCGTACCGGTGAGCGCGTCCTGTACTCGATGCGCGTGAAGATCTTCGCGCATCTGCACCGCCTCGGACTCGACTACTACGAGCGCGAACTGACCGGCCGGATCATGACCCGGATGACCACCGACGTGGACGCCCTGTCGACGTTCCTGCAGACCGGACTGGTCACCGCCCTGGTCAGCGTCCTCACCTTCCTCGGCATCCTGGTGGCGCTGCTCGCCATCGACGTCCAGCTCGCGCTGCTGGTCTTCGCGACCCTGCCGGTGCTGGTGGTCGGCACCTGGGCGTTCCGCCGCACCTCGGTGAAGGCGTACGAACTGGCCCGTGAACGCGTCGCCGTCATCAACGCCGACCTGCAGGAGCACGTGGCCGGACTGCGGATCGTCCAGGCGTTCCGTGGCGAGGCGCGCGGGGCGGACCGCTTCGCCCGCCGCAGCGACGACTACCGCACCGCCCGGGTACGCGGCCAGTGGCTGATATCGGTCTACTTCCCGTTCGTGCAGCTGCTGTCCAGCGTCGCCGCGGCGCTGGTGCTGATCGTCGGCGCGCACCGGGTCAGCGCCGGGACGCTCACCGCCGGCGCCCTGGTGGCGTATCTGCTCTACATCGACCTGTTCTTCTCACCCGTGCAGCAGCTCTCGCAGGTCTTCGACGGCTACCAGCAGGCCACCGTCTCCCTCGGCCGGATACGTGAACTGCTGCGCGAGCCGACCGCCACCCCGGCCGCCGAGCTGCCGCACGCCCCGGGACGGATCCGCGGCGAGATCACCTTCCGCGACCTGCACTTCCGGTACGGCGGCGCGGACGCGGAGGGCGCCGAGGCGCTCAGCGGCGTCAACCTGCGCATCCCCGCGGGCCAGACGGTCGCCTTCGTCGGCGAGACGGGCGCGGGCAAGTCCACGCTCGTCAAGATGGTCGCGCGCTTCTACGACCCGACCGGCGGCGCCGTGCTCGTGGACGGCACCGACATCCGCGAACTCGACATGACCGCCTACCGCCGGCAGCTCGGCGTCGTCCCCCAGGAGCCGTACCTCTTCGCCGGTACGGTCCGCGACGCCATCGCCTACGGGCGGATGGACGCGACCGACGCCGAGGTCGAGGCCGCGGCGCGGGCCGTCGGCGCGCACGAGATGATCGCCACGCTCGAGGACGGCTACCTGCACACGGTGGCCGAGCGCGGGCGCAACCTCTCGGCGGGACAGCGGCAGTTGATCGCGCTGGCCCGCGCCGAACTCGTCGACCCCGGCATCCTGCTCCTCGACGAGGCCACCGCCGCGCTCGACCTGGCCACCGAGGGCCTGGTCAACCAGGCCGCCGACCGGCTCGCCGTGCGCCGCACCACCCTCGTCGTGGCGCACCGGCTGAGCACCGCCGCGCGCGCCGACCGCGTCGTGGTCCTCGACCACGGCCGTGTCGTCGAGGACGGTACGCATCAGGCGCTGCTGGCCCGCGGCGGCCGCTACGCCGACCTGTGGGAGACGTTCACCGGCGAGGTGCAGGCGGTGGCCTGAGCGGGCGCCCGGCGAGGCCGCCGGGCGGTGCTCAGCCGAAGGCCGGGTGCGCCGGCACCCGGTCCCGGGGCACCTCGAACACCGCCACGACCCGGTTGTCCGTCAGGCACTCCGGCGCCGGCTTCGGGTGGTCCACCTTCAGCATCAGCCGGTTCCCCGAGATCTGCAGTGACGCCGCGGTGGCGATGCTGCAGCCGGTGCTCGCGGTCCAGCCGACCAGCACATGGTGCGTGAAGTCCGCCTTCGCGCCCGCCGACTCGATCCCCGCGGCCACCTTCGGCGCGCTCACCGCGACCGTCCGCGCGAACCGGTCCACGTCCGCCCTGCTGTGCAGCACCTGGTGTGACCCCGCGGTCACCCGCGCCGTCGAGAAGTACACGACGCGGCTGGTGTCCGAACCGCCGCCGGGGGAGCCGGGCGCCGACGTGGCGGACGGCGCCCCGGACGGCGGGGTCGAGGCCGGGGCCGAGCCGGGCCCGGACGTGGAGGGCGTGGCCGGGGGAGCGGTGGTGGTGGCGGTGGGCGCGCTGGACCCTCCGCCGGGGCTCGGCGCGTCCGCGGCGGAGTGGTGCCCGCCGCAGGCAACGGAGAGCGTGGCCAGCGACGCCGTCAGCAGCGCCGCCGACATCGTCTTGCGCAAGGTGACCGTCAGCATGGCGATGAGACGGGTGGGACGGCTGACCGGTTCCGTGCGGCGCGGGATGGTGAGCTCGCAGCGAGCGCGGACCCTCCGACCGGCACCGTCACGAGCCCCGGTCAGCGCGCTATGGACCAGTGCGCCTTCAGCATGTCGACAGCCGCGGTGATGGACGGCCGCCGCGCCGCCCCCGCCCGCCACAGCGCGTAGAGCCGCCGCACCGGCGCGGGCTCCAGCGGCAGCACCGTGACCCGGTCGGGCACCGGGCCGCGCCCCAGCCGCGGCACCAGGGCGATCCCCAGCCCGGCTTCCACCAGCGCCAACTGCGTCCCGTACTCGCCCACCTGGAAGGCCATGTCAGGCTCCGTCCCGGCCTCCCGGAGCGTGCGCACCAGCCACTCATGGCAGACGGAACCGGCCGGCTGGCAGATCCACCGCTCGTGCGCCACATCGGCCCGGACCAGGGACTCCCGCTCCGCCAGCCGGTGCCCCGCGGGTACCAGCACATCGCAGCGGTCCTCGCCGATCACCGCCCGCCCCAGCCCCTCCGGCGCGGGCAGCGGCGCGATGTCCCAGTCGTGGGCGACCGCCAGGTCCACCACACCGCGCGCCACCAGATCCACCGACAGATGCGCGTCCACCTCGGTGAGGCGCAGTTCGAGCGAGGGGTAGGTGGCCGACAGTTCGGCCAGCACCGAGGGCAGCAGCCCGGCCGCCGCAGTCGGGAACGCCGCGAGCGTGAGGCGCCCCGAGGGCTTCCCCCGCTGCTCCTCCAGCGCCACCTCGGCCGACTCGACGATCGCCATCAGCTCGCGCGCGGTCGACACCAGCAGTTCCGCCGCGTCGGTGAGCGTCACCCCGCGCCCCGAGCGCTCCAGCAGCACCGTCCTGGTCTCCCGCTCCAGCTTGGAGATCTGCTGCGACACCGCCGACGGGGTGTACCCGAGAGCCGTCGCCGCCGCCCCCACCGAACCGTGCACATGCACCGCGTGCAGCGCCCTCAGGCGCCCGAGATCCAGCATCCTTCCCTCCCTCCTCCCGCTCGTGCCCTCGCGCCCCCTGAGCGCTTGGGCGTGTCCTACGCGGAGTCCGCCAGCAGCCGCGACAGGTGCTGCTGCGCCGGGCCCAGCAGCCCCGCGAGCTCCGGCGCCTCCGGATACCACCGCTTCTCGTACTCCCAGCACAGCCAGCCGTCCCAGTCGCCGCGGCTGAGTACCTCCACCGTCTCCGCCAGCGGCAGCACCCCCTTGCCCAGCGGCAGCGGCGCGGTGTCCTCGGCCGAGGCGATGTCCTTCACCTGGACGTAACCGAGATACGGCGCCAGGACCGGGTAGGTCGTGGACGGCTGCTCCCCGGCCAGCCAGGTGTGCATCACGTCCCAGATCGCCCCGGCACCGAGGTGCCCGACCCGGCCCAGCACCCGGGCGACATCGGCGCCGCCGCGATGCGAGTCATGGGTCTCCAGCAGCACCCGCACGCCGTGGTCCTCGGCGACCGGCGCCGCCGCCGCGAGCCGCCGGGTGGCGAGCGCGTCCGCCTCCTCGACCGCGATCCCGCCGCCGCCGGGGAAGACCCGCACATACGGGGCTCCCAGATCGGAGGCCAGCGTCACGGCAGCGGCGATCTCGTCCAGCACCGGCCCGTCCTCACCCGGCGCCGCCACCTTGGCGTAGGCCGCGACCGTGAGCACGCCGACCTCCGCCTGCGCGAACTGCTCGACGATCCGCGCCCGTTCCCCCGCCAGCAGGCCGGTGTGGACGGGTCCCTCCGGGCTGGCGCGAAGCTCGACGCCGTGGAAGCCGTGGTCGGACGCGAGCCGTACCACCTGCTCAATGGGCAGTGCGGGGACACCGAGAGTGGAGAAGGCGAGTTTCATTCGCCGGACACTAGGCACCGCTTCCCATGGGGTCAACCACGCTCATCCGCGGACGATGCCCTGAGCGCGGGCCGCCGCGAGCCACTCGGGGAACTCCGCCATGAGCCGGTCGTACAGCTCGGCGTCGGGTATCGCCCGGGGATCCTTGCCCGCCGAGAAGAACCCCGCGTTGTCCACCACCCGTTTGGCGGGCACGGGCAGTTCATCCAGTCGGCGCAGGAAGCGGAAGTCATCGTCGCCGAACCCGACGAACTGCCAGAACAGCGGCAGATGCGCGGCCCGGCACAGCACCTGCGTCGCCGCACCCTTGTTACTCGGCCCACCGTCGGTCTGGAAGACCACGAACGCGGGCGCGGTCGCCCCCGACTGCTGGTAGTGGTCGATGACCGCCTCCATGGCGGCCGCGTAGTTGGTCCTGCCCATATGGCCGTAGGCGTCGTTGAGCTTGTTGATCCGACCCTGGTAGTCGCTCAGCGACACCTCGGCCACCCCGTCGACCTCGGTGGAGAAGAAGACGACCGGGACGGTGCCGTCGTCGTCGAAGTGCGCGGCCAGGCCGAGGATCTGCTCGGCGAGGTACTGGACGGTCCCGTCGCGGTAGAACTCCCGCATGCTGCCCGACCGGTCGAGCACCAGGTAGACGGCGGCGCGCTCGCCCGACAGCCGGTGCTTGTCCAGGCTCACCGCGGCCTGCTTGTACAGGCTGACCAGACCGGGCGCGGTCCGCTCCACCTTCTCCATCGAGAGCGCCATGCGCTTCCCCCTCCATGTGCTCCGGCCGTCTGCCACGGCCCGGCTCTACAGCTTCAGACGCCAGTCCTGCCCGGTCAGTTCGTGGCCGAAGCTGCGGTGGGACCGCTCGGCGACGAGCTCGAATCCGGCGCGCTGATAGATCGCGCGGGCGTCGGCCAGGATGTCATTCGTCCACAGGACGAGTTCGGAGTAGCCGGCCGAGCGAGCGAACGCGATGCATTCGTCGACCAGCCGCCTGCCTATGCCGTGTCCCCGCGCGGCCGGATCGACGAGCAGCAGTCGCAGCCGGGCGGTGTCCGGCGCCTTGTCGCGCACACAGAAGACGCAGCCCGCCCGCTGACCGTCCAACTCGGCGATCCAGACGGCCTCGCGCTCCGGATCGCGGGTGGCGGCGAAGTCCGCGACGATCTGGGCGACCAGCGTCTCGTACTCCTCGTTCCAGCCGAACTCGGCCGCGTACACCGCCGCGTTCCGCTCGATGGTCCAGCCGAGGTCGCCGGGGCGCGGGCCACGCAGCACCACCCGGGGGGTGGGGACGGGATACACGCCGTGGCCGTCGCGCAGGATCTCCCGGACGGTCCGCATCGCCTCGGACAGCCGCGGCCGGTCCTGCGTCGGCACCTCGCCCAGCATCGAGCTGACCGCCTCCTGCGCCCGCTCCTCCAGCAGATCCGCCGCCTCCCGGCCCCGCGCGGTCAGCTCTATCCGCTGCCGCCTGGCGTCCTGCGCGGACGGGCCGCGGGTCACCAGTCCCTGTTCCTCGAACTTGGCGAGCATCCGGCTGAGGTGCCCGGCGTCCAGGGAGAGCTCCGCGCGCAGGTCCGCCGCGTCGACCTGCGGCGCGTGCGCGAGCTCGTACAGCACCCGCGCCTCGGTCAGGGTGTACGGGGTGTGCAGGTGGCGGCTGTAGTCGAGCGCGCCGATGAGGTTGGTGTAGAAGCGGTTGAACTCGCGGATCTCCCGGACGGCCATGATCTCTCTCCCCCATTCCTTTGCCTGAGTCAAAGGTAGGCCGACGGCACGGCTGGCGGAAGGGGGTTGTTCTCGCCTGTGGATAACTTCAGACGGCGCCCGGCCGTGGCGGCGCTGTGGAGCCGCGGACCATGAGTTCCGTGCCGACCGTGGCCACTCCGCCGGGCGGTGGGGACTGCCGTCCCATCACCAGCCGTCCGGCCCGCGCGCCCGCCTCCTGCAGCGGGATGCGGACGGTGGTCAGGGCCGGGGACGCGTCGACGCTGAACGGCAGATCGACGAACCCCGCCACCGACACGTCGCCGGGGATGCTCAGCCCTCGCTCGCGCAGCGCCGCGCAGACGCCGAGCGCGACCGTGTCGTTCGCGGCGACGACGGCGGTGAGGTCCGGCTCCCTGCGCAGCAGTTCCAGCGCGGCGTCGTAGCCGGAGGAGCGGTCGTAGTTGGCGTGCACGGTGAGCCGCTCCGCCTCCGCGTCCCCGCCGTCGGAGCCGCCCGACCCGCCCGTGGCGGCGCGGGCGGCGGCGAGCGCCGCGCGGTGGCCCTCCATCCGGTGCCGGGTGGTGCTGCGTTCGACGGGCCCCGCCACGTAGCCGATCCGCCGGTGGCCCAGCGACAGCAGGTACTCGGTGAGCCTGCGCGCGCCGCCCATGTTGTCGAAGGTCACGGCCATCGGGGCGGGTACGTCGCTCGACAGCACGACCGGGGGGCGGCCGCAGAGCACGATGCGGGTGCCGGACGCGGCGAGCCGGGACAGCCGCGCGGTGACCGCCTCGGCGTGCTCGGTGTTCTCCACCGAGCCACCGGTGAGCACCACGCCGGCCGCGCGCTGGCGTTCCAGCAGGGTGAGATAGGTCAGTTCGGCTTCGGGCGATCCACCGGTGTTGCAGACCACGGCGAGCTTTCCGCCGCCGGGCTCCCCGGCGCCGGCGGCGATCTCGGCCTGCACGGCGCTCGCGAGGATGCCGAAGAACGGGTCGGCCACGTCGTTGACGAGGACGCCGACGAGGTCCGAGGTGGCGGCGGCGAGCGCCCGCGCCTGGCCGTTGACGACGTAGTCCAGGTCGGCCACCGCCCGCTGCACGCGCTCGCGGGTACTCCCGGCCACCGGGTAGTTGCCGTTGAGGACACGGGAGACGGTCGCCGACGACACCCCGGCGCGTGCCGCGACGTCGGCCAGAGTCACTGCCATCTCGGTCCGGTCTCCTTGCGTCAGGTGGGAGTGCGAAACGCGCGTGCGGCGTACGGGTGACGCCGGAGTGTGCGATTCGTGCTCGACTGCGGCACATGCTCTCATCCCGTGCGGGCGAGGGGGAGCGCGGGACCTTGCCATCGACAGGGGTAAGCGCTTTCCCCTGCCACCTGGGTGCTCTTGCTCCATCCCTCCGCCCCACGCTAGCGTGTCGTGAGAGAAAGCGCTTGCTATCGCCGTCGGACCGAAGCGGAAGAGAAGAGGACCCACGTGACACGCAGGACAGTGCGGATCGCCATGAACGGCGTCACCGGGCGCATGGGGTACCGGCAGCACCTGGTCCGCTCGCTCATCGGCCTGCGCGAGCAGGGCGGCCTGGACCTCGGCGACGGCACCACGCTGTGGCCCGAGCCCGTCCTGGTGGGGCGGCGCGAGCACGCGCTGCGGGCCATGGCCGAGCGGCACGGCCTCGACCACTGGTCCACCGACCTCGACGCCGTCCTCGCCGACCCGTCCGTCGAGATCTACTTCGACGCCCAGGTGACGTCCGCCCGCGAGGAGTCGGTCAAGCGCGCCATCGCCGCGGGCAAGCACATCTACTGCGAGAAGCCGTCCGCCGGCTCGCTCGACGGCGCCCTGGAACTCGCCCGCCTGGCCTCCGCCGCGGGCGTCAAGCACGGCGTGGTGCAGGACAAGCTCTTCCTCCCCGGCCTGCTCAAGCTCAAGCGGCTCATCGACGGCGGGTTCTTCGGCCGGATCCTGTCCGTGCGGGGCGAGTTCGGCTACTGGGTCTTCGAGGGCGACTGGCAGGGCGCCCAGCGCCCGTCGTGGAACTACCGTGCCCAGGACGGCGGCGGCATCGTCGTCGACATGTTCCCGCACTGGGAGTACGTCCTGCACGAGCTCTTCGGCCGCGTCCGTACCGTGCAGGCGCTCACCGCCACCCATGTGCCGCAGCGCTGGGACGAGCAGGGCAAGCCGTACGACGCGACGGCCGACGACGCCGCGTACGGCATCTTCGAACTGGACGGCGGCGTGGTGGCGCAGATCAACTCCTCCTGGTCGGTCCGGGTCCACCGCGACGAACTGGTGGAGTTCCAGGTGGACGGCACCCACGGGTCCGCCGTCGCCGGGCTGCGCGACTGCCGCGTCCAGCACCGCTCCGCCACTCCCAAGCCGGTGTGGAACCCCGATCTGCCCGCGACCGAGCCGTTCCGCGACCAGTGGCAGCAGGTGCCGGACAACGCCGACTTCGACAACGGCTTCAAGGTGCAGTGGGAGCTGTTCCTGCGCCATGTGGTGCTCGACGAGCCGTGGCGCTGGGACCTGATGGCCGGTGCGCGGGGGGTGCAGCTCGCCGAACTGGGTCTGCGCTCCTCGGCGCAGGGCCGCCGGTTCGAGGTCCCGGAGCTGTCGCTGTGAGCATCCTGCTGCCCGACGCCACCGGCCGGACGCGCACCTATGTGCCGCGCACGGAACCCATCACCCTGGTGACGGATCTGCCGCTGCGCAGCCGTGTGGTGTTCTCCGCCGCCCATGTGGTGGCCGATCCGCTGCGCGCCGCGGCGGACGAGCCCGCCGCCGTCGACTGGGACGCCACGCTGGCCTTCCGCCGCCATCTGTGGGGCCACGGTCTGGGTGTGGCGGAGGCGATGGACACCGCCCAGCGCGGCATGGGCCTGGACTGGGCGGGCGCCGCGGAGCTGATCCGCCGGTCGTCCGCCGAGGCGCGGTCCGTCGGGGGGCGGATCGCGTGCGGCGTCGGCACCGACCAGCTCACCGGCCCCGCCGCCACCCTCGCCGAGGTCACCGCCGCGTACGAGGAACAGCTCGCGGTGGTCGAGGCGTCCGGCGCCCAGGCCGTCCTCATGGCGTCCCGCGCCCTGGCGGCGATCGCCAAGGGCCCCGAGGACTATCTGGAGGTGTACGGGCAACTGCTGCGGCAGTCCGCGGACCCGGTGATTCTGCACTGGCTCGGCCCGATGTTCGACCCGGCGCTGGCGGGCTACTGGGGCAGCGACGACCTGGACGCGGCCACCGGCACCTTCCTGGAGGTCGTCACCAGCCACCCGGACAAGGTCGACGGCGTCAAGATCTCGCTGCTCGACGCCCGGCGCGAGGTGGACCTGCGCCGCAGGCTCCCGCAGGCGGTGCGCTGCTACACCGGCGACGACTTCCACTACCCCGAGCTGATCGAAGGCGACGAACAGGGCTTCAGCCACGCGCTGCTGGGCATCTTCGACCCGCTGGCGCCGCTGGCCGCCGCCGCGGTCAGCGCCCTGGACACCGGTGACGCGGCGGGCTTCCGGCGCCGGCTGGACCCGACGGTGGAGCTCTCCCGGCACCTCTTCGGGGCGCCGACCCGCTACTACAAGACCGGCGTCGTGCTGCTGGCCTGGCTGGCCGGGCACCAGACGCACTTCACCATGGTCGGCGGTCTGCAGTCGGCCCGCTCCCTACCGCACCTGGCGCGGGCGTACGAACTCGCCGACCGTATCGGCCTCTTCCCGGACCCCGCACTCGCCGAGGCCCGGATGCGCGGCCTCCTCGCCGTACACGGAGTGGACGCATGACACCGGAACCGGCCGACGGCCTCGCGGGCCTGAGCATCAACCAGGAGACCGTCAAGCAGTGGTCGCTGCCCGAGCTCGCCGAGGGCTGCCGCGCGGCCGGGATCGGCTCCGTGGGGCTGTGGCGGGCACCGGTTCAGGAGTACGGCGTCGAGCGCGCCGCACGGCTGATGCGCGACAGCGGGCTCACCGTGACGTCCCTGTGCCGCGGCGGCTTCTTCACCGCCTCCGACCCGGACGAGCGGGCGGCGGCGCTGAAGGACAACCGCGCGGCGATCGACGAGGCCGCCGCACTGGAAACTGGCACCCTGGTGCTGGTTTCCGGCGGCCTGCCCCCGGGGGACCGGGACATCGCCGCGGCCCGGGAGCGGGTCGCCGACGCGGTCGGGGACCTCGCGCCGTACGCGGCGGCGCGCGGGGTGCGGCTGGCGATCGAGCCGCTGCACCCGATGTACGCCTCGGACCGCTGCGTGGTCTCCACGCTCGGCCAGGCGCTGGACATCGCCGAGCGCTTCCCGGCCGGGCAGGTCGGCGTCGTGGTGGACACCTATCACCTGTGGTGGGACGACCGGGTGCCGGCGCAGATCGGGCGGGCGGGTGCGGGCGGCAGGATCGCCTGCTTCCAGGTCGCCGACTGGGTCACGCCGCTGCCGGAGGGCGTGCTGCTCGGCCGCGGCCAGCTCGGGGACGGCTGCGTCGACCTGCGCGGACTTCGCCGGCAGGTGGACGCGGCAGGCTACGAGGGCGTCACCGAGGTGGAGATCTTCAGCCCCGCGCTGTGGGCCAGGGACGGCGCCGAGGTGCTCGCGGAGGTGGCCGAACGCTACCGGCGGCACGTGCTCTGAAAAGATCTTGAGAAATTCGGCATCCGTAGTACAACCCTTCCGCGGGGTCGCGGGTCGTACATGGCATCACGGCTCCTGGGAGGGGTTCGAGGAGCCAAGAGGGAAATACACCCGAGGGGGGCTTCGGGGGTAGTGGGGGGAACACGAAAGGGGTCCGGCCTGAGGCCGGACCCCTTTCGTTGCGCCCGCTCACCGGGCGGGGAACGGCGGTTGTCCACAGGCACGGAACGGACTGTCCGTGCCGGCCGGTACCTTCGGACCAGATCGCCGCTGGAGGGAGGGTCGGCATGGGGGACGCGGGACTTGCCGTGCTGGAAGGCGTCCTGGAGCGGATCACCTACGCCAACGAGGACAACGGGTACACGGTCGCTCGGGTGGACACCGGCCGCGGCTCGGGAGACCTGCTGACGGTGGTCGGCGCGCTCCTCGGGGCGCAGCCCGGCGAGTCGCTGCGGATGCACGGGCGGTGGGGCTCGCATCCGCAGTACGGCAAGCAGTTCACCGTCGAGAACTACACGACGGTCCTCCCGGCCACGATCCAGGGAATCCGGCGCTATCTGGGATCGGGGCTGATCAAGGGCATCGGGCCGCGGATCGCCGAGCGGATCGTCGACCACTTCGGCACCGGCACCCTGGAGATCATCGAGGGTGAGCCCAAGCGGCTCATCGAGGTGCCCGGGCTCGGACCCAAGCGCACCAAACTGATCGCCGCCGCCTGGGAGGAGCAGAAGGCGATCAAGGAGGTGATGGTCTTCCTGCAGGGCGTGGGCGTGTCGACCTCCATCGCGGTGCGGATCTACAAGGGGTACGGGGACGCCTCCATCTCCGTGGTGAAGAACCAGCCGTACCGGCTGGCCGCCGAGGTCTGGGGCATCGGTTTCCTCACCGCGGACCGGATCGCCCAGGCGGTCGGCATACCGCACGACAGCCCGGAGCGGGTCAAGGCCGGGCTGCAGTACGCCCTGTCGCAGGCCACCGACAGCGGCAACTGCTTCCTGCCGCAGGAGCAGCTCATCGCGGACTCGGTGAAGCTGCTCCAGGTGGACGCCGGGCTGGTGATCGACTGCCTGGGCGAGCTGGCGGCCGAGGAGGGCGTGGTCCGGGAGAGCGTCCCGGCGCCCGACGGCAGCGGCGAACCGGTCAAGGCCGTCTACCTGGTGCCGTTCCACCGCGCCGAGATCTCGCTGGCGGGCCAGCTCCGGCGGCTGCTGCGCGGCCCGGAGGACCGGCTGCCGGCCTTCCACGACGTGCAGTGGGACAAGGCGCTGGCCTGGCTCGCGGAGCGCACCGGCGCCGATCTGGCGCCCGAGCAGCAGGAGGCGGTCCGGCTCGCCCTGACGTCCAAGGTCGCGGTGCTCACCGGCGGGCCGGGCTGCGGCAAGTCCTTCACCGTGCGTTCCGTGGTGACGCTGGCTCAGGCGAAGAAGGCCAAGGTGGTGTTGGCCGCCCCGACCGGCCGGGCCGCCAAGCGGCTGGCGGAGCTGACCGGCGCCGAGGCGTCGACCGTGCACCGGCTGCTGGAGCTCAAGCCGGGCGGTGACGCGGCGTACGACAAGGACCGGCCGCTCGACGCCGACCTGGTCGTAGTCGACGAGGCCTCGATGCTGGACCTGCTGCTGGCGAACAAGCTGGTGAAGGCCGTGCCGCCAGGAGCGCACCTGCTGTTCGTCGGGGACGTCGACCAGCTGCCGAGCGTCGGCGCCGGTGAGGTTTTGCGCGACCTCCTGGCGCCGGACAGCCCGGTGCCCGCCGTACGCCTCACCCGGATCTTCCGGCAGGCGCAGCAGTCCGGCGTGGTGACCAACGCCCACCGCATCAACTCCGGGCAGCCGCCCGTCACCCAGGGCCTGCCGGACTTCTTCCTCTTCGCCGAGGAGGACGCCGAGGAGGCGGCGCGCCTCACGGTGGACGTGGTGGCCCGCCGGATCCCTGCCAGGTTCGGCCTCGACCCGCGGCGCGACGTCCAGGTGCTCGCCCCGATGCACCGCGGCCCCGCCGGCGCCGGAGTGCTGAACGGGCTGCTCCAGCAGGCCGTCACCCCTGCCCGGCCCGACCTGCCCGAGCGCCGTTTCGGCGGCCGTACGTTCCGGGTGGGCGACAAGGTGACGCAGATCAGGAACAACTACGAAAAAGGCGCCAATGGCGTCTTCAACGGCACCGTGGGCGTCGTCACCGCCCTCGACCCCGTCGAGCAGCGGCTGACCGTCCGCACCGACGAGGACGAGGAGATCGGCTACGACTTCGACGAACTGGACGAGCTGGCCCACGCCTACGCGGTGACCATCCACCGCTCCCAGGGGAGCGAGTATCCGGCGGTAGTGATCCCCGTCACCACCAGTGCGTGGATGATGCTGCAGCGCAATCTGCTCTACACGGCTGTCACACGGGCGAAACGCCTGGTCGTACTGGTCGGCTCACGTAGGGCGCTCGGTCAGGCGGTGCGCACCGTGTCGGCGGGAAAGCGCTTCACCGCCCTCGACCACCGCCTCTCCCAAGGCGCAGAATAGGCACTCCGTGCCACTTTTCGGCCCGATGGCCGACCCCGAGTGCACGCGCCAGTGCCAAATGGGGGACAGTGGACCTAGTCAGGGCACCTCGAAGAAGAGGCAACACCGTCGGTGAGGGAATGACGTGAGCGACAACTCTGTAGTACTGCGGTACGGAGACAGCGAGCACAGCTATCCGGTGGTTGACAGCACCGTCGGTGACAAGGGCTTCGACATCGGCAAGCTGCGCGCCGATACCGGCCTCGTCACTCTGGACAGCGGTTACGGCAATACCGCGGCCTACAAGTCCGCGATCACTTTCCTCGACGGCGAGCAGGGCATCCTGCGCTACCGCGGCTACCCGATCGAGCAGCTCGCCGAGCGTGGCACCTTCCTGGAGACCGCCTACCTGCTGATCAACGGCGAACTGCCGACGGTCGACGAGCTGGCGCAGTTCAAGGGCGAGATCACCCAGCACACGCTCCTGCACGAGGACGTCAAACGGTTCTACGACGGCTTCCCGCGCGACGCCCACCCGATGGCGATGCTGTCGTCCGTGGTCAGCGCGCTGTCGACGTTCTACCAGGACAGCCACAACCCGTTCGACCCCGAGCAGCGCCACCTGTCGACGATCCGGCTGCTCGCCAAGCTGCCGACGATCGCGGCGTACGCGTACAAGAAGTCCGTCGGCCAGCCGGTGGTCTACCCGCGCAACGACCTCGGCTACGTCGAGAACTTCCTGCGCATGACCTTCTCCGTGCCGGCCGAGGAGTACGAGCTCGACCCGGTCGTGGTGGGCGCGCTGGACAAGCTGTTCATCCTGCACGCGGACCACGAGCAGAACTGCTCGACCTCGACGGTCCGCCTGGTCGGCTCCTCGCAGGCGAACCAGTTCGCCTCGATCTCGGCCGGTATCAGCGCCCTGTGGGGCCCGCTGCACGGCGGCGCCAACCAGTCGGTGCTGGAGATGCTCGAGGGCATCAAGGCGGACGGCGGCGACGTGGACGCCTTCATCCGCAAGGTGAAGAACAAGGAAGACGGCGTGAAGCTCATGGGCTTCGGGCACCGCGTCTACAAGAACTTCGACCCCCGGGCGAAGATCATCAAGTCGGCGGCGCACGACGTCCTGTCCGCGCTGGGCAAGTCGGACGAGCTGCTCGACATCGCGCTCAAGCTCGAAGAGCACGCGCTCAGCGACGACTACTTCGTCTCCCGCAAGCTCTACCCGAACGTGGACTTCTACACCGGTCTGATCTACCGCGCCATGGGCTTCCCGACCAGCATGTTCACCGTGCTGTTCGCCATCGGGCGGCTGCCCGGCTGGATCGCCCAGTGGCACGAGATGATCAAGGAGCCCGGCTCCCGTATCGGCCGCCCGCGGCAGATCTACACGGGCGTCGAGACCCGCGACTACGTCTCGGTCGAGGCTCGCTGAACCGCAGGCCAGGGCCGGTAGGCGCGCCAGGAGCGCCTCCGGCCACGGATATGTAGAAGCGCCCCGCGCTGGATCCCCCCACGGGTCCGGCACGGGGCGCTCCCGTCTCCCGGCGCGGATCCCCCCACGGGTCCGTACCGGGCGCTTTCGGCGGCTGCGCCGTTGCCGGGACGTGCGGCCCAGGGGGGCCGCTCAAGCTCCCCAGGTGTCGCCCCGGCGACGCAAACCGGACCGTCCCCCAAGACAGTCCGTTCCGCAGCCCACACCGACTCCGCCGGGAGTGCGGTGTTCAAGACGTAAGACCCACGAACCACCGAAATGGTTACGTTCCAAGCTATGTGATCTACGTCTCTTCAATACGGGCGTTTTCGCAGGCTACCCCGCTCGTGGCCGGTTCGGGAGCATCCCGTAGCGTGCTGTCTCCTCATGAGGGGCGGATCACATGGCACAGAACGGGACAGCGGGCCGCAACATCGTCGTGACCGGTGGCGGTACGGGCATCGGACGAGCGGTCTCGATCCGCTTCGCCGAGGACGGCCACCACGTCACGATCGTCGGCCGCCGCCGTGAGGTGCTGCACGCCACCGCCGAGGAACTGCGCACCGAACGCGGCCTCGACGTCACCCCCGTGGTCTGCGATCTGGCCGACCCCGACGACGTGGAGGCGGTGCTGCCGCAGCTCCCCGAACGGGTGGACGTCCTGGTCAACAACGCGGGCAGCCGCGAGCTGGCGGTCGGCGCGGGTCCGCACGGGGTGCTGGCCCGCTGGCGCGGTGATTTCGAGCGCAATGTGCTGACGGCGGTCCTGCTGACGGAGTCGCTGCGGGACCGGTTCACCACCGACAGCGGCCGGGTCGTGACGGTCACCTCGGTGGCCGCGCTGCGCGGCGGCGGTTCCTACGGCGCCTCCAAGGCGGCGCTGCACGCCTGGAACCACTCGCTGGCAGCGCAGCTCGGACCGCAGGGCGTCACCTGCAACATCGTGGCGCCGGGCACCGTGGCGGGCACGGAGTTCTTCGGCTCCCGGCTCAATGACGCCGAGCTGACCCGGCGCGCCGGGCGCACCCTGGTGGGCCGGGTCGGACGTCCCGCCGACGTGGCCGCCGCCGTGCTCTTCCTGGCCTCGCCCGAGGCGGGCTTCATCACCGGAGAGATCCTCCAGTGCAACGGCGGCGAACTGCTCGGCAGGTAGCCCGCGCGCCCCGCCGCTGACCGCGGCCGCCGCTTTCCGACGCGGCCGGTACTCCTGCGGGAGTAGCCCCACTGGACCCTCAGGATGACTTCTCCGGAGAGTTCCCTGGGAATCCCCCGATCCCGGCGAAACTCGCTTGCCGGGCCTCGCGCGCCACTGTCAGCGTGGTGGTCCGGACGGGGGAGAGGACCGGGCGGCGGACCGGGAAGACGGGCGGTGGGATGGACGTTGCACTGAGCGTGTCGTCACTGGACTTCACCTCGGGGCTCGCTGAGCACCTGCGGGGTGGACATGTCGTCTGGGCGTACGCGCTGCTGGCCGCCACGACGGCGCCGCCGCTCGTACCGAACGCGGTGCTGCTCGTCACCGGTGGGGTGATGGCGGCCGAGGGCCGGCTGGACCTGGCCCTGGTGCTGCTCGTGGTCGCGGGCAGCGCGGTCCTGGGCGACCTGCTGATCCACCGCACCGGCAGGGCGGTGAGCGGTCGCGTGCTGGCCCGCATCGAGCGCCGTCCGCGCCGGGTCGCCCTGCTGAACTGGGCGGCACTGCGGATACAGCGACACGGTGTGCCGTTCGTGGTCGCCGTCCGCTTCCTGCCCAGCGGCCGGTTGATCGGCGGCCTCGCGGCAGGCGTCGTGCGCTACCCTGTCCGCCGCTACGCGATCGGCGCGGGCGTGGCCGAGGGGGTCTGGGCCAGCTACTCGGTGGGCGCCGGGTACCTGAGCGGCCGGGCCGCCTCGAACTCCTTCTACGCGCTCTCCCTGGGCCTGGGCATATCCCTGCTCGTCGCCGGGATCGGCACTCTCGCGCAGTGGGTCTCCAGATCCCGCGAAGGCGGCCGCGCCCTCGCCGCAGGTGAGAGCCCCTCCGCCTCCCTCGTGGTGCGCCAGTCCCTCGCGAGCGCCGGGCCAGCAGGGCGCGGCGGCGCGTCCTCCGCGGGGAAGTACGGCCCGGCCTCCGACGCCGGCGCGGACACGGGTGGTGGCGAGCCGAGCGCGGGTACGGGCTCGGTTCCGCGCGGTCGTTCGGGTGCGCGGGCGCACCCGGGTCCGCGGCACGGCAGAGGTATCTACCGGCTGCCGTGCTTTTCCGCTGAGCGGGACGACTAGCCGCGGCCCGGCGCGGCCGGCGGCACGCCGTCATGGGCATCAGCCCGTGGCGGCGACTTTCACGTCCGGGTCCGGCGCCCGGTCGGGGGTGACCGCCTCGGTGCCCAGGTACGGCGCGAGATACCGGTAGAGCGCCGCCTTCAACTCCGCGGTGTAGGCGTCGCGTTCCTCGGGACCGTGCTGGACGACGAGGTCGAGTCCGGCCTTGAACACGGTGAAGGACATCTCTGTCACGAGGGCCAGCTCGACGGCGGTCATCGACGGCGCGCGGGCCGACATCAGGGCGTTGAGCCGGGTGATCAGCGACGCGTGGAGCACGTCGTGGCCCTCGGTGACCTTGCCGGGCGCGTCCGGGCCCTTGATCAGGGCGAGGAACGCCGGGTTGGCGCAGTTGAACTCGATGAAGGGGTCGGCCACGGCGTCGATCAGCTCGTCCAGCGGGAGCATCGCGACCTCCGGGGTGAAGACCACGCCGTAGGTCTCCTCCATCTCGACGATCAGCTTGCCGCTCAGCTCGACGGCGATGGCCTCCTTGTTCGGGAAGAACTGGTAGAGCGTGCCGGGGGACACGCCTGCCTCGCGCGCGATCGCGTTCGTGCTCGACGCCGTGTAGCCCAGCGTGCAGAACACGCTGGCGGCGGCCTGCAGGAGCTGGGTGATGCGCCGCTCGCCGCGGGCCTGCCGACGGCGTGGCCGCTCGTCCGCCTCGGACACGTTGACTCCCAGGGAGGATTGACAAACGCGAGAGGTCGCTCGCATTCTTGTAAATGTGAGCGGCAGCTCGTGTTTTCGATTGTATGCCGTTCTTCCATGTCGTTCTACGGGGAGAGGACACCTCTGTCATGGCCGATGTCAAGCGTGCCGGGCCGGTGGGAGGCTGGACGCGGGTGGTGACAGCCAGACCGCGGCTGACCCTGCTGCTCGCCCTGCTCTTCACGGCCCTCGCGGTGGTCGCGGGCAGCGGGGTGGGCGGACGGCTCGCCAGCGGCGGGTGGGAGGCGCCTGACTCCCAGTCCTCCTACGCGACTTCGGCCCTGGCCCAGAAGTTCCCCGCCTCGCAGCCCAATCTGGTGCTGCTCGTCGACAGCCGCGGCGCGGACGTGGACAGCGCCGCGGTGGCGGCGCAGGGCGAGGACCTGGCCCGCAGACTCGCCGCCGACCCCGCGGTGAGCGGAGTCACCTCCTACTGGACGACGCACGCCCCGGTGCTGCGCGCCAAGGACGGCGGCTCGGCGATGATCACCGCCCGGCTGCGGGGCGACGACGACGCCGTGGCCACCGCCGTGAAGCGGATAGCGCCGGTCTACCGCGGGAAGCACGGACCGGTGGAGGTCTCGATCGGCGGCACCGCGGCGGTGCGGCACGAGCTGCAGACCACCATCCAGGAAGACCTGGTGCGGGCCGAGATGATCGCCCTGCCGGTCACCCTGCTGCTCCTCGTCATGGTCTTCGGCAGCGCCATCGCCGCACTGCTGCCACTCGGCGTGGGCATCGTGGCGATCCTGGGCACCAACGCCGTGCTGCGCGGCATCACGGAGTTCACCGATGTGTCCGTCTTCGCGCAGAATCTGACCACCGCGCTCGGCCTGGGCCTGGCCATCGACTACGCGCTGTTCATCGTGCGCAGGTTCCGCGAGGAGCTGGGGGCGGGGACCACCCCGCGGGCGGCGGTGGCGGTGACACTGCGCACCGCCGGGCGGACCGTGCTGTTCTCCGCGCTGACGGTCGCCGCCTCGCTCGCCGCGATGCTGGTCTTCCCGCAGTACTTCCTGCGCTCCTTCGCCTACGCCGGGATCGCCGTGGTGCTGCTGGCGGCGGGCGCAGCCCTGGTGGTGCTGCCCGCCTGCCTGGTGCTGCTCGGCGACCGGGTCAACGCGCTGGATCTGCGGAAGCTGCTGCGCAGGCGCGGGGCCGCGGGGGAGCCCGGCGCGGGGTACGCCCGGTTCGCGCGGCTGGTGATGCGGCGGGCACCGCTGTTCGCCATCGGGGCCGTCGCCGGACTGCTGCTGCTCGGACTGCCCTTCCTCCAGGTGCGCTTCGGCACGGCGGACGACCGCCAGCTGCCGTCGGCGGCCGAGTCCCATGTGGTGCAGCAGCACATCCGCGAGGAGTTCCCCGGCAGTCCGGACGGCGCGCTCACCGTGCTGACCGAAGGCGCGGGCCCGGCCCAGCTGGCCGGATACCAGCAGAAGGTGGCGGCGATCCCCGGAGTGGTGCGCATCGTGGGCCCGGTCGTGGCGCCGCACTCCCAGGACGCCTATCTGACGGTGCTGCCGAAGGGCGAGGCGGTGGACGGCTCCACCCAGCAGCTCGTCGGCCGGATCCGCGCGGTGCCGACGGACTTCCGCGCCTCGGTGACCGGGCAGGCAGCCGTCTTGGTGGACTCCAAGCACGCGATAGGGGACCGGCTGCCATGGGCGGCCGGGATCATCGCCCTGGTGACCCTGCTGCTGATCTTCCTGCTCACCGGCAGTGTGGTCATCCCCGTCCAGGCGGTGCTGCTCAACGCGCTCAGCCTGACGGCGATGTTCGGCTCGGTGGTCTGGGTCTTCCAGGACGGGCATCTGTCGGGGCTGCTGGGCTTCACGGCGACGGGCAGTATCGAGACCACGCTGCCGGTGCTGATGTTCTGTGTGGCGTTCGGGCTCTCCATGGACTACGGCGTGTTCCTGCTGTCGCGGATCAAGGAGGAGTACGACCGCAGCGGCGACCACCGGTCGTCGATCGTCTTCGGGCTCCAGCGCACCGGCGGACTGATCACGGCGGCGGCGGTCATCCTGGCGGTGGTCATGGTGGCCATCGGCACCTCGCGGGTGGCCAACACCAAGATGCTCGGGCTGGGGATCGCGCTGGCGGTGCTGATGGACGCCATGGTGGTCCGCACCCTGCTGGTGCCCGCCGTGATGCGGCTGACCGGGCGGGCGAGCTGGTGGGCGCCGCCGGTGCTGCGCAGGTTCCATGACAGGTTCGGCATATCCGAGGGCGGCGGCGCGGCAGTGCCGGACGGCGCCGGGGCCCCGCACTCCGAGGAGCGGCGGGACCCCGAACCGGCCACCACGGGCTGAGGCTCAGTCAGGATCCCGGCGGCCGCGGTTTCCCGGCCGCCGGGCACTCCATGTCCGTACGGTGTCCGCGTACCAGAACGGCTTGCCGCCCTCGACGGCATCGGGCGGCGGCAGGTGTCCGTGCTTCCGGTACGAGCGGACGGTGTCGACCTGCACGCGGATGTGTGCGGCGATCTCGGCGTACGACCACAGGGTCCGGTCGGTCATCTCGCGCATCTCCCTACGGTGATTGCTGTTGATCAGCACCCTCACCCGGCCAACGACGCAACAGCGGCCCCCGCATGGCTTGTTGATCTTTCGTGACACGGAACCCGCGTAACGGTGACAAACGTGGCGAACGGGTTACGGCGGATCAGGGAGAGGCGGCGCTCGACCGGTCGGCGTGCCCCTCCTGCGCCAGACTGGTACCAGGGGCTGAGGCCGCCGCGTCCGGAGCGCGGCAGCGGAAAACGCGCCCACGGCCAATCCGCCCGCGCCGCGGCTACGAATACCTGGCGGAGACCCGCAGGGGCGGGTCCGGACGGGATGGAAGCAGATGAGGGAAGCCGTGAGGTCGGCGGACGACGCCGGAGCCGGACCGGACCTCCAGGAACTGCTGGTCGCGGTGGCCCGGGGTGACGAGGAGGCGTTCGGCGCCGTGTACGACGCGGTGGCCGGACCGGTGCTCGGCCTGGTCCGGTCGGTGCTGCGCGACCCCGCCCAGTCGGAGGAGGTCGCGCAGGAGGTGCTGGTCGAGGTCTGGCAGACCGCGAGCCGCTTCCAGCCGTCCCGGGGCAGCGTCATGACCTGGGTGATGACCATGGCCCACCGCCGCGCCGTCGACCGGGTGCGCTCCGCGCAGGCGTCCACCGGCCGCGAGCACCGGGCGGCGCTGCTGGAGCACACCCCGGCCTTCGACGAGGTGACCGAGCAGGTGGAGGCGCGGCTGGAGCGCCAGCAGGTGCGGCGGTGCATGCGCACACTGACCGAGCTGCAGCGGCAGGCGGTGACCCTCGCGTACTACCAGGGCCTCACCTACCGGGAGGTCGCCGAGCTGCTCGCGGCGCCGCTGGGCACCGTCAAGACCCGGCTGCGGGACGGGCTGATCCGCCTGCGCGACTGCTTGGGAGTGACCGCATGAGCGCCGAGCTGCACACTCTGACCGGGGCGTACGCCGTGCACGCGCTGCCCGACCGGGAGCGCGAGGAGTTCGAACGGCATCTCGCGGACTGTCCGGCCTGCGCGCAGGAGGTACGCGAGCTGAGCGCGACCGCGGGCAGGCTGGGCCTGGCCGCCGGGGCGGCGCCGCCGCCGCAGATGCGCGAGCAGGTGCTGCGGCGGATCGCGACGGTACGGCAGGAGCCGCCGGTGGTGCCCCACCACGGACGGCGTGGGCTGACGGCCCGGGTGCCGGGGGTGCGGCGGGTGTCGCGGTACGCACTGGCTGCGTGCCTGGCCGGGGCCGTCGCCCTGGGCGGCGTCGCGGTCTGGCAGCACCAGAGCGCCGACGACGCGCGGCAGCGCGCCGACCGGGTCGAGCAGCAGGCCGCCGCGCTCTCCCAGGTGCTGGCGGCGCCCGACGCGACCTCGTCGACGCACCGGCTGGGCGGCGGCACGACCGCCACGGTGGTCGTCTCGCACAGCCTGGGGAAGGCCGCCTTCCTGGCCAGCGGGATGCCGACGCTGGCGGACGGCAGGACGTACGAGCTGTGGTTCAACGACGCGGGGACCATGCGTCCGGCGGGGCTGATGGATCCGACGGTCACCCACCACGCGCTGGTGCTCGACGGGCGGATCGACGGCGCCTCCGGCATGGGCGTGACCGTGGAGCCGGCGGGTGGGTCCGCGCACCCCACCACAGCCCCGGTGGCGCTGCTGCCCTTCCCCGCGGCGCCCGCCTGACAAGGGCTCGCGTCACCCGATCGGGTGATCGACCAAGCCGTGGACCACGCGGCGACGAATGGGGGGTGTGAGCGAAGAGCAGCGCGACAACTCCGGTGACAGGGCAGCGATCCAGCGGTCGCCGGGTCCGGACGTCGGTCCTGACGGTCTGGGCCGCCGCGCGCGATGGCTGCGGGTCGGGCTCGGCGCGGTCAGCGGGCTGCTGGCGGCGGCGGTCTCCCTCGGTGTCGCCGAGTTGGCCGCCGCGGCCGCCCGGCCGGAGGCGAGCCCCGTACTGGCGGTCGGCGGCGCGGCCATCGACCGGACGCCGGTCTCCCTCAAGGATTACGCAGTACGGCACTTCGGCACCAACGACAAGCTGGTGCTGCAACTCGGGATCGTCGCCACGCTGGCACTCCTCGCCCTCGCGGTCGGGGTCCTCTCGCTCCGCTTCCGGCGCACCGGATGTGTGGGCGTCCTGGCGTTCGGCGTGCTCGGCGCCCTCGCCGCGCACAGCCGCCCCGACAACCACCCCCTGGACCCGTTCCCCTCCCTGCTCGGCGCCGTGGCGGGCGCGGCCACCTTATGGCTGCTGACGGCCCGTCTCGTCCCGCGGCCCCGGACGGCAGGCCAGGAGCCTGCTGAAGAGGAGACCGCGCCGGAAGCCACGAGCACGCCAGCCGGGGCGGTGTTCGACCGGCGCGGGTTCGTCCTGGCGGCGGCCGCCGCGGCGGTGGCGTCGGCGGGGGCCGGGGCGGTGGGCCGGGCGCTCAACGACCGTAAGGGGGCGGCGGCCAGCGCCTCACGGGACGCGGTGGTGCTGCCGGTGCCCGCGTCACGGGCGGCCGCCGTGCCGCGCGGGGCCGATCTGGGGATCGCCGGGGTGAGCCCGTTCGTCACGCCCAGCGCGTCCTTCTACCGGGTCGACACCGCCCTGGTGGTGCCGAAGGTGGACGCCACCAGCTGGCGGCTGCGGCTCCACGGGACGGGCGTGGCACGGGAGATGACCTACTCGTACCAGGACCTGCTGCGCCGGGAGCTGATCGAGCGGGACATCACGCTGACCTGCGTGTCGAACGAGGTGGGTGGGCCGTATGTCGGCAACGCCCGCTGGATCGGGGTGCGGTTGGCCGATCTGCTGCGGGAGGCCGGGGTGCGGGCGCCGTCGCGTGGCGGCCGGGCCGACCAGCTCGTGGCCCGCTCGGTCGACGGCATGACCATCGGCTCACCGGTGGAGACGGTCCTCGACGGACGGGACGCGATGCTCGCGGTGGGCATGAACGGTCAGCCGCTGCCCTTCGCCCACGGCTTCCCCGTCCGGGTGGTGATCCCCGGGCTCTACGGCTACGTCTCGGCCTGCAAGTGGCTGAGTGAGCTGGAGCTGACGACCTTCGACGCGTACGACGCCTACTGGGTGCGGCGCAGCTGGTCCGCGCAGGCGCCGATCAAGACCGAGTCGCGGATCGACACCCCGAAGCCCTTCGCCAGCCCGAAAGCGGGCCGGGTGCCGGTGGCCGGGGTGGCCTGGGCACAGCACCGCGGCATCGACCGGGTCGAGGTACGGGTCGACGGCGGCCCGTGGCACACCGCCCGGCTCGCGGCCGAGGACTCCCTCGACACCTGGCGGCAGTGGATGTGGGAGTGGGACGCCACCCCCGGCAGCCACACGCTCGAAGTCCGCGCGACCGACCGCGAGGGCGCCACACAGACCGATCACCGGGTGGGGACCGTCCCCAACGGTGCGACCGGCTGGCACTCGGTGGTGGTCAGCGTGGACTGAGCCGCGACCCGGAATCCGTAGCGCCGATGCGTACCGCCCATCCGTACAGCCCCTTCGTACCCCACTCCTCAGGAGACGTCATGAACGCCCCGCGTACCCGCAAGCTCGCCCTGGCCGTCGCGGCCGCCGCCGTACTGCCGCTCGCGCTCAGCGCGTGTTCCAGCGACAGCAAGGACTCGTCGTCCGCCGACTCCAGCGCCCCCAGCAGCGCGGCGGCGGCGCCCGCGACCACCGACGCGCCGGCCACGGCCGCCGCGATGAACGCGCCCTTCGGGCCGGGCTGCGCCTCGGTGCCCAAGGACGGCGCGGGCAGCTTCGACGGGATGGCCAAGGACCCGGTGGCGACCGCCGCCTCGCACAACCCGGCGCTGTCCACCCTGGTGGCGGCGGTGAAGAAGGCGGGCCTGGTCGACACCCTCAACAACGCCCAGAACATCACGGTGTTCGCGCCGACCAACGCCGCCTTCGCCAAGATCCCGAAGGCCGACCTGGACAAGGTGCTCGCCGACAAGGCGACGCTCACCAAGATCCTGACCTACCACGTGGTCGGGCAGCCGGTGAAGGCTCCCGACGGCCTGGCGAAGGGCACGTACACCACGCTGGAGAAGGGCACCCTGATGACCTCGGGATCGGGTGAGGCGTACAAGGTCAACGGCACGGCGAACGTGGTCTGCGGCAACGTCAGCACTTCCAACGCCACCGTGCAGATCATCGACACCGTGCTGATGCCGCCGAAGTAGCCGGCCCGAGGGTTCAGCCGCCCGCGACGACGCGCAGCAGGTGCTCCGCGGTGGCGGCCATCGCGTCGCGGGCAGGACGCAGGTAGCGGCGGGGGTCGACGGTGTCGGGGTGCGCGGCGAGGTGGTCGCGGACCCCGGCGGTGAAGGCGATGTTCAGCGCGGTGCCGATGTTGATCTTCACCATGCCCGCGGCCACCGCCTGCCGCAGCTCCTCGTCGGACACCCCGGACGAGCCGTGCAGCACCAGCGGTACGGAGACGGCCGTGCGCAGACGGGCGATCAGGGTGTGGTCGAGGCGGGCGGTGCGCTCGGTCATCGCGTGCGAGCTGCCGACCGCGACGGCCAGCGCGTCCACCCCGGTGGCGGCGGCGAACTCCGCGGCCTCGGCGGGGTCGGTGCGCACGCCGGGCGCGTGAGCGCCGTCCTTGCCGCCCACCTCGCCGAGTTCGGCCTCGACCCAGACGCCGCGGGCGTGCGCCCACTCCACATTGCGGGCGGTGGCCCGGACGTTCTCCGCGTACTCCAGCTTCGACGCGTCGAACATCACCGAGGAGACCCCGGCCGCCACGCCCGCGCGCAGCAGCTCCTCGCTCTCGACGTGGTCCATGTGCAGGGCGACCGGCACCGTCGCGCCGGCCGCGATCGCCGCGGTCCCCGCGAGCAGCGGCTCGGGCCGTCCGCCGTGGAACTTCACGGCGTTCTCGCTGACCTGGAGGATCACCGGCAGACCCGCGGCCTCGGCGGCCGCCGTGATCGCCTCGGCGTGTTCCAGGGTGATGACGTTGAACGCGGCGACGCCCTGACCCTTGGCGCGGGCGGCGGTGACGAGATCAGCGGTGTCGACAGCAGGCATGGGGTCCCTCGGGTGCGGCGTGCGGGTGGGAGCGGGAGCAGGAGCGGTGCGGTGCTGTGCGGTGCGGTGCGCGTCCTGACGGGACGCCGCTGCCCGGCGGGCCGCCGTCACACGACGACCGCCAGGACGCGACATCCGTCAGGACGCGACATCCCTCAGGACGGTGCGCACCTCGGGCCCGAGGCAGCTCGGGCCCGTACGAACATCAGGACAGGACGAACCTCAGGACAGGACGACCGAGCGGGTCAGGTTGCGCGGGCGGTCGGGGTCGTAGCCCTTGCTCTCGGCGATGGCCACCGCGAGCCGCTGGGCCCGGATCAGGTCGGCCAGCGGGTCGAGGGCGCCCGGTTCGGTGGTGGAACCCGCCACCAGGCGGCCGCCGACCGAGGCGACGTCGTCGGCCAGCCCGTCGGGGAGCGCGCCGAAGACCCACACCACGCGGCCGGGGCCGGTGATGCTGATCGGGCCGTGCCGGTACTCCATCGCCGGGTAGCTCTCGGTCCAGGCGCCCGCGGCCTCGCGCATCTTGAGGGCGGCCTCCTGCGCCAGACCGTAGGTCCAGCCGGTGCCGAGGAAGGTGAACTGGTCCGCGGTCAGCACGCCCTCGGGCAGCTCCGCGGTGACGGCCCGGCCCGCGTCGGCGGCCGGGGCGTCGAGGTCGTCGCCGAGGTGCGCCCGCAGCAGGGCCAGCGCGGTGGTGGCGAACCGGGTCTGCACCACCGAGCCCTCGTCGGCGAAGTCCAGCACGACGACATCGTCGGCGGCCGTCATGACCGGGGTCTTCGGGTCGGCGGTGATCGCGGTGACGGGCACGACGCCGCTCAGGCGCTCGCACGCGCGCAGCACCTCGGTGGTGGTGCCCGAGCGGGTGATCGCCAGCACGCGGTCGTAGCCGCGGCCGAAGGGGAACTCCGAGGCGGCGAAGGCGTCGGTCTCGCCGTGTCCGCCCTGCTCGCGCAGCGCGGCGTAGGACTGCGCCATGAACCATGAGGTGCCGCAGCCGATCACCGCGATCCGCTCGCCGTCCTTGGGCAGCTTCGCCGCCTCGGCGGCGGCGAGAGGGGCGGCCCGCTGCCAGCACTCGGGCTGCGTCGCGATCTCGGTGGTGGTGAGGGACGGGGTGGACGGCATCGGGGCTCCTCGGTGCGGGCGGCGTGCGGTAGTGCGAGCTACTCGGCCAGTGTAGATGAGTGTTTCTGCTCGAAACGAGACCGAAGCAAGCACAATTATGCACGTGATGGGCGTGGTGTGGCGTGAGTCACGCCACACTGCCACGGACCACCGGATCCGTACCCACAACCGGAGAAGCCCCGCCTCGCCATCGGTGCGGCGGGCAGGGGTCCCCGTATTCATATGATTCGGCTATGCGTTCCCATTCGAGAACGCGCGGACGCCGATACTTTGTGCGAATAGCCTGTGCGATCCCGAAGGGATTCCGATCATTCCTCGACGGCTGCTGTTTCGGCTTTCGCCGCCACACGTTCCAGCAACTCGTCGAGATCATATTGAGCGCGACCGGGACTGCCGTAGCGGGTGATCTTGCCGCGACTCGCCCATTTCCTGATGGTCGCCTCGGAAACACCGGCGGCCAGGGCCGCGAGTTGGGTCGGAACCAGCCGACTTCTGTGGCGCGGTGGCGGATTCATGCCGCATCCTCCGGGCGCTCGGATTGTGTCGCCGCCCCCGCGGTGCCGCGGATGTGGCGTGTCTGCTGAATCTGCCGGGAAAGCAGCAGCCATTGGTGCGGCTGCCAGGTGTGCCCCGCCGTGCAGCTCACTTCCCTGGTGCGCCGCCCGTCGCGAGCGGAGGGCGCCGTAGTCATGTCCGCGCCACAATCTGAGTGAATGCACTGCCCTAGATCGATGCGCAGCGCGGGCTGCGTGTACGCCGAACGCCGTGCCCTACGGGTGATGTCGGCGATCTCCTCCGCAAAATCGCCGGCCGTCTGGTGGGCGAGCAGCCAGTTCAGATGGCTGATCAGGAAGTCCGCCAGATGATCGGGCCGCCGGTGCGCGGGCCGGGTCACCGACCGCTCGTCGGCCACCATCGCCGACCAGGAGGCCAGGAACCCGATGATGCTGGAGCGGGCGGTTATCGCCGCCTCGTCCAGCCGGATCCCGGTCGACTGGCGGCTGCCGCTGACCCGTTGGAGCGTCGGATTTCGGCGCGGGTGCAGTACCGACTCGCAGTCGTCGTAGATCTCCGGCAGCTCCAGGAGGTTCGCCTTGAGATCGTGGTAGCACGTGGTGCAGAGCCGCAGCCCGGGAGCCGCGGTGCGTCGAGGTCGCGTGGCGTGCGGCATGGTGCCGCATTTCTGTCCCACACACAGAGATGAATTCATTTTCGTCACCTGATGGTCATGATGTCGGAAGGTGGCTGTCGCAGAGCGAACCCGCCGGACGGCCTGGTGACCGCGTGGCGCACGCCCCGCCAAGGACATGCCGAAGGACGTCATCGGTGCAGGTGAGCGACGTCGCGTCGGAACATGGCCGTGCGTCGGCTGCCGCTGATGGCAACCATCAGTGGCGACCGCTGGATCCGGAACCTGTCGACGTACTCCAGGCGCGAGGTACTGCTCGGAGCAACACGAACTACTCAGAGCAACGCCTGGACCATCTCAACGCCGTACTGATCGGGCCGGCGGATCGAGCTGCCGGACCGTGTCGCGCGAGCTGATGACGCCCGCGTTTCCGCGGACCTCAGGCCCGCGGGGCACACCCGTTCAGGGAGGCGTGCACCGTGAGGAGACTGCACATGTGTGGGAGATTTCCGGGCGCGCGAGTGACGTGGCATCGCCGAAGCGGGACGTCGTCGTCCGTGCCACGCGTGGTGGGGCCAGCCGACCGCTGATGCCGGTCCGGGCCTGGCCGGTCTCTGCGTACGCGCAGAGGCAGCCGACGGTTCCCCGGGCAGTGCCCGGAGCCGACGGCAGAGGAGCCGAGTTACCGCCGGTCATCCGTGGATGACCTGGAGAAACGCTCCTGCAGCGCCCTGTAGTGAACGGCCGCTCCACTGTGCCTGGTGTGCCCCGCCTTGACGGCGAGGTTACCGGCGAAGGGAAACGCCGTGGTGGCCACGATGAGTCCAGTTGGGCCTGTCGCGTTAAATCCGTGTTCATAACGATCCGGAACCCCCGCTCCCGAGTCATGTACTGGCTTACAGCATACGGATGTTCGCGTTTGGCAGGCGACGATACATGCAAACCCAGGAGCCGTCCACACCCGCTCTACCTGCGACGATCAAGCCACGGGCGGCTCTGACCGGCGCCTCATTGGCCGGGAAAGAAGCACGTAAAAACTGGCTACCCGGTTCCGTGACACCGCCGGGCCGGCCCACGCTCGCAATCACGTTCTGATGACGTGTCAGCCGGAGTGAGCATTTGTGACCGGAACTTCCGAAATGCTCGACGTACGGGTGCCGTAATGAAGATCGGGCCGCGCAAACTCCCTGGTGGCCAAGCGAAGTTGACATCCGCCGCCGGGGACTGTCACGATACTTTCGGCGGCCGAGGTATGCCCAGATCCGGCCTTGGAGCAGGGAGCTAACTCCCTGGATCCCTCTTTCGTGATCTTACCCGCGGCGTTACGCGTCCGCGTCGGCCCGCCGAACCACCCAGCCCCGTGAGCGCCTTGTCGCAGCGGGGCTTCGTCATGGACGCCCCCCGTACACCCGGGGGCCACCCTGACCGCCCGTCACCTGGCACCGCGAAAGGCCGGAAGGAGCCTGCGGCGCATGGACAGGATCGGCTTCGTCTTCCCCGGCCAAGGATCGCAGAAGGTGGGAATGGGGCTCGACCTCTCCGGAGAGTTTCCGGAACTGGTCGACACCTATTACCGCACCGCTGACGAGATACTTGGCCTTCCACTGTCACAACTGTGCTGGGAAGGGCCCGTGGAGGCCCTCCGGGACACCTCCATCACCCAGCCCGCCATCTTCCTGACCAGCCTGTGCACCTGGCAGGCCCTCCGGCCGCAGGGGCTCGCCCCCGACGTGGTCGCGGGCCACAGCCTCGGTGAGTACACGGCACTGGTCGCGGCGGGAATCCTCGAATGGACCGACGCGCTCCGGCTGGTACGGCTGCGCGGCACCCTCATGGCGGGCGTCAACGACCGCGTCCCCGGCGCGATGGCGGCCGTACTCGGCCTGCCGATCGAGGACGTCGAGAAGCTCTGCGCGCAGGCCGCCCAGGCCACCGGGCAGATCGTCGAGATCGCCAACGACAACGAGCACACGCAGGTCGTGGTCTCCGGCCAGGACGAGGCGGTGCGGTGGGCCATGGCGGCCGCCAAGGACGCCGGGGCCCGCCGCGCGGTGGCGCTCGATGTCGGCGCGCCCTTCCACTGCAGCCTGATGAGCGAGATCGAGGACGAGTTCTCGGCCGCGCTGGAGGCGGTCGAATTCCGGGACCCCGTCGTCGAGATGATCTCGTCGGTCACCGCGGAGCCGGTCAGCGACGGCGCCGAGGCCCGGCAGGTGCTCAGACGCCAGCTCACCGGCCGGGTGCGCTGGACCGACACCGTCACCCGGATGTCCGGCGCCGGAGTCGGCACGTTCATCGAGATCGGCCCCGGAAAGGTGCTCGGCGGTCTGTGCCGCCGGATCGCCCCCCAGGCCCAGGTGTTCGCGACATTCGATTCACGGCAGTGTGCCTCGACTCTCGAAGCGCTCGCTCTCGCAGGTGACCGGTCAGGTTCTTGACGACGCGTGCACGGACGGTGGGCCGAGTGCCGACGGGCCCGCGATGGCCGGATGTTGACGAGCAGTCCAACGAATCGATCAGGCCCAGGTCGTACGAGGACCTGAGCGTCACCAAGGGCGGACCCATGAGTCGGATAGACCTCCTGAAGCCTCATATACCAGCCCCCAGTGCGTCCCCAAACGTCCGTCGCCCCGAGACACGTACCGCTCATCCGGTACGAGGAGTGCCGAGGCCGTCCGTGAGCTGGCGGGTACTGGTCGTGGAACCGCACGCCGACGACGCGGAGTCCCTGGTACGGGGCCTGCGGCGGCACGGGCACGAAGTCGAGTCGGTCGGTACCGGCGGCGCCGCGCTGCGCAGTTACGAGGACGCGGACCTGGTACTGCTCGACCTCGACCTGCCCGACCTCGACGGACTCGAGGTCTGCCGCGGCATCCGGTCGGTCTGCGACGTGGCGGTGATCGCGGTCACCGCGCGCGGCACGGAACTCGACCGGGTGCTCGGCCTCCAGGCGGGCGCGGACGACTACCTCGTCAAGCCGTACGGGTTCCGCGAGCTGATGGCGCGGATGGACGCGGTGATGCGGCGGGCCCGGCCCGAACCTACGTCGGCGCGGGTCATCTCCTGCGGCGGGCTGCGGATCGACGCCGGGTCGCGCGAGGTGCGGCTCGACGGACGCCATATAGAGGTCACCCGCAAGGAGTTCGACGTCCTCTACTTACTGGCGTCGCACCAGGACATCGTCATCACCCGCAAGCGGCTGATGCAGCAGGTGTGGGGTGACTCCTGGTCGCGCCGCACCGTCGACACCCATGTCAGCAGTCTGCGCACCAAGCTGGGCGCCAAGGAGTGGATCGTCACCGTGCGCGGTGTCGGCTTCCGGCTCGGCCCGGCGCTCGACCGGTCCGGGTCCACGGCATGACGGCCGTGGACGCCGCGACCAGCACCTGCGAGGGCCATGAGTGCGCCGGGCGGCGGACCGACGGCCGCCACCCCGGGCGCGCGGCCGGCGGATACCGGCTGTGCACCGGGTGCCACCGCAGGCTGGCGCTCGGCATCAGGGTGCTGCCCGATCTCTACCGGGACTGCGAGCGGGTCCTCGGCGGCGCGTCCGCCAAGGGGCTGCGGGAGCGCACCAGCGGCGGCCCGCTGCCCGGGCTGCCGTTCAACCCCGCAGCCGCCGAAGCGCGCGCGGCGATCCTCGCGGTGCTCGGCTCGTGGAGCGGACTGGTCGCGCAGGAGCGACGGCTGGCGCCGCCCGAGCGCTCGATCACCCACCTGTCGGTGTTCCTGCTGCGGCATGCCGACTGGCTCGCCGCGCACCCGGCCGCGGCCGAGGCCACCCGCGAGGTGGCCCGGCTGGTGACCAGGGCGCGCCGGGTGGCGCACCCCGAACAGGTCCGCCGGATCGGCCTGGGCGGCTGTGTGGAGCCCGGCTGCGACGGGACCCTCTCCGCGACGGTGCGCACCGGCGCGCCGGCCGCGTACCCCACCGTGAGCTGCGACGCGGACCCGCGGCACGCCTGGGCCGGTCACCAGTGGACCGCGCTGCGCCGCCTGATGCCGCAGCACGCGGCCGCCGCACGGGGTGAGGCGGCCGCGACCGGCACCGCACCCGCGACCGGCACCGCACCCGCGACCGCGTCCGCACCGGCAGCCGCGACCGCACCCGCGGCCCCGGTGACCGCCGCCGCGACCGCCGTCGCCGAGCGCTGGCTCACCGCCGCCGACATCGCGCGGCTGTGGAGCACCCCGGTCGGCACCGTGTACCGCCTCGCCAGCGAACAGCGCTGGCGGCGGCGCCAACGGGCCGGCCGCACCTACTACTCGGAGGCCGACGCGCACGACTGCTTCAGCCGCCGCGCCGAGCGATCCCGCGGGGGCCGGACACCGGCCGCCCCGGGGCGCCGACCGTAGTTCCCCTCCCATCACAAGGAGCGAACATGCACAGCACGTTGATCGTGGCGCGCATGCTGCCGCAATCCGCGGAGGAAGTGGCCAAAATCTTCGGCGACTTCGACCAGACCGAGATGCCCGGTCTGATGGGCACCCGACGCCGGGAGCTCTTCTCCTACAACGGCCTCTACTTCCACCTGCAGGACTTCGACTCGGAGCACGGCGGGTCGGCCATCGAGCAGACCAAGACCCACCCGCGCTTCATTCAGATCAGCGACGACCTGAAGCCCTACATCGAGGCCTACAACCCGGCGACCTGGCGGTCCCCGGCCGACGCGATGGCCACGCGTTTCTATCACTGGTCCTCCACGGCTGAGTGACCGACTTCTTCCCGAAGGGAGCGGCGTCCACATGGGGCGGCGAGTGGTGATAACCGGTATTGGGGTCGTAGCGCCGGGGGGTGTCGGCGTGAAGGACTTCTGGAGTCTGCTGAGCGACGGCCGGACCGCGACCAGAGCGATCACGTTTTTCGACCCCACCCCGTTCCGGTCCCGCGTGGCGGCCGAGGTCGACTTCGACCCGGAGGCACTGGGACTGAGCCCGCAGGAGATCCGCCGGATGGACAGGGCCGCGCAGTTCGCGGTCGTCACCGCGGCGGAGGCGGTGGCGGGCAGCGGACTGGAGACCGACGATATTGATCCTTACCGCACCGGCGTGACCGTCGGCAGCGCGGTCGGCGCCACCATGGGCCTGGACCAGGAGTACCGCGTCACCAGTGACGGCGGGCGCCTGGACCTCAACGACCACCGGTACGCGGTACCGCATCTGTACGACTACCTGGTGCCCAGCTCGTTCGCGAGCGAGGTCGCCTGGTCGGTGGGCGCCGAGGGACCGGCAACCGTCGTCTCGACCGGCTGCACCTCGGGGCTCGACTCGGTGGGCTACGCGACCGAGCTGATCCGCGAGGGCAGCGTCGACGTGATGATCGCGGGCGCCACCGACGCCCCGATCTCACCGATCACGGTGGCCTGCTTCGACGCCATCAAGGCGACCACCTCGCGCAACGACGACCCGGAGCACGCCTCCCGGCCGTTCGACAAGTCCCGCAACGGGTTCGTCCTGGGCGAGGGCTCGGCGATGTTCGTGCTGGAGGAGTACGAGCGGGCCAAGGCGCGCGGCGCGCACATCTACGCCGAGATCGCCGGCTACGCGACCCGTTCCAACGCCTTCCACATGACGGGACTGCGGCCCGACGGGCTGGAGATGGCCGAGGCCATCCGTACCGCACTGGACGAGGCGCAGATCAACCCCGACCAGATCGACTACGTCAACGCCCACGGCTCCGGGACCAAGCAGAACGACCGCCACGAGACGGCGGCCGTCAAGCGGATCCTCGGCGACCACGCCTACCGGACCCCGATGAGCTCCATCAAGTCGATGGTCGGGCACTCGCTCGGCGCCATCGGCTCGATCGAGATCGCCGCGTCCGCGCTGGCCATCGAGAACAACCTGGTGCCCCCGACGGCCAATCTGCACGAGGCCGACCCGGAGTGCGACCTGGACTACGTACCGCTCAAGGCCAGGGAGTGGACGACCGACACCGTGCTGACCGTCGGCAGCGGCTTCGGCGGCTTCCAGAGCGCGATGGTGCTGCGGAGGGTGGCATGAGCACTTCCGTAGTGGTCACCGGCATCGGCGTCACCGCGCCCAACGGGCTCGGCACCGACGACTTCTGGAGCGCCACCCGCGAGGGGCGCAGCGGCATCGGACCGGTCAAGCGGTTCGACGCCAGCGGCTACCCGTCCAAGCTGGCGGGCGAGGTTCCCGGCTTCGTCGCCACCGACCATCTGCCGGGACGGCTCATCCCGCAGACCGACCACATGACCAGGCTCGCCCTGGTCGCGGCGGACTGGGCGCTCGCCGACGCGGGCGTCAAGCTCGACGAGTGGCGGCAGTTCGACATGGGCGTGATCACCGCCAGCTCCTCCGGCGGCTTCGAGTTCGGCCAGAACGAACTGCAGAAGCTGTGGAGCAAGGGCGGCCAGCACGTCAGCGCGTACCAGTCCTTCGCCTGGTTCTACGCGGTCAACACCGGCCAGATCTCCATCCGCAACGGCATGCAGGGCCCCAGCGGTGTCGTCGTCTCCGACCAGGCGGGCGGCCTGGACGCCGTCGCGCAGGCCAGGCGGCAGGTCCGCAAGGGCAGCCGGCTGATCGTCTCCGGCGGCGTCGACGGCTCGATCTGCCCCTGGGGCTGGATCGCGCAGGTCGCCGCCGGGCGGCTGAGCACCAGCGACGACCCGGCCACGGCGTACCGGCCGTTCGCCGCCGACGCCGAGGGCTATGTCCCCGGTGAGGGCGGCGCGCTGCTGATCGTCGAGGACGCGGCCTCCGCACGCGAGCGCGGCGCCCGGATCTACGGCGAGATCGCGGGCTACGGCTCGACGTTCGACCCCAGGCCGGGCAGCGGACGCGAGCCGGGGCTGCGGCGGGCGATCGACACCGCGCTGGCCGACGCCGGTCTGACGGCGGCCGACATCGACGTGGTGTTCGCCGACGCCGCCGCCGTACCCGAACTGGACCGCGTCGAGGCCGACGCCATCAACGCGGTCTTCGGCCCCCGAGGGGTCCCGGTCACCGCGCCCAAGACGATGACCGGCCGGCTCTACTCCGGGGCCGCCTCGCTCGACACGGCCGCCGCGCTGCTGTCGATACGGGACGGGGTCATCCCGCCCACCACCAATGTCGCGCCCGCCGACGAGTACGGCCTGGACCTCGTACTCGACCGGCCCAGGGCGGCGACGGTCGACGCGGCCCTGGTCATCGCCCGGGGCTACGGCGGCTTCAACTCAGCGATGGTCGTGCGCCGGGTCGCCAAGTGACCCCGTCGCGGACCACCACACTCAGGGAAGGGGCCGAGATGGCCGGACAACTCACGATCGACGACCTCAAGCGCATCCTGCGGGAGGCCGCCGGCCAGGACGAGACCATCGACCTCGACGGCGACATCCTCGACACGAGCTTCGAGGACCTCGGCTACGACTCGCTGGCACTGCTGGAGACCGGCAGCCGGATCGAGCGCGAGCACGGGATCGAGCTGGAGGACACCTCGGTCACCGTCGTCGAGACCCCGCGGGCGCTGCTCGCGGTCGTCAACGAGCAGCTCGCCGCGGAACGCGCGGCCTGAGCCGCCGCGAACTCCCCCCACGCGGTGCCGCCGCCGTGCTCCCGAGGCGCGGCGGCGGCGCCGGACCAGCACGCACGCACACCAGCACGCACACGCATTCAGGCGTGACATCAAGCGGATTCGAGCGGTACCGAGTCGGAGGAGTAAGGCATGTCGACAGAGGGGCAGCGGGTCGCTCTCGTCACCGGGGCCACCAGCGGAATCGGGCTCGCCGTCACCAGGGCGCTGGCCGCGCAGGGGCACCAGGTGTTCATCTGCGCGCGCACCGCGGAGAGCGTGCAGGTGACCGTCAAGGAACTGCGGGACGAGGGCCTGGACGTCGACGGCACCGCCTGCGACGTCAAGTCCCCGGCCGACATCAAGGCGTTCGTGCTGGCCGCCGTCGAGCGGTTCGGCCCGGTGGACGTCCTGGTGAACAACGCCGGGCGCAGCGGCGGCGGCGTCACCGCCGACATCGACGACGACCTATGGTTCGACGTCGTCAACACCAACCTCAACAGCGTCTTCCTGATGACGCGCGAGGTGCTCAACACCGGCGGGATGCGTTACCGCGACCGCGGCCGGATCATCAACATCGCCTCCACCGCGGGCAAGCAGGGCGTCGTGCTCGGCGCCCCGTACTCGGCCTCCAAGCACGGCGTCGTGGGCTTCACCAAGGCGCTGGGCAACGAGCTGGCGCCGACCGGCATCACCGTCAACGCGGTCTGCCCCGGCTATGTCGAGACCCCGATGGCGCAGCGCGTCCGGCAGGGCTACGCGGCCGCCTACTCGACCTCCGAGGGCGAGATCCTGCAGAAGTTCCAGTCGAAGATCCCGCTCGGCCGCTACTCCACGCCCGAGGAGGTCGCCGGTCTGGTCGGCTATCTGGCCACCGACACCGCCGCCTCGATCACCGCACAGGCCATCAACGTCTGCGGCGGCCTCGGCAACTTCTGAGACCCACGGATTTCCGACCTACTCGCGTGAGGGGAACGAGCATGTCGCAGATAGGCCACCGCGAGGTGGAACACGAGATCACGGTGAACGCGCCGGCCGCCGCGGTCTACCGGCTGATCGCCGAGGTGGAGAACTGGCCGCGGATCTTCCCGCCGACCGTCTTCGTCGACCACGTGGAGCGCTCCGACAACGAGGAGCGGATCCGTATCTGGGCCACCGCCAACGGCGCGGCCAAGAACTGGACGTCGCGCCGGGTGCTCGACCCGGTCGCGCGGCGGATCGAGTTCCGCCAGGAGGTCTCCGCCCCGCCGGTCGCCGCGATGGGCGGCACCTGGGTGATCGAGCCGGTCTCCGACACCGAGTCGCGGGTGCGGCTGCTGCACGACTACCGGGCGATCGACGACGACCCCGAGGGCCTGGCCTGGATCGACGAGGCGGTGGACCGCAACAGCCGCTCCGAGCTCGCGGCACTGAAGACCAACGTGGAGCTGGTCGTCGGCTCGGCCGACGAGCTGCTGCTCTCCTTCGCCGACACCGTCCGTATCGACGGCTCGGCCAAGGACGTCTACGACTTCATCAACGACGCCCACCTGTGGAAGGAGCGGCTGCCGCACGTGGCCAGGGTCTCGCTGGAGGAGGAGACGCCGGGGCTGCAGATCCTGGAGATGGACACCCTCACCAAGGACGGCTCCTCGCACACCACCAAGTCGGTGCGCGTGACCTTCCCGCACAACAGGATCGTCTACAAGCAGATCACGGTGCCCGCGCTGATGACGCTGCACACCGGCTACTGGCTATTCGAGGAGGACGGCGACGGCGTCCTTGCCACCTCCCAGCACACCGTGGTGATCAACACCGAGAACATCACGAAGATCCTGGGCGAGGACGCCGGTGTCGCCGAGGCGCGGACCTTCGTCCAGAACGCGCTGAGCACCAACAGCCGCGCCACGCTGGGCCACGCCAAGGACTACGCCGAAGGCCGGCACTGACATGGACACCCAGGTCATCATCGTCGGCGCCGGCCCCGTCGGACTGATCCTGGCCGGCGAACTCCGGCTCGGCGGGGCCGAGGTGATCGTGCTGGAGCGGCTGGCCGCACCCACCACCGAGTCCCGGGCCTCCACCCTGCACGCCCGCACCATGGAACTCCTCGACCAGCGCGGTCTGCTGGACGGTCTGGGCACGGTGCCGAACGACCCGATGGGCCACTTCGGCGGACTGCCCCTGGACCTGACGGAGCCGACCACCCGCTGGCCGGGCCAGTGGAAGGTCCCGCAGGCGCGGGTCGAGGAGCTGCTGGCCGAGTGGGCCACCGGGCTCGGCGCGGTGGTCAGGCGCGAGCACGAGCTACTCGGCCTGACCACCTCCGACGACGGCGTCGAGGTCGAGGTGGCCACCCCGGACGGGGTCACCCGGCTCAGCGCCGCCTATCTGGTCGGCTGCGACGGCGAGGACAGTACGGTCCGCACCCTGGCCGGATTCGACTTCCCCGGTTCCGACGCCACCAAGGAGCTGCTGCGCTGCGACGTGCTGGGGCTCGACATCCCCAACCGGCGCTTCCAGCGGCTGCCGAACGGTGTCGCCATCGCGGCCACCCGCGACGGCGTGACCCGTGTGATGGTCCACGAGTTCGGCCGCGAGGTCCGGCCGCGCACCGGCGACCCGGAGTTCGCCGAGATCGCCGCGGTCTGGGCCCGGGTCACCGGCGAGGACATCAGCGGTGGCACGCCGACCTGGCTGAACGCCTTCGGCAACACCAACCGGCAGGCGGCCTCGTACCGCCAGGGGCGGGTGCTGCTGGCGGGCGACGCGGCGCACCGGCAGATGCCGGTCGGCGGCCAGGCGCTCAACCTCGGCCTGCAGGACGGGGTGAACCTCGGCTGGAAGCTGGCGGCGGAGGTGACCGGACGCGCGCCGGCCGGACTGCTGGACAGCTACCACACCGAGCGGCACGCGGTCGGCCGGCGGGTGCTGTCCAACATCGAGGCGCAGACGGTCATCCTCTTCGGCGGCCAGGAGGCCGAGTCGGTCCGCGCCACCACGGGCGAGCTGATCAGCGGCATCCCGGTAGTCCGCGGCCACTTGGCGGGGATGATCAGCGGCCTCGACATCCGCTACGAGGGCAACGGGGAGCCGTTGACCGGCGGCCGTGTGCCGCACATCGAACTCGGCACGGACTCCGGGCCGTCCAGCACCACCGCGCTGCTGCGAACCGGCCGCGGAGTGCTGCTCGACCTGTCCGGCGACGCGAAGCGCCGGGCGAAACTCGCGGCCACCGCCGCGCGCTGGAAGGACCGCGTCGACCTGGTGACGGCCGAACCCGCCACCGGCACGGTCCTCGAAGGGCACAAGACCGTACTGCTGCGGCCGGACGGCTACGTCGGGTGGGCCTCGGCCCGCGCCACCGACCCCGCCCCGGCCCTCAAGCGCTGGTTCGGCGCTGAAGGCGCCCCCGATACACAGACGTCGGTTCGAGCAGAGAGGGGCGCCTCCATGCCCAGCAAGGCCAAGGCAGTTGTTCCGGTGATGAGATCGGCCGAGACCCAGAACTGCGACGTCCTGGTGATCGGCTCCGGCCTCGCCGGGTCCGTGAGTGCCGCGATCCTCGCCCGCCAGGGCAAGAAGGTCGTGATGGTCGACGCCGCCACCCACCCGCGGATGGCGATCGGCGAGTCGATGACCCCGCAGCTCATCGAGTGGCTGCACATCCTGTCGGTGCGGTTCGACATCCCCGAGCTCCACCACCTGCTGGACTACCGGTCGGTGGCCAAGCACATCGGCCCGACCTCCGGCCGGAAGCAGAGCTTCGGCTTCGTCAAGCACGACGTCGGCAAGGAACCCGACCCGCGCGAAGCCACGATGTTCGTCATCCCCAAGGCGCTCACCCAGGCCAGCCACCTGTTCCGGCAGGACACCGACACGTACTACTTCCACGTGGCCGCCAAGTACGGCACCACGACCCGGCAGAACTGGCGGGTCGCGGACCTGGACTTCGACGACGACGGGGTGACGGTCACCGGCCAGAACGGCGAGGTCTTCCGGGCCCGCTACCTCATCGACGCCAGCGGCTTCCGCTCGCTGCTCGCCGAGAAGATGGACCTGCGCGAGCAGCCCGCGCGCTTCAAGCACCACGCCCGCTCGATGTTCACGCACTACATCGGGATCAAGCCGTTCGACGAGGTGAGCCACCACCCGGAGAGCCTGCGGCCGCCCAAGCGCGCGCAGTGGAACAACGGCACCCTGCACCACCTCATCGAGCGCGGCTGGTTCTGGATCATCCCGTTCAACAACCACAAAGACGCGAAGAACCCGATGTGCAGCATCGGCCTCACCATCGACGAGCGCACGTACCCCAAGCCGAAGGACATCACCCCGGAGCAGGAGTTCAACCAGTTCCTGGACAAGTACCCGGCGGTGAAGCGGCAGTTCGACGGCGCCAAGCGGGTACGGGAGTGGGTCTCGACCGACCGGCTGCAGTACAGCTCCAAGCAGTCCATCGGCTACCGCTGGTGCCTGATGTCGCACGCGGCCGGCTTCCTCGACCCGCTGTACTCGCGCGGCCTGTCCAACACCTTCGAGGTCGTCTACTCGCTGATGGCGCGGCTGCTGCCGGCCCTCGACGACGACGACTTCTCGGTGGAGCGCTTCGAGTACGTCGACCAGCTCGAGCGCGGCCTGCTGCACTACAACGACGAGCTGGTCAACAGCTCGTACATCTCCTTCAGCCACTTCCGGCTGTGGAACGCGGTCTTCCGGGTCTGGGGCGGCTTCGTCACCCCCGGGGTGATGCGGCTGACCCGTGCGCGGGTCAACTACACGCTCACCCGCGACCAGTCGCACCTGGAAGAGCTGGAGAACGTGCCGTACCCCGGTCTGTGGTGGCCGCTGCCCGAGGTGCGCGAGATCGTCGAACTCACCGCGGAGGTCTGCGAGAAGTACGAGGCCGGTGACATGGACGGCGACACCGCCGCCGACATGATCTTCGACAAGCTCAACCGCTGCGAGCTGCTGAACCCGGCCTTCGGCTGGCGGGACCCGGAGGACACCCGGATCATCGCGCCCACCACGGCGACGATGGCGAAGTTCATGTACTGGGCCATCCGCAAGGCGCCGCCGGAGATGCGCGACCTCGGCGCCACGCTGCTCAGCGGCAGCATCCGGGCCGGCATCAAGGGCAAGAAGGTGCTCTGAGCCAGGTGCTCCGAGCTTTTGAACCGCTGAGCCGCTGAGCGCGGTCACCCAGGCGGCGGGCTCCGGCACGTCCTGAGCCCGCCGCCGCCCACCACGGCATCCAGGAACCAGACACCTCGGGAAAGGGCACCACTCATGCAGACCACGCCGAAGCCGATGGCCGACTCCATGGCCGAGCCGACGGGCGCCATGCCGGTGATCCAGGAGACGGACGCGCTGTCGTCGTTCCGGACCACCCGCCCGGCCGAGGGCCTCGACGCCGGCCCGGTCGCCAGGGCCTTCATGCGCGTCAACGTCTACATCTACTCCAAGCCCCCGAAGAAGGTGCAGAAGTCCGTCAGCAAGGGCTTCCTGAACATGCACATCTGGCTGTACCAGCGCTCGCAGGGCCGCATCGGCGGCAAGATGGGCAACCTGGACACCATGCTGCTGCACACCCAGGGGCGCAAGTCCGGCAAGGAGCGCGTCGTACCGGTCGGCTACCAGTACGAGAACGGCTGCTTCTACGCGGTCGCCGTACCCGGCCACTTCGACATCCCCGGCGGCCCCAAGGGCCTGCACCCGGCCTGGTACCTCAACTGCAAGGCCACGCCGGACATGCAGATCAACATCGGCCGGGAGAAGATCGACGTCCTGGCCGAGACGCTCTCCGGCCCGGAGCGCGAGCGGATCTGGGCGAAGTACTCGGCGGTGCTGCCCTTCATCAACGAGTTCCAGAACCGCGCCAGCCGACTGCTGCCGGTCGTGCGGTTCACCCCCAAGGACATCCTGTCCGAGCGGATGGCCCAGCAGGAGAAGTCGACCGACGCGATGTGACCGGCACGGGGGCCCGGGCACCGCGCCACGGGCCCCCGCCCGCCGGTCCGCCCCACCACGAAGGAGGAGCCGTACGATGGCTGCTGCCATGGAGACGACGAAGCCCGGGAAGGGAGCGTCCCCGGTGCGCACCCTGATCACCCTCGGCACGCTGACCGCGAGCTTCGTCGGCATCACCGGCAAGATCCGCAAGGCGAAGAACTCGACCGAGGTCATCGACCATGTCGACCTGATCGCCGCCCTGACCACTTTCGCCGTCATGGCCGTCAGGACGAGCCGGGCGCGGAAGACGACCAGTCCCTGAAGCCCGGCCTGACCGACGCCGTTCGAAGGAGACCCCCCTCGTGACCGGTACCGCACCGACGTCCGATCTCACCGGCTGGCGCAGGGCTCCGTTCACGGGGGCCGGACTCACCCATGAGGTGTACGAGAAGGGCTCCGGGCCCGGCGTCGTGCTCGTCCCCGAGATCCCCGGTATGACGCCGGAGGTGCTCGGGTTCGCCGACCACCTGGTCAAGCAGGGCTTCACCGTGGCGATGCCGTCGGCCTTCGGCGAGCCGGGCCGCAAGGCGTCGGCCGGATACGGCATCTCCACCTTCGCCAAGCTGTGCGTGTCCGCGGAGTTCCGGGCGTTCGCGCTCGACGCGCGGCGGCCGATCGCCGACTACCTCAAGGCGCTCGCCCGCGACCTCGCCTCGCGCACCCCGGGCCCCGGCGTCGGCATGGTCGGGATGTGCTTCACCGGCGGCTTCGCGCTGGCCGCCGCGGTCGACGAGGTGGTGCTCGCCCCGGTGATCAGCCAGCCCGCGGTGCCGTTCCCGGTGGGCGGCAGGCGGGCCGCCGACCCCGGCATGTCCCAGGCGGAACTGGACGCGGTGGCCCGCCGTACCAAGGACTCCGGGCTGTGCGTGCTGGGCCTGCGCTTCAGCGAGGATCCCGCCTGCCGGCGGTCCCGGTTCGACACCCTGCGGCGCAGCCTCGGCGACGCCTTCGAGGTGATCGAGCTGGACTCCTCCAAGGGCAACGCGGGCGGCTTCGCCAAGAGCGCGCACGCGGTGCTGACCGAGGAGGTCCGCGAGATCCCCGGCCATCCGGCGCTGGCGGCCCGCGAGCGGGTCGTGGCCTTCCTGCGCGAGCGGCTGGCAGCGGGCGCCGCGTAGCCGGTCGTACCACCGCTCACCTCTCCTCCTGAATGTGGGCCGTGTCTCATGTGGCGGGCGATGTCACACTCCGGCCCCCCGCACACCTCTAGGTCGAAGGACCTGGGTGTCGTGCGTCGCTGTGCGGCCCGTTTCGTGCACAGCTAGGAGGAATAGTGAACAAGTGGCGAGGTAATCCATGGGCGATCCTGACGGTGCTGTCCGTCGGGTTCTTCATGACCCTGCTGGACCTGACGATCGTCAACATCGCCATTCCGGACATGGTCGACAGCCTGGACGCGTCGTTGGACCAGATCCTGTGGGTGGTCAACGCCTACACGCTGGGCCTGGCCGTCCTGCTGATCACCGCGGGCCGACTCGGTGACCTGCGGGGCAAGAAGGCGCTGTTCATCGCGGGCGTCAGCCTGTTCACCCTGGCCAGCCTCGCCTGCGGACTCGCGCAGGACCCGGGCCAGCTCATCGCCTACCGCGGCGTCCAGGGCATCGGCGCGGCGCTGCTGCTGCCGCAGACCCTGTCGATGATCATCGACGTGTTCCCGGCCGAGAAGCGCGGTGTCGCGCTCGGCATCTGGGGCACCGTCGCCGGTCTCGCGTCGGTCGCCGGCCCGAGCCTGGGCGGTCTGCTGGTCACCAAGCTGGACTGGCGCTGGATCTTCTTCGTCAACGTGCCGATCGGCCTGCTGGTGGTGGGCGCGTCCTTCGTGGTGATGCCCAACGCGAGCCGTACGGTCCGGCACCGCTTCGACATCCCCGGTGTGGTGCTCGCCACGGTCGCGCTCTTCCTGCTCGCCTTCGGCCTGATCGAGGGTCAGAAGTACAACTGGAACGCCTGGATCTGGACCACGCTCGCCGCCTCGGCCGTACTGCTCGCCGTCTTCCTCTTCTACCAGCGCGGCCAGCAGGACAACGAGCCCCTGGTGCCGTTCGAGCTGTTCAGGGACCGCAACTTCTCCGTGGTCAACTTCGTCGGTATCGCCGTGTCGTTCGGCGTCGTCGGGCTGATCCTGCCGCTGACCATCTACCTGCAGTCGGTGCTGCAGTTCAGCGCCCTCAAGGCCGGTGGCGTGCTGGTGCCGATGGCCATCGGCGCGATGTTCACCGCCGGTCCCTCCGGTGTGCTGGCCGACAAGTTCGGCGGCAAGTTCATCCTGATGGGCGGTCTGCTGGCGTTCGTCGGCGGCATCATCTGGATCGTGGAGACGGCCAAGGTCGGCGAGAGCTGGACCGGGCTGATCGCCCCGGTGGCGATCGTCGGCGCGGGCATGGGCTGCACCTTCACGCCGATGGCCACCGAGGTGATGCGCAATGTGCCGCCGAAGCTGACCGGCGCCGCCTCCGGCGTCAACAACGCGCTGCGGCAGGTGGGTTCGGTCCTCGCGGGCGCCGTCATCGGCGCCGTGCTGCAGAACCAGCTCGTCTCCTCGCTCAAGGACCAGGCGTCCCAGCGGGCCGGTGCCGTCCCCGCCGGATACCGCGGGCAGTTCCTGCACAACTTCGACGAGGCGGGCAAGCACCTGGCGGTCGGCGGGCAGAGCGGCAGCGGTATGAACCTGCCGAAGGACCTGTCGGCCGACGCCGTCACCCGGATCCAGAACGCGGCCTCCGCGGTCTTCGGGCACGGCTTCATCGACGCGATGAAGCCGACCATGCTCGTGCCGGTCGGGGTGCTGCTGGTGGGTGTGCTCGCCTGCCTGGTGATCGTCGGACCCCGAGGCGCCGCCGAGGGAGCCGGCAAGACGGCGCCCGAAGGTGAGGTCGGCGCCGACTCCAATCCCGTCCCCCAGCACGGCTGACCGCTCGGTCACGCAGCCGCGCTCTTCGTACGTTTCTTCGTACGTTTCCATTCGCTGTCGAAACGAAGGAATCATGACCGACACGCAACGCATCGTCACCGCCGATGAGTCCGACAAGATCAACTTCACCGAGATGTACGTCACCCACGACGGCTTCCGGCGCGACCTGGAGCGGCTGTCGGCCGCCGCGGCGGCGGGCAAGACCAACTCACCGCAGGTGCAGGACGGTTGGGAGAACTTCAAGCGGCAGCTGCATGTCCACCACACCGTGGAGGACGCGTGGCTGTGGCCCAACCTGACCCGCCGGGTGGCGGGCCGGCCCGACGACCTGGCGCTGCTGGAGGCGATGGAGGCCGAGCACGCCGTGCTCGACCCGCAGCTCGCGGCCGTCGACGAGGCCATGCGGACCAACGCCGCCGATCTGCCCGAGCGGGTGGAGACGCTGCGGTCCGTCCTGGAGCAGCACCTCACCCATGAGGAGGAGGACGCGCTGCCGTTGATCCAGGAAGTGCTCACGCCGAAGGACTGGAAGGGTTTCCGCGGGGCCATGGCCCGTAAGCAGAAGCTCAATGGCGCTTCGGTGTGGATTCCCTGGATCGTGGACGGGATGTCGCCGTCCGACGCGCAGAAGTTCCTGGCAAGGATGCCCCCGCCGCTGCGGCTGTTCTACAAGCTGTCCTGGGACGCGCGTTACCGTAACAGGAATATGTTCAGCTTCTGAACCGCGCGCGGCGCACCCGGTGAACTCCTCGGTAATAATGCCAGGGTTGACACCGGGTGCCGCCGCGTGTCACGCTTTATCTGGCGGTAGAAGTCTGCCCACTTGATGGCGCCTGACCGCCCCATGCCAAAACCAAGCATCCTGAATCGCCGGGCCCGGCCGAATCATCGGCCGAGGCCCGGCGATTTTTCTGCATGCCTTTTTTCCGTTACCGCCTGTGCCGGCGAAACGTGATGCGCACGCGCTGCATGCATGCCGACTCCGAGGAAGAGAGGGGCGCTCCGTGCCCAGCAAGCCCAAGGAAGAAGTCCCGGCGAAGAACGCGTCCACGACCGAGAGCTGCGACGTCCTGATCGTCGGTTCCGGTCTCGCTGGCTCCGTGAGTGCCGCGATCCTCGCCCGCCAGGGGAAGAAGGTCGTGCTGGTCGACGCCGCCACCCACCCCCGGATGGCGATCGGCGAGTCGATGACCCCGCAGCTCATCGAGTGGCTGCACATCCTCGCCGTGCGGTTCGACGTGCCCGAGCTGAAGCACCTGCTGGACATCAAGTCCATCACCGAGCACATCGGCCCCTTCCACGGCAGGAAGCAGAGCTTCGGCTTCATCAAGCACGACGTCGGCAAGGAGCCCGACCCGCGCGAGGCGAACATGTTCGTCATCCCGAAGGCGCTCACCGAGGCGGGCCACCTGTTCCGGCAGGACACCGACACGTACTACTTCAACGTCGCGGTGAAGTACGGCGCGGTCGCCCGGCAGAACTGGCGGGTCTCCAACCTCGACTTCGACGACGACGGGGTGACGGTCACCGGTCAGAACGGCGAGGTCTTCCGGGCCAAGTACCTGATCGACGCCAGTGGTTTCCGCTCCCTGCTGGCCGAGAAGTTCGACCTGCGTGAGCAGCCCGCGCGCTTCAAGCACCACGCCCGCTCGATGTTCACGCACTACATCGGCGTCAAGCCGTTCGACGACGTCAGCCACCACCCGGTGAGCCTGCGGCCGCCGGCCGCCTCGCCCTGGGGCGGCGGCACACTGCACCACCTGATCGAGCGCGGCTGGTTCTGGATCATCCCGTTCAACAACTACAAGGACTCCAAGAACCCCATCATCTCCGTCGGTCTCACGATGGACGAGCGGACCTACCCCAAGCCGAAGGACATCACGCCGGAGGAGGAGTTCCAGGGCTTCCTCGACAAGTACCCGGCGGTCAAGCGGCAGTTCGAGGGCGCGCACCGGGTGCGCGAGTGGGTGTCCACCGACCGGCTGCAGTACAGCTCGAAGCAGTCCATCGGCTACCGCTGGTGCCTGATGTCGCACGCGGCCGGCTTCCTCGACCCGCTGTTCTCGCGCGGTCTGTCCAATACCTTCGAGGTCGTCTACGCCCTCATGAGCCGGCTGCTGCCCGCGATCGACGACGACGACTTCACCACCGAGCGCTTCGAGTACGTCGAGACCATCGAGCGCGGCCTGCTGCACTTCAACGACGAACTGGTCAACAGCTCGTACATCTCTTTCAGCCACTTCCCGCTGTGGAACGCGGTCTTCCGGGTCTGGGCGGCCTATCTCACGCCCGGTGTGATGCGGCTCAGCAGGGCCCGTCAGCAATACACCCTGACCGGCGATGTCAAATGGCTGGACGATTTGGAGAAGAGCCCCAATCCGGGCCTTTGGTGGCCGAACAGCCCCGAATACCGGCAGATCGTCGACACCATGGCAGAGGTGTGTGAGAAGTACGAGGCCGGTGACATGGATGGTGACACTGCGGCCGGAATCATCTTCGATGCACTGCGTGCCTCGGATGAGGTCAACCCCGTTTTCAAGTGGGCCGACCCAGATGTCAAATTCGTGTTTCCCAGCACCGCGATGATGGCTAAGTTCATGTACTGGGCGTCTGTCAAAGCCCCGGGCGAGATGCGGGAGCTGGGTCGCGACACGTTGAGCGGAATTGTGCGTTCCGCTGCTCGCGGCCAGAAGTTCGTCTGATCTCCCCGTCCCATTCAGCACGGACGAAAGTTGAACCGCACATGATCAGTCGCAGAACGGTCCTCGGCGCCGGAGCGGGCGCCGTGGCACTGACGGGACTCGGTGCCACCAACGGTTTCGCCGGAAGTGGCCTGCCGTGGAGTCAGCTCCGCTCGCACCTGCAGGGTCAGCTCGTCCTTCCCACGGACGCGGGCTACACGGTGGCCAAGCAACTCGACCTCCAGCAGTTCGACGTCATCCACCCGCAGGCGGTCGCGTACTGCGTCAGCTCCGCGGATGTCTCCCTGACCCTCAAGTTCGCGCAGGACAACCACATACCCTTCGCGATACGCAGCGGCGGCCACAGCGGTGGCGGCTACTCCACCTCGACCGGACTGGTCATCGACGTATCCCGGCTCAACTCCGTCACCGTGGGCAGCAGCACGGTACGGGTCGGCACCGGTGTCCAGGGCGTCGACGCCATCGCCGCCCTGGCGCCGCACGGCCTGGCCATACCCGGCGGCTACTGCCCGACGGTCAACGTCGGCGGCTTCTACCAGGGCGGCGGGCTCGGCATCCTGACCCGCGCCTCCGGTGTCGGCTCCGACCGGATCGCCTCGGCGAACGTGGTGCTGGCCAACGGGAGTTGCGTCACCGCCTCGCCCACCCAGAACCGCGACCTGTACTGGGCGATCCGCGGTGGCGGCGGCGGCAACTTCGGCGTCGTCACCTCCTACGACATCACCCCGGCGCACATCACCCAGATCGCCGTCGTCAACCTGACGTGGAACTGGGACCAGGCCGCCGACATGCTCGACGGCTACGCGCGCTGGTCGGTCGACGCACCGCGGACCGTCAGCGGCGGGGCGTTCATCCAGCTCTTCGACGGGGCGCCCGGCGTCCCGCCGCTGCCGATGGTGTTCGTCTCCTCCACCGGCACGGTCGCCGAACTCAACGCCGAGGTCTCCCGGTTGCTCTCGCTGACCGGTGCCCCGGCCACCCAGACCCCGGCCAGCGTGGCGCCGTACCAGGCGCTCATGATGGGCTTCTTCCGCTGCGCCTCCGACGTGACGGCCTGCCACCGGGCCGACACCACGCCCGGCGGCACCATCCCGCGCTCGGCGTTCGGGCTGCAGCGCAGCCGGTTCTTCGACACGCTGCCGTCGCGCGCCATGTGGGAGGACGCGGCGGCGCTCTTCGAGACGCTGCGGCAGCCCGGCCAGGCGCACATCATGGAGGTGCTGCCGATGGGCGGCGCCGTCGACGACCTGCACCGCACCGACACCGCCTTCGTCCACCGTGGCTCGCTCTTCACGGTGAACTTCCTGGTCGACATCGCCGATGCCGCCGCAGCCGACTCCGCGGGGAAGTCGGCAGGGCAGCAGTTCGTCGACAACGGGTTCGACATCATCGACCCGGAGTCCTCCGGGGAGACCTACCAGAACTTCATCGACCCCGAACTGCCCGACTGGCGGCAGTCCTACTACGCCGAGAACTTCGGCCGGCTGGCGCTCACCAAGCTCAAGTACGACCCGCACGGCGCCTTCAAGTTCGCCCAGAGCATTCTCTGACACCCGGCCGCCCGGCCCGACCCAGGAACCGTCCGCACCCGCGAGGGGCGGGCGGTTCCGTCATTTCCAGCAGCTGCCGCGAGAGGACACTGCACGATGAAGAGCCTGGCTCCGCACGCCGATCTGCAAGTCGCCACCATGATGGCGGGAATCTCCATCGTCCTGCTGACCGGCCTGTTACTGGGTGGGCTCGGCAAGCGGGTCCGCCAGCCCGCCGTGATCGGCGAGATCCTCGCCGGTATCGCGCTCGGCCCCAGCGTGCTCGGGCAGTTCCCCGGCGACCTGACCCACAAGCTGTTCCCCGTCGCGACCCGGCCGATGCTGTCGGCGGTCTCCCAGGTGGGTCTGCTGCTGTTCATGTTCATGATCGGCTGGGAGTTCGAGAAGCGGCTGCTGCGCCCGCACCGCGGGGTCGCCGCCGCCGTCTCGATCTGCTCGGTCGGCCTGGCCTTCGGTCTGGGCGTCGGCGTCTCCACGCTGCTCTACTCCCACCACGACCACGTGGCCGGGCACCACATCAGCTTCCTGACCTTCTCCACCTTCATGGGCGCCGCGATGTCGGTGACGGCCTTCCCGGTGCTGGCCCGCATCCTCAGCGACAACCGCCTCACCCACACCCGGGTCGGCACCCTGGCCCTGGCCAGCGCCGCCGTCGACGACATCCTCGCCTGGTGCATGCTGGCCTACGTCTCCGCGCTGGTCACCTCCGGCGGCCCGAAGGACCTGATCCAGGTGCTGGGCCTCAGCGTCGGCTACGTCATCCTGATGTTCGTGGTGATCCGCCCGGCCCTGGCCAAGCTGGTCGCGTACTTCGGCGAGCGGCAGCAGTGGCGGCACCTGCTGGTGATGCTCTGCGCGGGCGTCTTCCTGTCGGCGTACGCGACGACCTGGATCGGCATCCACAGCATCTTCGGCGCCTTCCTGTTCGGCTTCGTGATGCCGCGTGAGCCCGCCGTCCAGCTCGTCGAGCACCTGCGCAAGCCGCTGGACCACGTGTCCCTGGTGCTGCTGCCGGTCTTCTTCATCGTCACCGGCCTCGGCGTCGACATCAACGGGCTGCACGCCTACCAGTACCTGGAGCTGGCCGCGATCGTCACCGTGGCCTGCGCGGGCAAGCTGCTCGGCGCGGTGGTACCCGCCCGGCTGGCCGGGTTCGGCTGGCGCGAGTCGCGCACCCTCGGGCTGCTGATGAACACCCGCGGCCTGACCGAGCTGATCATCCTCAACGTCGCGGTCAACCTCGGCGTCCTGGACAGCCAGATGTTCACCATGATGGTGATCATGGCGCTGGTCACGACCGCGCTGGCCGGCCCGCTGCTGCCCAAGAGCAGCGCGCTGATGGACACCGCCACCGTCAAGGTCCCCGTCGACACCACCGCGTCGGCGGCACCCTCCTCCCGCGCGTAGAAGGGACGCCCGTGACCTCCACTCCGCAGTTGCACGAACCCCAACCGGTCGAGGGCAGGCTGCTGCGCAATGTGTGCGGCCTGTTCGTCACCGGCGTCACCGTCATCACCACGGGGGAGGAGGGCCGTTCCGAGGGGACGACCGTCAACTCCTTCACGTCCGTCTCCCTCGACCCGCCGCTCGTGCTGTTCTGCCTCCACAAGGAGTCGCGGCTGCGCGCGGTGGTCGAGGAGTCGCAGGCGTTCACCGTGAACTTCCTGGCCGGACCGCAGGAGCCGCTGGCCCGCGCCTTCGCGGGCAAGGGCACCGCCGCGGTCACGGACGTGCCGCACCACCGCTCCGCCAACGGCATGCCGGTGCTCAGCGACGCGCTGGCGTTCCTCGCCTGCCGCCTGGTCCAGCAGTTCGACGGCGGCGACCACACCATCTTCATGGGCCAGGTCGTCGAACTCGGCGTGCCCCGCGAGCGCCAGGAGCCGCTGATCTTCTTCCGCGGTTCCCTGGGCGCGCTGGAGGAGGAGCCCCGGGGCGCGCACCCCATCTTCGACGGCTGAGAGCCCCCGCGAAGGCGGGCGCCTGACCTCGACCGCGTCGCCTGAGCACCGTCCGATTCCGCTCACCGTGCGTTCGCGAGGAGTCCTGGGATGAGCTTAGTGAGCATTGCCACCGATACCGTCGCGCCGTTACCGCAGCACACGCTCCTGGTGTTCCTGCTCCAGATCGGCGCCCTGATGCTGCTGGCGCTGGTACTGGGACGGCTGTCCCAGCGGCTCGGCATGCCGACCATCGTGGGGGAGCTGGCCGCAGGCGTCCTGCTCGGGCCCTCACTGCTGGTCCACGCCGCGCCGGCCTTCTCCGGCTGGCTGTTCCCCCGGGACCCCACACAGATGCACCTCCTGGACGCCGTCGGCCAACTCGGCGTCCTTCTCCTCGTCGGGTTCACCGGCATGCACCTGGACCTGAAAGTGGTCCGCAGGCACGGCGGCAAGGCGGCGGGCGTCAGCATCGCCGCCCTGCTGCTGCCGTTGGCGCTCGGGGTCTGGCTGGGCTACGCACTGCCCGGCCAGCTCCGGCCCGACGACGCCGACCCCACCGTCTTCGCGTACTTCGTCGGCGTGGCGATGTGCGTCAGCTCCATCCCGGTCATCGGCCGGGTGCTGGTCGACATGAAGCTGATCCACCGCAACGTCGGCCAGATGATCCTCGTCGTCGGCACCATCGACGACGCCGTCGGCTGGCTGCTGGTCTCCGTGGTCACCGCGATGGCCACCACCGGCGTCGGCGGCACCGAGATCGCCCGGCCGCTGTGGCACCTCGCCGTGGTCATCGCCGTCCTGCTGACCGTGGGTCGCTGGTTCGTGCGCCAGGTGATGGAGTGGGCGGGCCGCAGCGGCTCGCGCAACGCCTCCATCGCCGCCGTCGTCATCCTGCTCGTCATGGCGGGCGCCGGCGCCCAGGCGCTCGGCTTCGAGGCGGTCTTCGGCGCGTTCCTGTGCGGCATCCTGATCGGCGCCAGCAGTACGGACACGCAGGCGGCGCGCCTGGAACCGCTCAACACCACCGTGCTGTCGTTCCTCTCCCCGCTGTTCTTCGCGCTCGCCGGGCTGCGGATCGACCTCACCTCGCTGACCCACCCCACGATCGCGCTGTGGGGTCTGGGCGCGCTGGTGATCGCTGTCGTCGGCAAGTTCCTCGGCGCCTTCGTCGGCTCGATCTTCAGCAGGCTGGACCGCTGGGAGGCGCTGGCGCTCGGCGCCGGGATCAACGCCCGCGGGGTGATCCAGGTGGTGATCGCCGTGGTCGGCGTCCGGCTCGGCCTGCTCAACACCGCCATGTACAGCATCATCGTGCTGATCGCGATCCTCACCCCGCTGATGGCGCCGCCGATCCTGCGGATCGCCATGAAGCGGATCGAGAGCACCGCGGACGAGGACCTGCGCGAACAGCGGGTGCTCGCCCTGCAGGGCGTCTCCGACGACGACCTGCCGCGCGAGGTCCCGGGCGCGACGGCCGGCGCCAACGGCCGTACCCAGGACGGGGCCAGGACCGCGGACCGCGCGTCCGTCGGCAGCGTCGAGTGACAGGTGCCCGGCGGCAGCGTCGAGTGACAGGCGCCGAGTGACAGCCGGAGTGACCACCGGGCCGTACGGCCCCCAAGAGCGCGGCGTCCCGGCACCACCCACGTGACATGCCCCACGTGGGCGGGGCCGGGACCGCCGCTGTCCCGCGGGCGTCAGCTCGCGGCCTCGTCGCCGTCCTCGGGATCGAACTCCAGCTCGGGTTCCCGCTCGGGTTCCAGCTCCAACTCCGGTGCGGGGCCCAGCGCGAGACCGGCCGGGGAGTCGAGCTCCGGGTGCTCCTCGCCCGTCTCGCCCTCACCGGGCAGCCGGACGCGGGAGAGCTTGTCGGGATTGGTGACCAGGTAGATGCCGGTGACATGGTCGCCGCGCGCGTCGAGATCCATCACCAGCACCGCGTACGGCGAGTCGCCGGAGAAGACCACGGCCGACGGATCGCCGTTGATGTGCCGGTAGCGGATGTCGAAGGTCTGCGGCCGGTGCGTAGCGGCGTAACTCGTCAGCACCCGGACCACCTTGTCGCGGCCGGACACCGGCCGGAGCGCGGCACGCGCCTTGCCGCCGCCGTCGGTCCACATCGTCACCTCCGGTGCGAGCAGTGACATCAGCGCGCTGATGTCACCGCCCACCGCGGCGGCGATGAAGCGTTCCGTCACCTGCTGCTGGAGGTGCGGATCGGCCTGGTACCGCGGCCGCCTGGCCTGGACGTGCTCGCGCGCCCGGTGGGCGAGCTGGCGTACCGCGGACGGGCTGCGGCCGAGGATGTCGCCGATCTCGGTGTGCGCGTAGCCGAACACCTCGTGCAGCACGAAGACGGCCCGCTCCAGCGGGGTGAGCGTCTCCATCACCACCAGCAGCGCCATGGACACCGACTCGGCCCGCAGCGCGGTGTCAGCGGCATCCGCGGCCTGCACGCCCTGCGGGCTGTCCCGCGCCTCGGGCACCCGGGTGATCAGCGGCTCGGGCAGCCACGGTCCGACGTACGTCTCGCGGCGGCGGCTGATGCTGGCCTGCCGGGCGAGCGCCTGGTTCACCGCGATACGCACCAGATAGGCCCGTGGCTTCTCTATCTCCTCGGCCTGTGGCTGGCGGCTTCTGCGCGCCCAGGCCAACCAGGTCTCCTGCAGCACGTCCTCGGTGTCCGAGACACTCCCCAGCAGGTTGTAGACCACCGAGAACAGCAGTTCGCGATGGCCGACGAACACGCGCGTGGCCGTGTCGTCGGGCAGCTCCGCCGGACTTTCGGACATGGTGCCTCCTGTGTGACGCGCACTCCTGTCTACTGAGATCAACGGCCCCCTCCGGAGTGTGACATCCGTCCGGAGTGCGGGCCTTTTCCTGTGTCCACCGGTACGCGTCCCCACCACAGAAGGAGAGTTCGCCATGTCCACACGGCGGCGGCTGGCCAAGTTGAACAAGTACTTCGGGAACAAGATCGTCGGGCGGATCCTCCCCCTGATGCCGGGCTTCGGCGCGGTCCACCACAAGGGCCGCAAGTCGGGCAAGGAGTACCGCACTCCGGTCAAGGTGTTCCGCAAGAACGACCACTTCGTGCTGTCGCTTCCCTACGGCTCGGGCTCCGACTGGGCCAAGAACGTGGTGGCGGCGGGCGGTTGCGAGATCAAGACCGGCGGGCGCCGGTACCAGGTGGTCGCCCCGCAGATCTACGTCGACGAGCACCCCGAGATCCCGGCGATCCTGCGCTGGACGCTGAAGAAGTTCAACGCCGTCGAGTTCATCTCGTTGAAGATCGTGGACGCGCCGGTCCCCGCCGAGCGGGTCTGACCGCACCGGAACTCCGCCCGGACCGTGCCCGTGCGCGGTCCGGGCGGACGCGGGGCCCGGCCACCGTCGAGCAAGGAGAGATGGACATGCGCGTGGTGAACTGGTCGGCGCTCGCACGTTCCGCTCTCCGGCTGCTCGCCGACCGCCTGATGCGCGGCCTGCTCGCGCTGGGCGCGATGACCACCGGGGTCTCCGCCCCCGGCTGGCTCAGGACCCGCGGCGAGCACTGGTACGAGGGGGCGGTGCCCCCCGAGGGCTCGGGGCCGCGCGCGGTGGTCGCCGCCGCCGTGACCGAGCCCGGCGCGCTCGACGACCCCTGCGTGCTGCGCAACCTGCGGGCGCTGCGGGGCAGTCAGGACCTGCCGCCGCTCGCCGGCGGCTCCGAGGCGTACACCGACGCGGCGCCGTACTGGCACCCGGAGCGCCGCCCGGCCGCCGGCGGGAGCTGACCCCCGGACCCGCGGGCGGTCAGCTCTCCGCGAGGTCGTCCGTCGCCCGCTGGCCCTCCCGCGCGACCCGGTGCAGGAACTCGGTGATCATCGTCAGCTCGGAGTCGTCGTACTCCGAACAGATGCCGTCGATCGCGGTGTTGAGCGCGGAGAACATCTGCACCACCTCCGCCTCCCGGTCCTTGAGGACCTGGACGAGGATGGCGCGCCGGTCGCTGGGGTTGGGCGTACGGATCACCCAGCCGCCGCGCTCCAGCCGGTCCAGCACCCCGGTCAGCGTGGCCGGGTGCAGCCCCGCGCGCTTGGCCAGCGCGGTCGGGCCGATCGGGCCGTAGCGGCTCACCAGGTCGAGGCACTCCAGGTCGGCGTCGCGCAGCTCCAGATGGTTGCCCACCTGGTGGTTCAGCAGGGCTATCTGCACGGTCAGATCGCGCAGACCCTCCCTGATCCTGCTCTGCAACCGCCTGCGCCGCCGTGCTGCCGACGCGGCCCTGGGCAGTGTGGAATCCATACGCAACGATCCTCGCATCGATGGCACGCGGAGACTAGAAGCTACCCCATCACCCTGACCCCGCCGTGTGGCGGTAGCCGGTATTCCGGTTATCGGCCGAACGGATGATAAGGGTGGTTACGGCGCACACCCTCTCACAACTCCTTCACAAACTCGTACGACTTCCGGAAAACGCGTCCGCCCCTGGTGGCGGCGACGGCCACCAGGGGCGGACGGGCGCTGTCGCACCCGGGGTTCACACCCGGTCAGCCTGCGACGATGCCCTCGCCGCCGACAGCGCCCGGCACCGTGACGGAGCCGATCGAGGTGAGCGAACCGTCCCGGTTCACCCGGAACTCGTCCACGATGCCCGCCGCGCCGGTCTGCACATAGACGTTGCGCTGGTCGCTGGAGGCGGCGGCGTCCACGGTGCCCGCGTGCGTGGTGGTGTTGCCCAGCGCGGTGAGCGCGCCGCCCCGGCCCACCCGGAAGCCGGACAGGCTGGCGCTGCCCGCGTTGGACGCGTAGAGCCTGCCGTCGGTACGGACCACCCAGCAGGTGGCCGCCTGGCCGGTGGCGGCCGACCCGACCGGGGTCAGCGTGCCGTCGCGGTTGACGACGAAGGTGGCGACCGCGTTCGGCCCCGCCTCGGTGACCTGGAGGCGGCCCGCGCGGTCGAAGACGAAGCCGAACGGCACCGCGCCCGGCGTCTGCGTCACCACCGGCCGCTGGGCGGCCGCGCCGTCCCGGCCCACGGCGAAGACGTCGATGGTGTTGGCCGCGTCCTTGGTGGTGACGACCAGCTTGGACCCGTCCGGGGTGAAGTCGACCTGCCCGGGGGTGTGGGTGAACTGCGGGGTGGCCATCGGGTCGAGGTGCAGCTCGCGGTTCCAGCCGGGCACGCGGACCAGCTGGTCGCCCTGGCGGACGAAGCCCTGGATGCTGCCGCCGTTGAGCGCGTTGAGCACGTACACCAGGTCGCCGTGGACGCCGATGCTGACCGGGAACCTGCCGCCGGAGCCGATCACCTGCAGCCGTTCGAGCCGGTCGCCGTGCACCGCGAAGACGGTCACGCTGTTGCTGCCCGCGTTGACCGCGTAGACCAGCCCGTGGGACCGGTCGTAGGCGAGTGAGCCCTGCGAGGCCAGATGGTCGACGACCGACCCGTAGAGCTTGCCGCCCCGGCCGCCGGTGGGGTAGACGGCGCTCTGGCTCAGCACGCCGTCCTCGTCGCGGTGGTACGCGACGACGGTGTTGGCCGTGAGGTTGTCGCTCTGGACGAACACCGGGGCGCTCTCGCGCACGACATCCGGGCGCGACGGCGCGGCGGTGGCGGCCGGTGCGGCCAGGAGCGCGGCGGCGGCGACGGCGACCGCGCCGATTCCCGCGGTGCGGGCCTTTCGGGCGAAGGACATGACGGAACTCCTCGTACGGAGAGGTGGGGGCCGGGGGCCGGCCGGGCTGGACGAGGCCCGGCGGGCATGCCGAACAGCCGTCAACTCCCGTACTGGCCAAGGGAGTTCACGGCACCCACGCACTGCCGGACTGATCTTCAGATTAGGCTCCCGGCCACCTCTTTGGTGGGACAAAAGCCGCGAAGCCGCCCTGTGTCCCCGGTCCGTAAGGATTGCCCCGGGCAGACAGGACGGCCGCGCTCACCCCGATGGCGGACAGGCTCCCTGCCACCGGACGCCCGGCCGGGCCCCTGGCAGGCTCTACGCCCGGGTCAGGCCCCTGCGCCGCTCCGCGTCGGTGACCTCCATGGCCAGCGCCTCGATCTCGATCTCGGCCGCGCGGGCGTAGTGCCTGACGACGCGTTCGCCGAGCAGCTCGCGCGCGACCCGGCTCTCCCGGAAGGCCCCGAGCCCGGCCGAGGGACCGGACGGGATCAGCGGCGCCTCGACCGCCTCGTAGGCGTTCCCGGTCAGCGGCGCGGAGGGCTTGAGCCCCTGCTCGATGCCGTAGCGGCAGGCCGCCAGCGACGCGGCGGCCAGCAGATACGGATTCGCGTCGGCGCCCGCCACCCGCAACTCCAGGTGCAGCCCGCTGCCGTGACCCGCCACCCGCACCGCGCAGGTCCTGTTGTCGGGCCCCCAGGTCATCCGGGTGGGCGCGAACGACCCCGCCACCAGCCGCTTGTACGAGTTCACCTGCGGCAGCATCAGCGGCATGAGCTGCGGCACGGTGTCCACCAGGCCCGCGACGGCCTGCCCGGCGAGCGCCGACATCCCGGCCGGGCCGCTGGTGGCCGCGCGGTTGCCGGCGCCACCGGGGAAGAGCGGCTTCCCGTCCCGCCACAGCGACAGATGCACATGCAGCCCGTTGCCGACGCCGGTCACGGGTGCGGCCATGAAGGTGGGCGTCAGTCCGTGCCCGTGCGCCACCTCGCGGGCCAGGTGCTTGAACAGCACATGCCCGTCCGCCGCCGCCATCGGCTCGCCGTACCGGAAGGTGATCTCCACCTGCCCGGACGCCGCCTCGGTCTTGACCGCCTCCAGCGGCAGCCCCGACCCGGCCAGCGACTCCTCCAGGCCGCGCAGATACCCGGCGAGCGGGCGGGAGTGGCTCAGCGCGTAGTCCAGGTTGTGGGCCGAGACCGGCACCGGCACCGCGCCGTCCGCCTCCCGGGTGCCCCGGTAGACGGTGAACTCGGTCTCCAGGCCGATCCGCGCGGTCAGGCCGAGCGCCGCGAGCCCGTCGAGCTGACGGCGCAGCACCTCCCGCGGGGCCACCTCCACCGGCAGCCCCTCCTGGTCCCGTACATCGCCCAGCACCAGCGCGCAGCCGTCGTCGCCCGGCAGCAGCCGTACGGTCGACGGGTCGGGCACGAGCAGCAGATCGGCGTAACCGCTGGACCACGACGCCAGGCCGTAGCCCTCCAGCGGCCGCATGTCGACATCGGTGGCCAGCACGTAGCCGCACACCTCGGCGCTGCTCCCGGCCAACTGGTCGAGGAAGAACCCGGCCGGGTACCGCTTGCCCTTCAGCCTGCCCTGCATGTCGGGCAGCGCCAGCAGCACGGTGCGCACCGAGCCGTCCGCCACCCGGGCGCGCAGTTCGTCGAGCGGGGACGGCATCACACCACCTCGTCCGCGTACCGGGCCAGCTCCTGCTGCCCGGCCAGCGCGGGCACGTCGTACGAGCGGCGGCCCGCCGTCCACCACCAGATGGTGGCCAGCACCAGCACCACGGCCAGCGCGACGGGGGCGTAGTTGAAGGACTGCACCGTCACCAGGTGGTGCGCAGGACGGGTCTGCGGCAGGCAGAACAGCACGGTCACACACGCCACCCAGACCACCGCGACGACGCCGATCGGACGGCTCCAGCGGCCCAGCGTCCACGGTCCGGGGACGAACTCGCTCCCGGCCCGCAGCCGCAGGAAGATCGGGATGGCGTAGGCGGGCGTGATGCCGATGACGTTGATCGCGGTCACCGCGCCGTACGCGACGGGGGAGTAGAGCGAGGGCAGCGCCAGCACGGCGGCCACCGTCACCGCCAGCCACACGGCCTGCTTGGGGGCGGCGTTGCGGCCGCTGACCCGGCGCCACCAGCGCCAGCCCGGCAGCGCGCGGTCCCGGGAGAAGGCGAACACCATGCGCGAGCAGGCGGCGGTCTCGGCGTTGCCGCAGAAGAGCATGGCCACGATCACCAGCGCCAGCAGCAGCTTCGCACCCGTCGCGCCCAGCGCGTCCAGGAAGATCTGCGCAGGCGGCACACCGGTGTCCGAGGCCAGGGTGCCCGCGTAGTCCTGGATCGCGAAGGTCATCCCGGCCAGCAGCACGAACCCGGCCACCCACGACCAGCCGATCGCCCGCATGATCCCGCGCGGCGCGCTGATCTGCGCCTGGGTGGTCTCCTCCGACAGGTGCGCGGACGCGTCGTAGCCGGAGAAGGTGTACTGCGCCAGCAGCAGGCCGAGCGCGACGACGTAGAACCTGCTGGACCAGCCGGTGCCGTTGGCGAACGTGGTGAACACGAAGTGCGCCGACCGGTGGTGGGCCGGTTTGAAGGTGAGCGCGCCGACGATGACGGCGACGCCGCCCATGTGCCACCACACCGATATCGAGTTCAGCAGATCGACCAGCTTCACGCCGGACATGTTCACCAGCGCGTGCAGCACCAGGATCACCAGGTAGATGAGCATGGTCTTGCCGGGCGTCGGCGAGAAGCCCCACTGGAGGTTGGCGAAGGCGCCGCAGAAGAGCGCGGCGCCGTAGTCGATGCCCGCGATGGCGCCCAGCAGGCCCAGCAGGTTGAGCCAGCCGGTGTACCAGCCCCAGCGGCGGCCGCCGAGCCGTTCGGCCATGTAGTAGAGCGCGCCCGAGGTCGGGTACGCCGAGGTGATCTCGGCGAGCGCCGCGCCGACGCACATCACCATCGCGCCCACACCCACCCAGCCCCAGAGCATCACGGCGGGGCCGCCGGTGGTCAGGCCGAAGCCGTACAGCGTCATGCAGCCGGACAGCACCGAGATCACGCTGAAGGAGATGGCGAAGTTCCCGAACGAGCCCATCTTCCGGCTCAGCTCGGGCTGGTACCCGAGATCCGCGAGCAGCGCGTCGTCGTCCGCCAACGCGTTGGCGGACTTTTCCAGAGCAGGCACAGCGACAACCTCCAGATCGGAACTGCGGGAGAGCGAGCGGGCGGTCGTGCGGGTGGGGCGGACGTGCGGGTGGGGCGGACCTCAGCCGCGGGCGCTGTGGCGCGGGCCGTCACGCGGTGCGGAGCCGGGGCTGACCGCCAGGCACTGGGCGCGGGCGCGCAGGAACTCCTCCTGACCGGACGCCGGGTCCCCGGGATCGTTGCTGACGTGCCCCCACGGCTGCGCGGAGGCGTACGGGCCCATCGCGCGGAACACCGGCGCGGCCTGCTCGTGCGCCCGGCCCGCCCACAGGGCGTGCGCCAGATAGCTGAGGTCCTGCACCGAACGCGTTTCCGGGACCGACCGCGCGAACCAGCCGTTGTACGCGCGCTGCGCGTCGGGGACCACCGGCTCGCGGGTCCACTGCAAGCGGGACAGCGCGTCGTAGCGCCCGGCCCTGCGCCGCTGCCGGAAGTGCTCGACATAGCCGTACAGCGGCAGCACCAGCAGCGCGGACCCCGACTCCTCGGGCGCCCAACTGCTGACCCAGCGCCCGAACTGCAGGGCCGCGGAGGAGCCGCCCTCGCGGGTGTGCAGGAAGAACTGCAGGGCGCGCAGATGGCCCTCGCGGTTGAGCGGATCGCGCCGGTGGAGCTGTTCCAGCAGCCGCCACGGCCCGCTGGGGAGCATCTGCTCCGGCGGCGCCTGCCGGTGCTCCTCCAGTATCTGGTCGATGTCCAGCTGGGCCAGCGCCAGCAGGCAGACCCAGGGGACGGGGTCCTTCGGCGCGCTCGTCGCGGCGGCCAGCGCGTCCTGTCTGGCCTCGGACCCCAGCGCCCACGCCTTGGCGTGCTTCTCCCGGTGGGCGTGCAGCGCCCGTTCCGTCATCACCCGGGTCCGCATCATCCGGGCGTCCGTGCTGCCGGGCTCCTCGGTCTGCCACTCGCGCACCACGTGCGACCGGGCCGCCGTCGCGGCCAGCGCCTGGGAGCGGGCGGTCCGCCGCCCCCAGTCCGTCCCCGTCCCTGCCAGCAGCTCCGCCATCGCCCGCCACCGGCCGGCGCGGACCTCCTCCAGCGTCTGCCGCAGCTCGGTGTCCAGCCCGGCCGGGTGGTACACCGGCCGAAAATCGGTACCCTCGCCCGCCATCAGCCCAGCCGAGCGGTGGCCGGGGCGGTGGCTAATCGCACCTGGGTCGGGTGGGTCGGGTGAGTGGGGTGGGCCGGGTGGGTCGGTGCCGGTCGGGAGGGGGCGAGCGTCATCGCGGCGGAGTCCTCGGGTCTGGGGAGTTGGCGAGGCCCGCCGTCGGCCGACCCGGACACCCGCGACGACGGGATCAGGGTGCGTTTCCCCCGGTTCCCCTCGTTGCGCGTTCGCCCACGCGCGAAGTGAACTGCCGCTGAAACGCCGGATGATGACGGTTCGGCGGAGTCCAGCCGACAGCTCCCCGTAAGGGGTCGCGCACGCACCGTGGGGACGATATCACCGAAGAGTTATCCCGTCACTCAGACAACATTGACCACTCACGCATGCGGGAAGAGAGTCCTGGATAGCGGGAAATCGGTGTGTTTGATTCCGTTTTCGCGTCAACCCCCGGCCGGGGACATCGCCCGGCGGGAGGGAGCATTTTCGGCCAGTTGCCGCACTGCGGCTGGGTGCCCCCGGCAGGACTCGAACCTGCGGCCAAGCGCTTAGAAGGCGCCTGCTCTATCCACTGAGCTACGGGGGCCGGACAGTGGCCGCGGCTGTCTCCGCCCCATGGTGGTTCCGTGACCTTGTACCGAGGTCAAGGATAGGGCGCCACACGCCTGCTGCCGGGCGCTTCACCCGCGTGACATGTTGTGGAGGTTCGGTGAAGCGGTCCGATAATCGCAGGCATGTGCAGAAGGTGCATCGCTTTTGACGGCTCGCAACGCTGCTGTTGTGCACTCGTTATGCCGGTGGCTCATTCTGCCCCCTCGTCCCTGATTGCCGCCGGTTGGCGGTGCTGCGGGCCGAATGGGGCGAACTACCCGATATACGCTTCAAAAATGCTCCAATATGGGGCATTCTGCCATTGTGGCGATCTTGGACGTACGGCCCGAGCTGCTCGACGCGCTGTCCGCGCTGCGTGATCGCGTCGACGCCGCCCGTTTTCCGTTCCCACTCGAAGGCGCCGCCCGCGCCCGCCGCACCCGCCAGGAACTGCTGACCCAGCTCGACGACTATCTCGTCCCCCGGCTCGCGGCCCCCGAAGCACCGTTGCTGGCGGTGGTCGGCGGCTCGACGGGCGCCGGGAAGTCGACCCTGGTCAACTCGATCGTCGGCCGCCGGGTCAGCGAGGCCGGAGTGCTGCGGCCCACCACCCGCACCCCCGTACTCGTCTGCCACCCCGAGGACCGTGCCTGGTTCGCCGACCCCCGGGTGCTGCCCGGCCTGGTACGCGCCTGGCCGGTGCGGCAGCGGGCGCGCGGCCGAGGCGACGGCGACGGCTACGGCCGTACGGCATCAGGCCATGCCGAGCGCCAGGCCGAACTGCGGCTGGAGACCGACGACTCGCTGCCTCGCGGCCTCGCCCTCCTCGACGCCCCCGACATCGACTCGCTGGTCACCCGCAACCGCGAACTGGCCGCCGAGCTGATCTGCGCCGCCGACATCTGGATCCTGGTCACCACCGCCTCCCGCTACGCCGACGCGCTGCCCTGGCATCTGCTGCGTACGGCCAAGGAGTACGACGTGACGCTCGCCACGGTGCTGGACCGCGTCCCGCACCAGATCGCCGAGGACGTCGGCGGCCATTACGCGGCGCTGCTCGCCAAGGCCGGGCTCGGCGACGTACCCCGCTTCACCGTGCCGGAACTCCCCGAATCGGCGGGAAACGGCGGGCTGTTGCCGCAGTCCGCGGTCGCCGCGCTGCGGGGCTGGCTCACCCACTGCGCCGAGGATCCGGCCGCCCGCCAGCAGGCCGCACGGCGTACCGCCGCCGGGGTGCTCGACTCGCTGCGCGGCCGCCTGCCCGCGCTCGCCGCCGCCTCCGCCGCCCAGCACGCGGCCGCGGTCCGGCTGGCCCGCGCCGCCGAGGACGCGTACGAACAGGCGGCCGAGCGGATCACCGCCGCCGTCGACGCGGGCATCCCGCTCGCCGGGGAGGCGCTCGCGCACTGGCGGGGCTACCCCGCCTGCGGCCCCGGCGCCCTCCAGCACGCGCTGGCCGAGGAACTGGCGGCGCTGCTGCGGACCGAGACCGACGCCGCCGACGAACGCGTCGCCGAGGGCTGGCAACGCGACCGCGCGGGCGCGGCCCTGCTCGGCGAACCCACCGCCCGCCCCGACCGCGACCGGGTGGCGGTGGCCACCAGGATCGACAAGGGCGTACGCCGCTGGCGCCGTGGCCTGACCGACCTCGCCCACGCCCAGGCGCGCGCCGGCCGCGACGCCGACCGCCCGGCGGCCGACCCCGAGGACCTGGCCGCGCTGCTGGCCACCGCGCTGCTCGGCGGCCCCCGCGGGCGCCTTGCGGGGGAGCGGCTCGCCGAGACCGTCGGCGCACCGGCCGCCCTGCGGCTGTGCGACGCCGCCCGCGATCAGTTCGACCACGCGGTGGCCGCGCTGCTGCGCGGCGAGCGCGAGCGGCGGCTCGCCCCCGTGGACGGCTACGACGTCACCGCGCGCCAGCAGTCCTCGCTGATCGCCGCGCTCTCCCTGCTGCAGAAGGAACGGTGAGGACCTGTGAGCCAGGTGGCCAGGACCGCGCGCTGGGACGGCACTTCGGGCACGCCGGACCCGTCGCGCATGTCCGCGGAAGGACCCGGCGGCCCTGGCGAGGGAGGACCCGGCACCGCCGCCGACCCGCTGACCGCGCGGGTCGACGCCCTGGGCGAACTGCTGGGCCTGTCCAGGACCCGGATCAGCCCCGAGGCACTCGCCGAGCCCGCTGAGCTGCTGCAACGCGTGGGCGAGCGGCGGCGGTTGTCGCTGGACCACACCGTGGTGGCGCTGGCCGGCGCCACCGGCAGCGGCAAGTCCACGCTGTTCAACACCCTCGCCGGGCGGCATCTGTCCGAGACGGGCGTACGACGGCCCACCACCGCGCGACCCGTGGCCTACGCCTGGCAGCCGGAGCGCGCGGCCGGACTGCTCGACCGGCTCGGTATCGCCCCGGGCGACCGATACACGGGGCCGTGGGCGGCGCCGCGGCCGGTGCCCGGAGCGGGTTTCGCCCCGGCGTCCGGAGCGGGGTTCGTCCCGGGGCCGGGCACCGGACCGGACACAGGCTCGGGGCCGGGGGCCGGATTCGGCGGGGGCGCCGGGTCGGTGGGGCGGGGCGGTGGGGCGGCACCGGACGCGGGGCGTGTCCCGGGGCCGGGGGCCGGGCCGGACACAGGCTCGGGGCCGGGGGCCGGATTCGGCGGGGGCGCGGGGTCGGTGGGGCGGGGCGGTGGGGCGGCACCGGATGCGGGGCGTGTCCCGGGGCCGGGTGCCGGGCCGGACGCGGGCTCGTGGCCGGGGCCGGGGCCGGGGGGCGGATTCGGCGGGAGGGACGGTCTCGACGGGCTGGTGCTGATCGATCTGCCCGACCACGACTCGGCCGCGACCGGCCACCGCGAGCAGGTGGACCGGCTGCTGCGGCTGGTGGACGTGGTGGTGTGGGTGCTCGACCCGGAGAAGTACGCCGACGCGGCGCTGCACGAGCGGTATCTGCGGCCGTTGTCCGGCCACGCGGACGTCACCGTCCTGGTGCTCAACCAGGTCGACCGGCTGCCCGGGGACGCCGTCGACCTGGTCCTCGACGATCTGCGGCGGCTGCTCGACGAGGACGGCATCGCGGTCGGCGAGCACGGCGAGGCCGGGGCCGTGGTCCTGGCCGCCTCCGCCCTCACCGGCGAGGGCATGCCCGATCTACGGGCCGCACTCGCCCAGATCACCGGCGAGCGCGCCGCTGCCGGACGGCGCCTCGCGGCCGACATCGACCGCACCGCACACACACTGCACCCCCTCTACGTCGGCGACGGAGGTCTCACGGGCCTCACCGACCAGGCCCGCGAGGAGTTCGTGCACCGCCTCGCGGACGCGGTGGGCGCGGCCGGAGCGGGCCAGTCCGCCGAACGCGACTGGTCCCGCGCCGCCGCAGCGGCCTGCGGCACCCCCTGGTCCCGTCTCCTCGCCGAACGGCCCCCCGCGCCCCCGGGTTCCCGCCCGGCCGCCCCGCCCGCGCGCCCCGCCCCGATTTCACCCGAACGGCGTACGGCCGCCCCGGCCGCGGCGGGCGGTGCCGGGCGCTCGGGCGGCGGCACGAGCGGCCCTGCGGTGGTCGCAGGCCGGGGGAGGGCTGGGGCGGGCGGTGCCGGGCGCTTGGGCGGCGGCACGAGCGGCCCGGCCGCCGGCTCCGGTACGGGCGCGGCCATCGGTGCCGGGCGGGTCCGTCGGGATACCGGGCCGGTCGCGTCGCGGCCGGTGGTGGACGAGGCGGTGCGGGGGGTCGTCGCCGACGCGGCGCGCGGGCTGCCCGCGCCGTGGGCGCAGGCCGTACGGGACGCCGCCCGGCGGGGCGGGGACGGGCTGCCGGCGGCGCTGGACGAGGCGACGGCGCGGGCGGTGCCGGGGCCGCCTGAGCGGCCCGGCTGGTGGTCGGCGGCCGGAGCCGTCCAGTGGCTGCTGATGGCGCTCGCCCTCGCGGGCGCGGTCTGCCTGGCCGCGGTCGCCCGCGGGGCACTCGATCTGTCGTGGTGGCCGCCGCTGGTGATGATCACGGCGGGCGGCCTCGGCGGGCCGCTCGTCGCCGGGATCTGCCGGATCGCCGCCCGCGGCCCGGCCCGCCGCTACGGCCAGGACGCCGAGCGCAGACTGCGCGGCGCCGCCGCGGACTGCGGCCGGGCCCGGGTGCTGGAACCGCTCGCCGCGGAGCTGATGCGCTACCGCGAGGTGCGCGAGCAGTACGCCGTGGTCGCCGGCGCCCGACGCACCCCTCACTCCACCCCCTCCGCACACACTGTTTCCACGTCCGGGTGACGAAGATATCCACAACGGCCCGCTTATCCACAGATTCCAGCCGGTTTTTCCACGGCGCCCGGAATTCCCGCACGATGTCCTTACCGGATCGCGTTTCCGGCAACGGAACGCCATCACAAGGCCAGCGGCCGTAAAGGCCGCAGAGGGAGGACCGTGCGATGAACGAGACACTGGTGACCGTCGTGGGGAATGTCGCCACCGAGCCCGAGACGCAGTCGACCGGCACCGGCGTGCCCGTCACCCGCTTCCGGCTGGCGACCACCACGCGCCGCTGGGACGCCGAGCGCGGCGCGTGGATGGACGGCGCCACGAGCTTCTACACCGTGCGCGCCTGGCGCACCCTCGCCGGGCACGTGAAGGAGTCCGTCGGTCTCGGCGAACCCCTCGTCGTCCAGGGGCGGCTGAGGATCCGTGAGGAGGAGCGCGACGGCCGCCGCTTCCTCGCCGCCGAGATCGAGGCGGTCGCCGTCGGCCACGATCTGGCACGCGGGGTCTCCCGCTTCAGCCGCACCGCGGCGGCCCGGGCGGAACCAGCGATTCCGGCTCCCTCGCTGCCCGCCGCCGCGGCGGCGCCCTGAGCATCCGGCTTATCCGTATTCGGCGGGATTTCCGGGGATGAATTCCGTCGAAGACTTATCGACAATCCCAGAAACATGCCTACCGCCGGGTAACGATTGGGCGTCGAAAGGCGGGACCGGTGACCCTGCCGGTAGCCCTGTGACGCATGGTTCCTAGGATTTCGTCGTTCATAGGCACGGGGGCTCGGAGCTGCAGGCGAGGCGACCCTCCTCATGACCGACCCGCCTCGCCCGGAGGGGAAATTCATGTTCAAGAGCTACAGGCGGAGCGCTGCCCGCCTAGCGGCCGCCGGGGTCACCGCCGGCCTGCTCGCCACCGGCGCGATAGCGGGTGCGGGTTCCGCGTTCGCCGACGGCGGCACCCCGTCGTCGAGCGGTGCGACCGCGACCCTCGAGGGTCTTCAGGGCGACCTGTCGGACACCGCGACCGTCGCTGACGGCGGCGGCGCCAGCCACAACGTGGCCGCGGGCCTGTTCAAGATGGATGTCACCGGCGGCGGCAGCATCCTCACCTACTGCATCGACTTCAACAACCACACGCAGCGCAACGCCACGTACCAGGAAGTGCCCTGGAGTGCGACGTCGCTGTACGGGCCGGGCAAGGACAAGGACAACGCGGGCAAGATCACCTGGATCCTGCAGCACTCCTTCCCGCAGGTCAGCGACCTCGGTGCGCTGGCGAAGGCGGCGCACTCCGACACCCTGACGCAGAAGACCGCCGCGGCCGGCACCCAGGTCGCGATCTGGCGCTACTCCGACGGCGTGGACGTCAAGGCCGCCGACCCGGCCGCCGAGCAGCTCGCGGAGTACCTGTACAACACCGCGACCGTCCTCGCCGAGCCCGCCCCGTCGCTGACGCTCACCCCGGCCGCGGTCTCCGGCAAGTCCGGCGACCGCCTCGGCCCGGTGACCGTGCACACCAACGCCGCCTCCGCCCAGCCGGTGCTCGCCGCGGGCGCCCCCGGCGTCAAGCTGGTCGACGCCCAGGGCAAGCCCGTCACCACCGCCAAGGACGGCACCAAGCTCTACTTCGACGTCCCCGCGGGCACCGCGGACGGCAGCACCACCGTCACCGTGACCGCCACCACCCCGGTGCCGATCGGCCGCGCCTTCACCGGCACGGGTGACAACGGCAAGCCCAGCCAGACCCAGATCCTCGCCGGTTCCGACAGCACCCCGGTGACCGCGGGCGCCACCGTCTCGTGGGCCAAGAAGGGCCCGATCCCGGCGCTGTCCGCCATGGTCGTGTGCGCCAAGAACGGCGTGGACGTCACCGCGTCCAACCAGGGCGACGAGAACTTCACCTTCCAGCTCGAGGGCAAGTCCTACACCGTCGCCCCGGGCAAGTCGCAGACGATCACGGTCCCCGTCAAGGAGGACCAGAAGTACAGGATCGACATCGCGCTGCCCAACGGCAAGGTGAAGACCTTCGAGGGCACCCTGGACTGCAAGACGGCCACCCCCGGCCCGACCCCCTCCACCAACCAGCCCGCCCCGGCCACCTCGGGCGGCACCGGCGGCAACGGCAACCTCGCCGAGACCGGTAGCAGCAACGCCACCCCGATGATCGCGGGCATAGCCATCGCCCTGGTCGTCGTCGGCGGCGGCGCGGCCTTCTTCTTCCGCCGCAAGAAGTCCTCCACCACCGCGGAGTGACCCCAGCCCCACCCGGGCCCCGGTCCACCTCCCCAGGAGGTGCCCCGGGGCCCACCCCTTTCCCGGCCCCATCACCTACCCGTTCGCCGCCATGGGTGGACGTACGGCAAGATGGGGTGTATCTGCCCTCACGCGGCGGTGCCGCACATTGGCCCTTCTCGATCTGCCGGACGGTTTCTCTTGGCTGAGTTCATTTACACCATGCGCAAGGCCCGCAAGGCCCACGGCGACAAGGTGATCCTCGACGATGTCACGCTGAGCTTCCTGCCGGGGGCGAAGATCGGTGTCGTGGGGCCGAACGGCGCCGGTAAGTCGACCGTCCTGAAGATCATGGCGGGGCTGGAGCAGCCGTCGAACGGTGACGCGTTCCTGTCGCCCGGGTACTCCGTGGGGATGCTCCTGCAGGAGCCGGAGCTGGACGAGTCGAAGACCGTGCTGCAGAACGTGCAGGACGGCGCGGCCGACACCATGGCGAAGCTGACGCGGTTCAACGAGATCGCCGAGCTGATGGCGACCGACTACTCCGACGCGCTGCTGGAGGAGATGGGCAAGCTGCAGGAGCAGCTCGACCACGCCAACGGCTGGGACCTGGACGCGCAGCTCGAGCAGGCCATGGACGCGCTGGGCTGCCCGCCCGGCGACTGGCCGGTCACCACCCTGTCCGGTGGTGAGAAGCGCCGCGTCGCGCTCTGCAAGCTGCTGCTGGAGGCCCCCGACCTGCTGCTGCTCGACGAGCCCACCAACCACCTCGACGCCGAGTCGGTCAACTGGCTGGAGCAGCACCTGGCCAAGTACGCGGGCACCGTCGTGGCCGTCACCCACGACCGGTACTTCCTCGACAACGTGGCCCAGTGGATCCTGGAGCTCGACCGCGGCCGGGCGCACCCGTACGAGGGCAACTACTCCACGTACCTGGAGAAGAAGGCGGCCCGCCTCAAGGTCGAGGGGCAGAAGGACGCCAAGCGCGCCAAGCGCCTCAAGGAGGAGCTGGAGTGGGTCCGCTCCAACGCCAAGGGCCGCCAGGTCAAGTCCAAGGCGCGTCTGGCCCGCTACGAGGAGATGGCCGCCGAGGCCGACAAGGTGCGGAAGCTGGACTTCGAGGAGATCCAGATCCCGCCGGGCCCGCGTCTGGGCTCCATCGTGGTCGAGGTGCAGAACCTCTCCAAGGCGTTCGGTGACAAGGTGCTCATCGACGACCTGTCGTTCACGCTGCCGCGCAACGGCATCGTCGGCGTCATCGGCCCGAACGGCGCGGGCAAGACCACGCTGTTCAAGATGATCCAGGGCCTGGAGACGCCGGACTCCGGCCAGATCAAGGTCGGCGAGACGGTCAAGATCAGCTACGTCGACCAGAGCCGCGCCAACATCGACCCGAAGAAGACGCTGTGGGCCGTCGTCTCCGACGAGCTGGACTACATCAACGTCGGCCAGGTCGAGATGCCGTCCCGGGCGTATGTCTCCGCCTTCGGCTTCAAGGGCCCGGACCAGCAGAAGCCCGCGGGCGTGCTGTCCGGCGGTGAGCGCAACCGCCTCAACCTGGCGCTCACCCTCAAGGAGGGCGGCAACCTGCTGCTCCTCGACGAGCCCACCAACGACCTCGACGTCGAGACGCTCGGCTCGCTGGAGAACGCCCTGCTGGAGTTCCCCGGCGCGGCCGTGGTCATCTCCCACGACCGCTGGTTCCTCGACCGGGTGGCGACGCACATCCTGGCGTACGAGGGCGAGAGCCGCTGGTACTGGTTCGAGGGCAACTTCGAGTCGTACGAGAAGAACAAGGTCGAGCGGCTCGGGGCGGACGCGGCCCGCCCGCACCGCGCCACCTACAAGAAGCTGACCCGCGGCTGATGGCGCGGCACATCTTCCACTGCCCGCTGCGCTGGTCGGACATGGACGCCTTCGGGCACATCAACAACGTCTCCTTCCTGCGGTATCTGGAGGAGGCGCGGATCGAGTTCATGTGGCGGCTGGCGCCGGGCGAGGGAAGCGCGTCCTTCACGGGCGGGTCTGTCGTCGCACGGCACGAGATCGACTATCTGCGGCCGCTGGTCCACCGGCACACGCCGGTCGCCATCGAGACGTGGGTGACGGACATATCGGCGGCGTCCATGACCGTGGCGTACGAGGTCAAGGACGGCGACGTGGTCTACGTACGGGCCTCGACGGTCGTGGTCCCGTACAACCTGGAGGCCGGACGGCCGCGGCGGATCACCCGCGAGGAGCGGTCGTTCCTGGAGGACTACCTCGAAAAGCGGGCCGTCGCCGTATGACGGATCGGCTCGGCCTCGGCGGCGCCGGGGAGGCGGCGGATCTCGCCGCCTTCCTCGGGCGGCTCATCCGCTGGGACAAGGCGGCGGTGGTGCGGTTGCGCTCCGCTGAGGGGGAGGCCGCGCTCGGCGTCTTCGGGCACCCGCCGTTCGGCGGCGTGCTCGCCGTGCGGAACGCTGCGCTGGGCGGGGCGGGGGTGGCGGCGGCCGTCGACGCGACGGTGTCGGCCGGGCAGTTGCTCGACGCCGCCGACGCGGTGGCTTCCCGGGGGGACGGGGAGCTGGTCGTGCCGCCGTCCGTCACCGGGCCGTCGTGGGCCGGGGTGCTGCCGCCGCGCGGCGGCTGGCGGCGGGTCGCGGAGCTGGACGTCTTGGGGTTGCGGGCGGCCGCGGCTTCCGTGATCGGGGAGTTCCGTACGCGTACGGAGGAGTTGGCGCCTTCGGCGCGGACGAGGGTTGCGCTGGACGCGCTCGCGGAGGAGTTGTGGGGGCGGGCGTTCGGCAGTGACGTGCCGGGGTTGACCCTGCGGGTCGTGCATGCTGCCCATGCGGTCGGCTTTCTTCGGGCTGAGGAGGCGGTCGTCCTTGCCGCGGGGCCGTGGGTGCGGCTTCGTACGGGGTACGGGTCCATTGCGCACCGCACCGCCGCTCCCGGGGCCGGGCTGTCCGTCAGCCCCGCCTGAAACCGGGCCCGCGGCCCGGCTCCTCTTTCCCACCCGCCCACCCGTACCACTTCGCTGCCGCCTGCGGGCCTCCTCGTGGGGCGTCCTCGCCGTCGGTGGCGGGCTACTTGCCTTCCGCCGGCGGAGTCGAAGGGTCGGGCCAGACGCCGATGTGGTCGGGTTCGAGTTCGAGGAGGACGCGGGTGTGGAGGGAGAGGGCTTCGGTGTAGTCGCGGGGGAGTTGGAGGCGGCCGGCGCGGTCGAGGGTGGCGTATTCGCGGGCGACGACGGACTCCTGGCCGTGTTCGTCGACCTCGGTGTGGCGGACGACCTCGGAGGCGGTGCGGCCGTCGCGGATGGCGACCGTGCGGCGGACGGCGTTGGCGACGGCGTGGTCGTGGGTGACGACCACGACGGTGGTGCCCAGTTCCTCGTTGGCGGTGCGGAAGGCCGCGAAGACCTGCTCGCCGGTGACGGAGTCGAGTTCGCCGGTGGGTTCGTCGGCGAGGATCACCGCGGGGTTGTTGGCCAGGGCCACGGCGATCGCGGCGCGCTGCTGCTCGCCGCCGGACATCTGGCCGGGGTGCCGGTCGTGGCAGTAGCCGACGCCGAGCATGTCGAGGAGTTCGCCCGCGCGGGCGGCCCGCTGCCGCTTGGAGCGCAGGCCCTCGGTGCGGCCGGAGAGCTGCATGGGCAGCACCACGTTCTGCGCGGCGGTGAGATACGGCAGCAGGTTGCGGGCGGTCTGCTGCCAGACGAAGCCGACCACCTCGCGGCGGTACCGCAGCCGGGCCTTGGCGTCCATCGACAGCAGGTCGTAGCCGCCGACCGCCGCCGCGCCCGCGGTGGGCACGTCGAGCCCGGCGAGGATGTTGAGCAGCGTGGACTTGCCGCTGCCCGACGCCCCGACCAGGGCCATCAACTCGCCCTTGGCGACGAGCAGGTCGAGCCCCTGCAGGGCCTGCACCTCGACGCCGTCCGCGGTGAAGATCCGTACCAGCCGGTCGCAGCTGATCAGCGCGTCCTTGCCGTACGCGGGCCGGTCGCGCCGCTCGGCGGCCTGCCGTTCCAGCTCGGCGAGGCTGCTGACCGGCGCGGCCGCCCCGGCGGTGTCCTGTGCGGTGCTCATACGCGGTCTCCCACTCTCAACTCCGTGCTCTCACGCCGCCGTCCGCTCAGCCACACCTGCGCCAGCAGCACCGCGAAGGCCAGTACCAGCAGCCCGGCCGACGGCAGGGCCAGCGACCACGGATCGGCCCGCAGGCCGAGCCCGAAGTCGACCGGTACCAGATCCTGGCGGCCGGAGCCGAAGGTGAGGGCCCGCAGATCGACCCCGGGGCCCAGCAGCGGGATCACCGCCAGGCCGACCAGTACGCCACCGCCCGCGGCGAGCAGCACCTGCGGCAGCATCTCCAGAAGTACCAGCCGCCGCGCCTGGCGGCGGGTCATTCCCATGGTGCGCAGCCTGGCCAGCAGCGTGGCACGGCCGGGGGCCGCCTGCAGCAGCGACAGCAGCATGGCCAGCGCGCTGTAGGCGGCGCCCGCCGCCACCGCCGCCAGGTACAGACGGCGCGCACCGTGCTGCAGCGTGGTGTCGTTCAGCGCGGCCCGCTGCTCGCTGCGCAGCAGCACCGTCACGTACGCGGTGGACTTCGCGGCCACGGCGTGCAGCGCCTTGCCGTCGATGTGCTTGCCTGGCGCGTTCATCGCCAGCAGCACGGTGGGGGCGGTGTACTGGTTGTACGACGCCATGTCCGCGTGCCGTGCGGCCAGTTGGCGCGACGAGACGATCACGAAGTCGGTGCCGGGCGCGGCGGGCGTCGTCGACAGCACTCCCGCGGCCCTGATGCTCGTGGAGCCGACCGTCGACTCGATGGTGGTGGTCCCGTGGCCCAGCACCGAGGCGAGCCGGGGGGAGAGCACCGCGGGCAGCGGGCCGGAGCCGGTGCCGGGGCCGTCGAGGGCCGCGGCGGGGAAGGCGGGCAGCCCGATCGCGTGGGTGAGCGCGGCGTACGCGTCCGGGTCGACGATCACCAGCGCGTACGAGGTCCCGAAGGCGACGGTGGGGCTGTTGGGCTCGACCCGGACGGTGAGCATCCGGCCGATCCCGGCGACCTTCCGTACCTGGTCGGGCAGTTGCTGCGGCAGCGCGAAGCGGGCGTCGATCCGGGCGTCGGCGCCGACGGTGGCGGTCGCCGCCCGGTCGCGGCCGTGGTCGATACCGGCCAGCACCGAGCCGCCGAAGGACGCCACGGTCAGCGACACCAGCAGCGCCAGCAGCGGAAGCTGGCTGGTGGCGGGGGAGCGGCCCGCGCGGGCCAGCCCGAGATGGGTGACGGCGCCGGACAGCCGCGCCGCCGGGCGGGCCAGCAGTCGTAGCGGCAGCGGGTACACCCGCAGCAGCACCAGCGCCGCGGCCACCGCCACCAGCACCGGAGCCGCCGCCAGATACGGGTCGCTGCCGCTGTCCGTACCGCGCTGGCGCAGCGCGACCACCGCGCCCACCACCAGTACGGTGACGGTCAGTTCGGCCACCAGGCGGCGGCGCGACGGGCGGGCCGCCGCGACGTCCTCCCGGGCCGCGGGGCGCGGCTTGCGCACCGCCGCTGCCGCGCGCAGCGGCAGCGCCAGGGCGGCCGCCACGGTGACCGCGGCGCCGAGCAGCACCGGCAGCATGTATCTGTCGCCGGGCAGTAGGTACAGCGCGAGCGCGGTGCCCGCCGCGCCGCCGGGCACGGCAGCGGCCGTCGTCTCCGACAGCAGCCGCCGGAAGATGCCGCGCAGCGAGCCGCCGCGCGAGCGCAGCAGGGCGATCTCACCGCGGCGGCGTTCGGCGGCGAGCCCGCCCGCCATCAGCAGCACCGCGAACGCCGTCGTGCCCACGCCGACCGCCGCGATCAGCACCAGCGGCGATGCGGCGGAACGCTCCTTGGAGAAGGCGTCGAGCACATCGCCGACACCGCCGGTGACATGCACCCCGGAGCCGGTCTCCCCCTGGAGCCGCGCGGCGTCGGGACCGGTTTCCAGGGACGACAACTGGCGCTGCAGCGCGGGCACCTCGTGCGCGGACAGTCCCGAGGTGTCCACCGGGTGGTGCCAGTAGAGCGTGATGTTGGAGCCGAGCATCGGCAGCGAGCCGGCGCCGAAGCGGTTCAGCAGCACGGTGAAGTGCCAGTAGGTGTGCGGCTCGTCGCCGAGCGCGACCGGCGGCGAGGTGACGTGCGGCTCCAGCAGGTCGGGGTCCTCGTTCCAGTACGGCGAGGACGGCCGGAGCGGGGCGACGATGCCGGAGATGGTCACGGCCAGCGGTTCCGGGGAGAGTTTGCGCAGGTGCAGGGTCTGGCCGACCTTGAGGTGCAGCACCTGCGCGGTCTTCTCGGTGACCACGCCCTCGATGTGCATCTGCGAGCTGCCGCCCTGGGCGTCGTCCACGCTGGCGCGCGGCAGCCGTCCGGCCACCATCCGTACCTGCGCGTCGAGTCCGGCCTGGGCGACCAGGTCGGCGCCCGGTGCGTGCTCCGAGGTACGCGGCAGCTCCGGGTCGGTCACCATGGGCTCGTCGGCGGTGCGCGCCCCGTAGACGGCCTGGCCCTTCTTCAGCTTCAGCGGCGGCCGGACGATGTGCTGGAAGTCCTGCTCCACCGTGTCGATCGAGGACGGCGCCAGAGGGTCGGTGGCGCTCTCGGCCGACGGCGAGTAGGAGTCGGTGAGGCTGACGCCCTGGTCGCGGATCTGCGCCTGCCCGATCGCCTCGCGCAGCGCGGTGTTCTCGTAGCGGTCGATGGACCGGGGGAGCGAGGCCGCCAGGAAGGCGGTGACCAGGACGAGGACAGCCGTCGCCAGGGCCGCGGCGGGCGCGGAGCGCAGCCGCACCCGCACCCACGACGTCAGCACACGCCCCGCCGTCTCTGCGGCCACGGCGTCGGGAGCCGTCTCGGTATCAGACTCCGGCGCCGTCTCCGGCTCACGCGCGTTGTCCGCCATCTCAGTCCTCCCCCTGGCGACGCAGTGCCGACGCCGGATCGCCGCGCCGGATCGCCGTCGCCAGCACCACCAGGAGGGGGGCTGCCAGGACCACGGCCAGCAGTTCTACGAGGGGTCCGGCCGGGAGCCGGACCAGCAGGGTCGGGACGGGCTGGGCGGCCTGCGCGGTGAGCACGATCAGCGGCGTCACCAGCCGGGTGAGCAGCGCCCCGAGCGCCACCCCCACCAGCAGCGAGATCAGCACCAGCAGCCCCTGCTCCGCGGCGATCATCCGGGCGAGCTTGCGGCGGGGCGCGCCGAGCGCCCGCAGCACCGCGAACTCGGCGTTGCGCTCGCGGATCGCGCCCGCCGAGCTGACGGCGAAGCCGACCGCGGCCAGTACGGCGGCGGCGATCACCGCGGCGGGCAGCGCGGACTGCGGCCCGGCGCCGAGCGGGTCGGCGCGCAGCTCGGCCGCGCTCTCGTCCCGTACCAGCAGCGTGTCGATGTCGTTGCGGGCCCGCAGGGTGGCGGCCACCTGGGCGGTGCTGCCGGGCTTGGTGGCCACCCACCACTCGGTGGGCTGCAGCGGGGTCGCGTCCTGCGACTCCAGCAGCTGGTTGACGGCGCGCAGGTCGAGCAGCATCCCGCCGACGTTCCTGTCCCCGCCGTCGGTGGCGCTCGCGCCGCCCTGGGCGCCGGAGGTGTCCGAGGTGTCCGGCACGGCGGTGTCCTGGTCGACGGTGCCGGGCATCGCGTGCACCGAGCCGACGATCCGCACGGGGGCGTCCACGCCGTTCAGGGTGATCTGGACCGAGCTGCCGACCTTCGCGCCGACCGCCCGCAGGTAGTCGTCGGTGGCCACCGCGGTCAGGGTGGGCGCGTCGGGGTGCGGGGCCCGCGAGTGCACGGTCACCGTCGGCGGCTGCTGGTACGAATTGGGCGCGTACTCGATCTTGCCGGTCCGGTAGGTGAGGCTGAATAGCGCCGGACCGTCGGTGTGGGGGTCGAAGGCGCCCGGCGCCACGTTCGACGGCAGGTCGGACAGCGACGGGTCGTCGAACGCCACATCCGAGTTCCAGGACTGCCCGGCGGCCCGGCCCAGCGGCGTGACCTTGCCGTCGGTGCCGGTGATCCGCGCGTCGGACAGGCTGAGCACGCGGGACTCGGCCTGCCCGGGGACGGTGAAGACGGTGTCGATCCGCACCAGCCGCAGCGGCCCGGAGGGCGCGCCTCCCGCGGAGCCCAGCGAGGACGCCAGGTCCAGGGTGAGGACGTGCGGGGCGCCGTCGGGCGGCAGGTCGCCGAGCGAGAAGTCGTAGTCCACGCCCAGGCCGTCGACCAGCGTCGCGCTCAGGTGGTCGGCGACGTCGGGGATGTCGGTGTGCGGCAGCGCGCCGCCGCCCGGTGCGGTCGCGCGCAGGGTCGCGGTGAAGGCGACCGTGGCGGTGTCGCCGGGCATGGCGAAGCCGGAGGTGGTGGTCGGCGCGGCCGCCGAACCCTTCGCGCCGCCGTGCAGCGGCGCCAGCACGTCGGCGACGGAACGGCCGCCGGTCAGGTCGGAGCGGAACCGCATCGAGGAGGCCGCCGCCTTGGTGTCGATCACCAGCGCGGTCGCGTTGCGCTGCTGGGTCAGCAGCAGCTGGCTGCGGGTGGCGGGGGCCGCCGCGGTGATGCCGGGGACATGGCTGAAGATCCCGGCCTGCGCGAACGGCGGGGTGGTCATCCCGGTGACCCGGATGTCCGCGCCGACGGTGAAGTCCGCCTGGTCGCGCTGCGAACGGTCCCAGCTCGCGCCCTGGCCGATCGCGAACATCCCCATCGCCACGGCGAGCACCAGCAGCAGCACCGCGCCCGCGCCGCGCCGGGGCCGGCGCGCGAGCTGCCAGCCCGCGAGCGCCAGCGCGAGGCCGCGCCCGCCGGCCGCCCGCCGCTCGGCGAGCCTGGCGGCCAGCGGCAGCAGCCGCAGCACCAGGACCGTCCCGGCGAGCAGGCAGAGGGCGGGCGCGGCGACCAGCACCGGGTCCACCCCGAGGCCGCCGCTGCTGGTGGTGCTCAGCGCGCCGCTGCCGGACGCCCGGCGCTGCAACTGCCAGTACGCGACGCCCGCGATCAGCAGCAGACCGAGGTCGGCGCCGGCCTGGAGCGGACCGGGCAGCGCGCCGCGCCGGGACCGCGCCGCCCGCTGCGCCGCGTAGGAGCCGCTGGTCCGCAGCGCGGGCACGATCACCGCGAAGGCGCAGGCCAGCGCCGCGCACAGCGACACCAGCCAGGCCGCCGCGGCGCTGCCGTCGCCGAGGGAGACACCGGTACGCGCCATCGCGCCGGTACCGGCCAGCATCCGGGTCACCGGACCGGCCAGCAGCGGCGCCACCAGTACGGCGGGCAGCGCCAGCAGCACCGCCTCACCGGCCGCGAGCCGGGCCACCCGGACACGGGAGCCGCCGCGGGCCCGCAGCAGCGCGGTCTCCCCGGCGCGCTCCTCGGCCAGCAGTTGGGCGACCAGCAGCAGGGCGAACCCGGCGAGGATGACGAGTTGCAGCGCGCTGATCAGCAGCGTGGAGCGGGTGACCAGCATGCTGCGCCGCAGGCCCTCCAGCAGCGCGGGCAGCCCGCTGGACGCCTGGGTGGCGGAGGTCGCCGCGTCGTCGCGCAGATTGCCGATCGTCTGGCGTACGCCGGTCTCCAGCGCGGTGATCCGGCCCGCGGTGGCGGTGGCGAAGTCACCGGTGGCCTGCCAGGACATCGCGGCGGCCGTGACCCGTCCCGACGCGAAGGTGCCGGGGTCGGCCAGCATCGGCCCGTAGGTGGTGAAGGCGACGGTGTGGATACCGCGGCCGTCCAGCGGGTCGAGGTGCCAGTACGGGGTGGTCCGGTCGACGGGCTTGTAGACGCCGGAGACCCGGATGTGCAGCGGCTTGCCGCCCAGCCGGTCGGTGAGGGTGAGCGCGGTGCCGGGGTGCAGCTTCAGCGCCTGTGCGACGGCTTCCGGGACCGCGACGTCGACAGGACCGGTGCCGCCCGCGGCGGCGGCGCCCGGCCAGGCGCCGCCCACCAGCGTCACGCGCGCCCGGTCGAAGGTGGCCAGCAGCGTCAGATCGGGGTCGGTGCTCTTGGACGTGCCCGCCGGGCGCAGCGCGAGCGGCAGCCCGTAGGGCCCCGAGCGGGTGGACGACACGACCGTGGAGGGCAGTCCGGCGAAGGCGCCGCCCACGGTCCGGCGAACGGCCGAATCCAGCCCCTTGCGGTCCAGGCCCGCCACGTTCGCCGTCACCTCGACGGTGGCCTGGTCGGCGGCCTGGTGCTGGAGGGTGCGGCGCAGCGCCGCGTCACCGATGGCGCTCGTGAACGCCGTGAAGGTGGCCAGCACGCTCGTGGTGAGCAGCACGGTGAGCAGGGCGGCGGTCAGCAGCAGCCGGTGCGCGCGGACGCGCAGCAGCACAAAACCCGTCACCGGCTATCCCCCGTCTCGTTGCTGTCTGGATGCTCTAACAGCGGGGGCGGGTTGACCAGTGTGCGAGATTGTCGAAATGCGATCGTGACCGACCGCTTGGCGGACGCGTTACCTCCGCAAGAGGTGGCTTTCAGCCGGGGGTGTTGACCATGGACGCCGCCGCGTACACCAGGTAGTCCCACAACTGCGTCTCGTGTGCGGGTTCGAGCCCCAACTCGTCGACGGCGGCCCGCATATGGCGCAGCCACGCGTCATGTGCGGCCTGGTTCACGGCGAACGGCGCGTGCCGCATCCGCAGCCGCGGGTGGCCGCGGTTGTCGCTGTACGTACGGGGTCCGCCCCAGTACTGCATGAGGAAGAGGGCCAGCCGCTCCTCGGCGGGGCCCAGATCCTCCTCCGGGTACATCGCCCGCAGCTCGGGATCGGCCGCGACCCCCTGGTAGAAGAGGTGCACCAGACGGCGGAAGGTGGCTTCGCCGCCGACCAGCTCGTAGAACGTCTGCTGCTGCAGCGTGCCGCGCGGGATCTCATTCACCCTCCCATGGTCGCAGACGCCCCGGCCGAGTACCGGGGTCGTAGGACCGCCGCCGCGGGCGCACGATGGAGGCATGGCGGAACCAGAGGCGCACCCGGGCGCGGAACCCGGTCCCGGGGGAGGCGACCGGCGGTACCGGGTCGCGGCCACCGCGCTGCGCAACCGCATGGTGCGGCGGATCGTCGCGGGCGGCGGGCTCACCGACCCGGCCTGGCGGGCCGCCTTCGCCGAGGTGCCGCGGCACCTGTTCGTGCCCGCCGGCCGGACCTCGGGGGACGACGCCGACCCGCGGCGCCGGCTGCGGACGCTGGCCGGGGCCTACGCCGACCAGCCGATCGCCACCCATGTGGTCGGCGGCGAGCTGGTCTCCTCCAGCAGCCAGCCGTCGCTGATGGCGCTGATGTGCGAGGCGCTGGAGGTCACCGACGGCATGCGGGTGCTGGAGGTCGGCGCGGGGACCGGCTACAACGCCGCGCTGCTGGCCCACCGGCTCGGCCCGGACGCCGTCACCACCATCGACCTCGACCGGGAGATCACCGACGCCGCCCGCGCCCACCTGGACGCCTACGGCTCGCCCGCCGCCCGGTCCGTCACGGTCGTCACCGGCGACGGCGCCGCGGGCCACCCGCCGGGAGCGCCGTACGACCGGATCATGGCCACCTGCGAGCTGCCGTCGATCCCGGCGCCCTGGCTGGCGCAGGTGCTACCGGGCGGCCGGGTCCTGGCGCCCTACGCGACCGGCCTGATCGACCTCACCGTCTACGGGCCGGAGCGGGCCGAGGGCCGCTTCCTGTCCACTCCCGCGTTCTTCGTGCCGCTGCGCGGCCCGGCGGGACGGGTGCCGATGCTGCCGCCGCCCGACGAGGCCGAGACGGTCCGGGACAGCGGCACCCCGCCCCGCGTCGTCGGCAACGACCTCTTCCGCTTCCTGCTCACCCTGGTGGTGGGTCCGCTGGACATCGTCTGGTCGCCGACCACCGGCGACGCGCGGCTGACGGCCGCCGACGGCTCGGCGGCCCGCGCCGCCACCGACGGCACCGTCCACCTCAGCGGCCCGCGCGACCTGTGGGCGCTCGCCGAGTCCGCCCACGCGCTGTTCCGCGAGTACGACCACCCGCCGCGGGCCCGCTTCGGCCTGACCGTCGAGGGAACGCGCCAGCGGGCCTGGCTGGACTCGCCGGAAGGACCGCATCGCTGGGACCTGACCGTCTGACCCGGCCCTCAGGCCAGCGGCTCCCAGACCGCCGCGTCGTGCGCGAACAGGATCCGCCGCGGGTCGAAGGCGAGCAGCCGCGCCACCCACGGATCGGGCGCGGGCAGCGGCGGCCGCGCCCCGTCCCCGACCGCCACCGCGGCCAACTGCGCGGCGGCGAAGGCCGACGCCGAGGTGTGGGTCTGACCGGCCAGCACCACGGTGCCGTCGGCCCGGCGCACCACCAGCGACTGATGGCCCACGGTGTGGCCGGGGGTGGGGACGACCCACACCCCGGGCAGCACCTCGGCCTCACCGGACAGCTCCTCGTACCGCGCCCCGGGGAAGCCCACCAGGTGCTCGGGGGAGTGGCCGCCGCCGCGGGCCGCCGACAGCTCGGCGGACTGCACCACGATCGGGGTGCCGGGGAAGAGCGGGTTGCCGCCGATGTGGTCGAAGTGCATATGGCAGTTGACCACCAGCGAGATGTCCGCCGCCGCCACCCCGGCCCCGGCCAGCGCCGCCCCCAGCGGGCGCCGGTACGGCCGGTAGTGCGCGTCCGTTTCCGGGTCCGCGGTGCCGATACCGGTGTCGAAGAGCACCAGGTCGTCCCCGCGGCGCACCAAGTAGCACAGCGCGGGCTCCACCCGGGGCTCGCCGTCCCCGGTCTCCGAGCCAGGCCGCACGAACCAGCCGAGGTCGAGGCGGCGCAGCGCCGGTTCCGCGGTCATCTCCCGCTCCTCACACCCGGCGCAGCGTGATCGTCGTCCACGCCCCGACATGGACCCGGTCGCCCTCGGCCAGCGGCACCGGGGTGTACGGGCGGATGGTGTCCTCGCCGAGGTTGACGGTGGTGCCGTTGGTGGAGTCCTGGTCGACCACCGCCCAGCTCCCGTCCGGCTGCTGCACCAGGACGGCGTGCTGGTGCGAGACCCCCGGGTCCTCCGGGGCCCTGGACAGGTCGATGTCGGGCGCCTCGCCGGTGCTGTGGCGGCGGCGCCCGATGGTGATCTGGTTGCCGATCAGCGGCAGTTGCACCTCGGGCGAGAACGCGGGGAAGTACAGGCCCTGCGCCTCGGGACCGCTGCGGGCCATCATCGTGGTGAAGTACTCGCGGTCGGCGCCGACCACCGCGATCCACGCGGTGCCGCGGCCCGCGGCGGCCTGCCCGGACGAGGAGTCCGGCCCCGCCTCCGGCTCCTGCGGCCGGACCGGGAGCCGTACCACCGGCGCCATGCGCTCCTCCGGCTCGGCCGGGACCGTCGGCGCGACCGGGGCCACCCTCGGCGCGGGCGCCACCGGCGTGATCGGCGACACCGGGGGCGCGGGCGGCACCGGGGTCGACGGCGGGTCGAGCAGGAAGTCCCCCGACCCCGAGGTGACCGTCACCGACGCGTCAGGCACCGGCTCCGCGGGCCGGTTCACCTGCGAGGGCCGGGAGCGCTGCGACTCGTACCGCTGGTACGGCGGGAAGCCCGGCGCGGTCGGCGGCGGGGGTGGCGGGGCCACGAAGGTGGTGGCGGAGTGGGTGCGGAAGTTGTAGCGGCACTCCTCGCAGAAGAGCGCCGCGCCCTCCCGGGGTGTCCCGCACTCCGGGCACAGCTCGGCCGCCGCCGTCATGTCCGGGTCGTACGCCGCGCGGGACGAGACGCCCGGCGACGTGGACACGGGCGAGGCCGACGAAGAAGCGGACGACGACGAGGCGGACGAGGACGCCGACGGCGGCCGGGTGCCGTAGGACGAACTCGACGGCGCGGCCATCCGCATCCCGCAGACCTCGCACCAGTCGTCGGTGCCGGACTGATGGCCGTTGGGACAAGTGGGCATGGTGCGTGCTCCCCCTCCGCCCGCCGGGGCGGCTCCACAGGCTGTGCGGACCTACGTCCTCGTAGTTCTACGTCCTACCCACGTTTGCCCGTCTCGGCCTGCCGGCTTGCTTACTTCTTCACACGTACGGTCTTCGTCGACCGTGTCTCCAGTGTCATCTCGTCGGCGTCGGCTACCCGGGCCTTGAGGCGCACAGTACCGCTCGCCGCGTCGACCACGTCCACCACCTTCGCCAGCAGCTTGGCGGTGTCCTCGTTGCCCGAGGCGCTGGCGAGCTGCACGGCGCGGCCCAGTTTCGCCGTCGCGCCGTCCATGTCACCGGACTTGCGGGCCTCCAGGCCCTGCTGGATCACCTGGGCCAGCTCGGCCTGGCCGGTGTAGTGCGCGACCTGCGGGTTGATCCGGGTGGAGGCCGCCATGTCGTCGGTCCACACCGCCCGCACCAGGCCCTGGCCCAGCACCTGCGGGGTGCCGTCGGGCTGCGGCAGCACCAGCGACAGCCGGGCGGCGAGCATCTCCTGGCCGACACCGGCGGCCGGGACCTGCACGCACACGTGGTAGTCGCGGGACTCGTCGCCCCAGGACCCGGTGGGGTAGTCACCCGCCCGCGGCCCGGCCTCGGTACGGCGCCCGCTGAGATCCTCCACGGTCGGCGCGACCTGCTTCACGAACCTGATCTCGGAGCCCTGCGGGGTCCACAGCCGCAGACTCACGTCCGCGACCTCCTTGCCCATCGCCGTCTCCATCATCGACTGGAAGTCGGCCGACAGACCGGTCGGGTCGGCGACGATGTCGACCGAGCCCAGCATCGCCGAGGCGATCCCGGTCAGCTCCTTGACCTCCCAGTCGGTGCCGACGCCGCGCGCGTCACAGGTGAAACGGCCGGTGCAGGCGTCCAGCGTGGACCGCAGATCCTCCGGCTTCTCGTGCTCGTTGCGGCCGTCGGTGAGCAGGATGCCGTGCCGTATGGCCACATCGCTGCTGGCCAGCAGCTTGTCCGCGAGCCGCAGCCAGGTGCCGATCGCGGTGCCGCCGCCCGCGGTCAGCTTGCGCAGGCTCTGCTTGGCCTGCGCCCGGGTGGTCGGATCGGCCACCGCGAGACCGCCGTTGGCCGGGTAGACCTCGCGGGCCTGGTGGGTGCCGGCGACCACCGCGAAGGCGACCCCGTCGCGGATGGTGTCGATGGCGGCCGCCGTCGCGTCCCGCGCGTTGCGCATCTTCGTCGGCGGATACTCCATCGAGCCCGAGCAGTCGACCATGATGACCACGCCCGCGCTGGGCGCGCCCGACGGGTCGGAGTCGGCGCCCGGCAGCGGCTGGCGGCCGGAGGTGCCGCCGCCGGTCGAGGTGACCGTGACGATCGCGTTGACCTCGCGGCCGCCCTCGTGGAGGAACTCGTTCTGGTAGACGTCGACCGAGAACTGCGGCACGTTCGACTTCGAAAGATTGGCCATCGTAAGCGCTCCTTTAAGGCCCGTTCACAGCCCCGCCCAGTCTCCCGGACCGCCCAGGCGGCCGTCCGGGACGAGGACGGACCTCCTACGCGGGGGGGAATCCTGCCCGGGACACGGCCGCCGGGAACGGCAGCACCGCGACCGTTACGTTGTCGTGCCCGCCGCCGTCCAGCGCCACGCCGACCAGCGCCTGCGCGGTGCGCAGCGGGCGGGTGCGGGCGTCCGGCGGTACGACGGCGGCGAGTTCGGCCGCCGACTCGGCGTAGTTCCACAGCCCGTCGGTGCACACCACGATCACCCCGGGGCCCTCCGGCTGGAAGGCGGCCACGTGCGGGTCGACCTCGACCGCGTCCGCGCCGAGCCAGCCGGTGATGGCGTGCGCGCGCTCGTCGGCGTACGCCTCCGCCTCCGACATCAGCCCGGCCGAGACCATCCTGGCCGCCCAGGAGTCGTCCTCGGTGAGCCGGGCCGACGGCTGGCTGCGGTCGTCGGGAACCCAGTACGCGCGGCTGTCGCCGATCCAGCCGACGGTGAAGACCGGGCCGGTCACCACCGCGCTGACGCAGGTGCAGGCGGGGGAGTTGTGGTGCGGGGGAGCGCCGGGCTCGTCCTCCTCGTCGGCCAGCGCGGTCACCGCGTCGAAGGCCGCCATCAGCGCGCCGCGCATCGCCTCCTCGGCGCCCGTGCCGCGCTCCAGCGCCGCCAGCAGCGACTCGCTGCCCGCGCTCGCGGCGGCGGCCGAGGCGTCGTCCGGGCGGTACGCGGTGGAGACGCCGTCGCAGACCACGGCGGCGACCGCGGGGGTGCCGTCGGACAGCGAGGCGGTGGAGACGGCGAAGGCGTCCTCGTTGCGGTGGTGCCGCAGGCCGCGGTCGCTGACCGCCGCCACCCCCTCCAACTCCTTCTCCTGGTGGTCGCGCTGGCGCGGCTGCGCGTGTCCGCAGTGCTCGCAGTAGCCGTCCGCGTCGACGCCGCCGAGCCCGCAGGCCACGCAGACGGGGCCGCTCTCGGCGCTCTCGGCGCCGCCGGGGCCGCCCGCTTCGGCGGCGGCCGCCGGGTCCTCCCGGGGGTCGACCGCCTGGGCGGGCAGCACCACGCCCAGCGCGAGCGTGTCGCCGTCGGGCGCGTCCGGCGCGTGCGGTGCGGCCGGCGTCTCCGGCTGATCCGGGACGAGGGCCAGCGGCGGCGCGAGGACGAAGGAGTCCGTGGGCGCCTCGGAGTCGAACTCGCCGTCGCCGGCGGCGTCCTGACCGGTGACGCCGTGCGGGCCGGGCGCGGGTTCCGGGCCGGTCGCGGGCTCCGGATCCGGCGCGGGCGGCGCCGCGAGGTCCGCGCCGCAGCTCCCGCAGAACAGGTCGTCGGCCTCCAGCGGTTCCGCGCACGACGGGCAGACCGCGGTGACCGTAGGCGGTGATTCGGGCAGTGGTGGCATCTCGTTCACACCCACGTCCGGGGGCGGAAGCGGTTCGCGCGTTCCACCAGTTCGATCCTCGTACTGCCCTGCTGGGCGAGTCGGGCCAGCACCCGGTACGAGCGCTCCAGGCCGAACCGCAGGCCGCGCTCGCTCAGGTCGGTGCCCAGAACTGCCGTGCCGGGCCCGCCTGTTGACGGTACTCCCGCACCGCCCGCCGCCGGGTCCCCGACACGGCCCGCCAGCACCCAGTCCAGCGCGCTGCCGAGCACCTCGGTCGCGAGCTGCTCGCGGCGGTCGGAGTCGAGACCCTGCTGCTGCAGATGCTCGACCTGCCGTCCGGCGGCCTGGAGGTCGCCGAACAGCGCCTCCTGCGGCGAGCGGTCCCGCAGCCGGGCCCTGATCGCCGCGACCCGCGCCGCGGTGTAGTGGATCGACGACTCGGGCACCGACTCCAGCGCCCGTACCGCGCCGGCCCGGTCGCCCGCCGCCAGCAGCACCCGCGCGAGCCCGAAGGCCGCGCTGACGTAGCTGTGGTCGGTCGTCCACACCAGCCGGTAGTACTCGGCCGCGTTGTCGAGCTGGCCCAGCACCTCGGCGCAGATGCCCAGCGCCAGCTTCGGCGCGGGCTCGCCGGGGAAGGCGTCGTAGACCGCGTCGAAGCTCAGCGCGGCCGTCTCCTGGTCGCCGGTGCACAGCGCGGCCAGCCCGCGGTGCCACACCAGCCGCCAGTCCACGCTGTCGTCCCCGGCGTCGCCGAGCGCCTCCAGCACCTGTCCGGCGCCCTCGGCGTCGCCCATCTCCAGCCGGGCCCGCAGCTCCCGCAGCCGCTTCTCCGTCGAGTCGACGGGCGCGGACTGCAGGGCGGCCACCAGCTCGCCGGGCGCGGCGGCCGAGAGCCCGGCCAGGAAGCCCGCGTTGGGGTCGGAGGGGTCCACGTGCGGGACGGGCAGGGCCAGTACGGCGGCGGCCGCGTCCAGGCGCGCCACGGTCGGCGAGACGGCGGGCGGCGGGCCCCAGTTGGGCAGCGGGGAGCCCGCGACCGTCGGGCTGTAGCCGCCGGCCGGCGCGGGCGCACCGGGGTGGCCCGCGGGCAGCGGGGGAGCGGAGGCGGGCGGCAGGGCCGCGCCGCCGGTGGTCCGCGCCCCGTCCTTCGCCCGGCGGCGGGCCGCCTTCTCCAGCGCCCGGTCGGCGCCCAGCGTCGAGGTGTCGCCTGTCACCGGCCGTACCAACTCGGTGTCCACCACCCGCAGTTCCGGGCCGAAGAGGGTGGACAGCGCCGGTCGCGGCTGGCCGCTCTCCAGCGCCACGACCTCCCGCAGCACCCCCATGAGCTGGTCGGACATCTCCTCCGCCGAGGCGAACCGCTTGTCCGGGTCCGGGTCGGTGGCCCGCACCAGCAGCCGGTAGAAGGACTCGTAGCGGGAGAAGACGTCGATGTTGCCGGGGTCGGGCAGGCTGTCCACGAACACGTTCGTGTAGCCCTGGAAGTCGAAGGTCAGCACCGCCAGGGTGCGGGCCACGGTGTAGAGGTCGGAGGCGACCGACGGGCCGACCTCGGCGACCTCCGGGGCCTGGTAGCCGACCGTGCCGTAGATCGCCGACTCGGTGTCGTCCATCCGGCGGACCGCGCCCATGTCGATGAGTTCGAGCCGGTCCTCGGTCTGGATGGCGTTGTCGACCTTGAAGTCGCAGTAGAGCAGGTTGCGGCTGTGCAGATGGCCGAGGGCCTCCAGCGCCTCGATGGCGTACGCGATCGCCTGCGCCACGGGCAGCGGCTCGCGTCTGCCGTCGGGCGAGCGGCGCTCGTTGGCGATCTCCTTCATCGACTTGCCGCCGACGTACGCCATCACGATGTAGCCGTCGAGGGTGCCGGTGCGCTGGTCGAGGTGCTCGACGAAGTTGTAGATCCGCACGATGTTGGGGTGCTCGATCTCGGCGAGGAAGCGCCGCTCGGAGACGGCCGCGGCCAGCGCGTCCTCGTCCCCGGTGTCCAGCAGGCCCTTGAGCACCACCCAGCGGTCGGAGACCGCCCGGTCCACCGCGAGGTAGATCCAGCCGAGGCCGCCGTGCGCCAGGCAGCCCACCACGTGGTACTGGCCGTGCACGATGTCACCGGCCCGCAGCTTGGGCGTGAAGGAGTACGGGTGGCCGCACTTGGTGCAGAAGCCCTCGGTACGGCCGGGGCGGTCGCCGCGGCTGCGGCCGACGGGCGCGCCGCAGTCGCTCTTGCTGCAGTACCGCTTGCGCTCGGGCACCTCGGGGTTGGCCAGCACCGCGGCCGCCGGGTCCGGCCGGGGGATCGGCGGTACGGAGACCAGGCCCGCGCCGAGCTTGCCGCGGGTGGGCCCGCTGGTGCCGCCCCGGCTGCTGCGCACCGACACCGACCGGCCGCTCGCGCCGGACAGCGAACGGGACAGGCGGCCGGACACCGAGCGCTTGGAGGCGCGCGAGGACGACGACCGCGAGGACCGCGACGACACGGAGGACGACCCCGCGCGCCCGGACTGGCCGCTGCCGCGCGCACCCGGCACCGCGGCGGCCCCCGCGGCCGCCGCGCTCGCCGCGGGCTGCGGCGCGGCGGCGGGCAGCGGGGCCAGACCGCAGGTGTCGCAGTACAGCTCGCCGCCGCCCATGTCCTCCAAGGTCCCGCCGCAACCGGGCCGTTGGCACTTGCTCACGGTGTCCCCCTCAGCCTTTCCACTGAACTCGCGTGTGCTGCACGCGTCTTGCCGTTGCCGGTGTCACTGCCGGTGTCACAGCCTGAGTCATTGCCTGCGTCACTGCCCGCGTCGGTGTCGCGCCGGTCGTCGTGCGGGTCGTCATACCGGGCCCCTGCGGTCCTCGGGGGCCGACGGGTCCTGGGCGCGGGCGGCGCCCAGCTCCGCCACCGCCTGCTGGTACCGCTGCACCGTGCGGTCCGCGGCGGCCAGGTCGCACGGCGCGCTCCACAGCAGGCGGCGCGCCTGGTCGTACCGCTCGATGAGCAGCGGGTCCTCGGCCATACCGAGCCTGGCCACCTTCGCCCGGTAGGCGTCCAGCCGTCCGCGCAGCTCGGCGCGGACCGCCAGCGGGGCGGTCACCGCGGTCAGCGAGTCGCGGGCGCGCAGCAGTTCCTCGTCGGCGTGCTCCTCCAGGCTGTCCAGCAGCGGGGAGAGCCGGTGCCAGTGGGCGTCGCGGCAGAACGCCTCGGCGGTGGCGAGCTGTTCGTGCAGCGCCGCCGCCGGACCGCTGACCGCCGGCACGTCGGAGGCCAGGATCTTGGAGAGCACCTCGACACGGGCGCTGCGCGCCTCGGTCAGGGTGCGGTCGGCGCGGGAGAGCACGTCGCGCAGCCGTATCAGCCGGTGCTCGGCGTCGTCGCGTACGTGCAGCACCGCCTCGACCTCGCGGCGTATCCCGTCCAGGCGGCGGCCCGCCTCCTCGTACCGGTCGGTGTCGGGCCGTCCCGGGGTCGGCGCCGACCGCCAGAAGGCCAGCGGGTCGGAGACGGTACGGGCCCGCAGCTCGGTCAACTCGTCGACGAGCTGCTCCAGTTCGTCGCCCGCGGGGTGCGCGCCGGGACGGACGCCCACCGAGTGGGCCAGCGAGCGTACGCGCTGCGTCTCGGCGGCCAGCAGGTCGATCCGGGCGGGCAGCGCCGACCAGACGGAGTCGGCGGCGGCCACCGTCTCCATGGCCTGGTCGTACCAGCCGTTCATCCGCTCCAGGAGCTGTTCGAGGCTGAGCTGCTCGGTGAGCCGGGCCGGTCCGGTCAGCGAGCGGGCGGCGTCGGGCAGGGCGGCGCCGGTGACGGTCACCCCGGCGCCGCGCAGCAGTTCGGTCAGCCGCGTCAGCTCGGTCTGGGTCGGCCAGCGGCGCCGGGCGCGCAGCTCGCGGGCCGACTCCAGGGCGCCGGTGTACGCCTCGAAGTGGTTCCACAGCAGGGTGATCGCCGCGTCGGTCTCGGCCCACCGCTCCTTGGTGACACCGGTGAGTTCCGCGCCTTCGAGCAGCCGGCGGCCGGAGTGGTCCTGCAGGGCGAGCAGGGAGGACTCGATCGCCTCGTGCTCGGTGCCGAGCCGCGCCAGGGCGCGGTCCACCTCCTCCCGCCCCATCGCAGGTCCGGATGGTCCAGCGACCGCCATCACACCCTCTTTCCGCTGTCCGCGTGCGCTGCTGCTGTCCTGCGGCGACCCACTGTGCGATCTGCTGTGCGACCTACTTGTAGAGCGGCGCCGGGGGTCCTGAGATCCCCGGCAGGTCGGCGGCGAGCCACCGGTGGTACGACGCCATCCAGGGGCTGTCGGCACCGCCCGCGCGGTACGCCTCCAGCACCCGGTTGACCCGGCGGACCAGGTCGCTGTCCTGGTCGGACTTGTTCATGGCGACACCGTACGGCTCGGAGGTGACGGGGCTGCCGACCAGGTGCATCGACGGGTCCTGCGCGGCCTGTCCGGCGGCGAGCGCGTTGTCGGTGAACACCGCGTCCGCCAGGCCCAGTTGCACCCGCACCAGGCAGTCGAGCTGGTTGTCGACCGTCAGCACCTTGGCGCCGAACTTCTGCGCGTCGGACTGGCTGGCGCCCTGCGCCTTACCGGTCAGCTTGCTCTCGCCGGTCGAGCCCTTGGCGGTGCAGACCGTCTTGCCGCGCAGCGAGTCGTCGTACCCGGTGACGGACGAGCCGTCCGGCACCAGGAGCTGCTGGCCCGCCTTGAAGTACGCGGTGGAGAAGGCGACGTCCTTGATCCGGGCGCAGTTGATGGTCATGGTGCGGACCACCATGTCGACCTTGTCCGCCTTGATCATGGGGATGCGCTGGTCGGTCGGGACCGTCAGGTACTGCACCTTGGAGGCGTCGCCCAGGATGTCCTTGGCGATGGCCTTGACGATGTCGATGTCGAAGCCCGCGAGCTGGCCGGTGGCCGGGTCGCGGAAGCCCCACAGATAGCTGTTCTGGTCGACGCCGACGATCAGCCGCCCGCGGTCCTTGATCCGCTGCACCGCGGGGCCGTCGTCCGACCCCGAGCTGGGGCTGAGACTGGCCTCCGGGCTGCCGCAGGTGTCGTCGGAGGCGTACCGCGCGTACGTGACGCCGCCGTGCGGCGCGCTGTGCCCGGTCACCGGGTCCGCGCTGTCGCTCAGCGGCGCCACCGACGCGACGACCGCCAGGGCGCAGGCCGCCGCCATTCCCGCGACCCCACCCCAGCCGCGCCAGCTTCTGCTCACTGTCCGCCTCCCTCCGCGTCCGTCCCGCTCGCCGCTCACCGGTACTCCGACAGCCGTCGCCCGATACCGAGCGCCGCGCCCGCGGCGGCCAGCACCGCGAGCAGCCCCGCGCCCTCGGGCAGCAGCGACAGCGCGCCGCGCCCGCTGTCGGCCGCCTTCTGGAACTCGTGCTGCTCCTGGACGACCGCCTTCTCCAGGTTGGCGTCCACCACGTCGAAGCACTGCCCTGTCCACTCGGTGACGGTCTTGCCGCTGCTGTCCTTGCCGCCGATCACCTCGGCGACGGCGGTGGTGTAGTCACCGTTGTTGTCGCTGGTGCGGGCCGTCTCGTGGCGGCCGCGCCACGCCTGCACGCCCTTGATCGCGGCGTTCACCGGGGTACGGCCCGCGGTGTTGTCGGCCAGCGCGAGCGCCTGCTGCATCTCGCCGCCCACGCCCTTGGGGTCGGTGCCCGCCAGCGCGTTCATGCCGTTGCTGAAGTTCGTCTCGTAGGTGGCGCCCGAACCGCGGGCCACCAGCGTCAGGTTCTCGTCGCCGCGGGCCTGCAGCACCGCGATCCGCGCGTTGTTGAGCACCTGCATCGACCGCGCGCCGTGCGCGTAGGAGTCGTCGAGCTGGGTGCGGGCCACGGTGTGCCCGACCACCAGCCACAGCAGGACCACCGCGGAGGCGGCGCTGGCCGCCAGCATGCCCTGGTTGAACACCCGGTTGGTGCGGCGGTAGTGCCGCCGCTGCGCCCACACCAGGCCGCCCAGCGCGAGCAGGCCGAGCGCCCAGGCGGCGTAGGGCAGCGCCTTGGCGTCGGAGTAGTCGTGGCCGAGGCGGGCGGTCTCGGTCTTGTAGAGCCGGTTGGCCGCGTCGAGCAGGCCGCCGGGCTTGCGCATCTGGTCGTTGGCGTACCGCAGATAGGCGCCGCCCAGCGGCAGGCCCTGCCGGTTGTCGGCCTGCGCGGTGGCCACCAGCCGCGTGTAGTAGGGCAGTTGTTCGTTGAGCGAGGAGATGTCGGCGGCGGCCTCGGCCGAACCCTGGGTGTTCGCCGCGGCCTTGGTGATCAGACCGGCGGCTGTGGTGATGTCCTTCTGGTAGCGGTCGGCGACCGCCCGCGGCTCCTGGCCGCCGACGAGGAAGCCGCCCGCGACGGTGGCGTCCGCGTCCGCCAGCGAGCGGTAGATCTCCGCGGCGTCGGCGCTCAGCGGCGCGCTGTGGTGCACCACGTTGCCCGCGGCGGTGGTCCGGTCGGTGATCTGCCAGGCGGTGACCGCGCCGAACGCGACGACCAGCAGGGCCAGTACGGCGCCGATGATCCGCAGCCGTCCCGGTTCTGTCGTGGCCGCTGCCCTCAGCCGGTCGGTCTGCTCGGCCAAGGCGCGGCGCCGGTGGGGACCGCCGGCGGGCGGCGGCGGAGGTGGCGGCGGCGCGGACCGCGGAGCGGGTACCCCCGCCTGGCCGTGCGCCATCGGGACCCCGCTCCCTGTCGGCGTCTGCGTCACTCACCCTCCCCCGGACCGACCGCCGCGTCCGCGGAAGTCACGTTCTCAGCCAGCAGTATGGCCGCAGCCGACGTCATCCACCTAGCCGACCGGTGGATCTTGCCCGCGGAACCACCCGCCCCCTACACCCCCTCACGCACGAATCGCCCGTTCGGTTCCGTTTCGGCGCTGCAGGGACGGCCGCCGCCCGCCGTCCCTGGGCGGGGCGGCGGGCGGCTCGGCGGTGGCACCCGGGCGGCGCGCGGCGGCGGGCGCGCGCGGCGCGGGCTTACGCGTAGTGGGCGCGCAGCGCGAGATGCGCCTCCGGGGGCGCCCCGATCCGGTCGAGGCCCAGCAGCGCGGCGCCCAACACCGGTGGCGCGGTGACCACATGGGCCCGCGCCTTGGGGGCGCGGACCGTCAGCCGGTCGGTGAGGGCGTCCATCAGATACGGGTTGCGGGCCGCCATCACCCCGCCGCCCAGCACCACGTCGGCCTCCTCGTCGAGCAGGTCGAGACGCCCGAGCGCCACCGTGGCCAGCGCCACGATCTCGTCGGCCTGCTGGTCGAGGATGGACCTGGCCACCGGGTCGCCCAGGTCCGAGGTGGCGAACAGCACGGGCGTCAGCTCGTACTTGCGGGCCGCCGGAATCGTTTCCAGGTGCAGTGCCTCGATGAGCGCGTACATCGAGGCGAGCCCGAAGTGCGCGGGCAGCGTGGTGGCCAGGGCCGTCGGGCCGCCCCGGCCGTCCTCGGCACGGGCGGCGTGCCACAGGGCCTCCTCCGCAAGGCCCGAACCCCCGCCCCAGTCACCGGAGATCTTGCCGAGCGCGGGGAACCGCGCGGTCCTGCCGTCCGGCAGCATCCCGACGCAGTTGATGCCCGCGCCGCACACCACCGCCACGCCCTTGGGCGCGTCGACACCGGCCCGCAGTATCGCGAAGGTGTCGTTGGCGACATGCGTGGAGCGGGCCCAGCCGCGCTCGTGCACCGCCGCTTCGAGCTGCTCCTCCTCGACCGGCAGATCGGCGTTGGCCAGACAGGCCGAGGTGTGCTCGGCCAGCGGCCGTCCGGCGCCGGCGCCGGACGGGTAGCCGGGGAAGCCGGCGTTGGCCGCCGCGCGCTCCACGATGCGCGCCACGGCGTCGACGGCCGCCCCGACACCGACGATCGGCGGCTGGAACCCGCCGCCGCGGGCGGCGCCGAGCACCGTCCCGTCGGCGGCGACCAGCGCCACGTCGGTCTTGCTGTTGCCCGCGTCGACGGCGAGGACGCCGCCGGGTACGAGCGGGGCCTGGGGATCTTCCCCGGGCCGGGGGCGGGGGGCGGATGTCAGGCCCACGCGAGGTGCTCCCGGTTGTGCGCGATGAGGCTGTCGGTGAGCGGCTCGGCGTACTCGTACTGGCCGATCAGCGGGTGCGACAGCAGGGCCTTGAACACCCGGTCCCGGCCGCCGCGCAGCGCGGCTTCCAGGGCGAGGTCCTCGTAGGCCGTGACATGGGCGATCAGACCCGCGTACAGCGGGTCGAGCGGCGCGACGGGCAGCGGCTTGGTGCCACTGGCGTCCACCACCGCCGGGACCTCGATGACGGCGTCGTCGGCGAGGAAGGGCAGGGTGCCGTTGTTGTACGTGTTGACGACCTGGACGTCCCCGGTGTCGCGCAGCAGCGACGACGCCAGGGCCACCGCCGCCTCGGAGTAGAAGGCGCCGCCGCGCTTGGCCAGCAGCTCCGGCTTCTCGTCGAGCGCCGGGTCGCCGTACATCTCCAGCAGCTTCTTCTCCATCGCGGCGACCTCGGAGGCCCGCGACGGGCTGGTCTTCAGCTCGCGCACCACCTCGTCGTGCGCGTAGTAGTAGCGCAGGTAGTACGACGGGACGACGCCGAGCCGGTCGACGATCTCGCGCGGCAGGTGCAGGTCGGCGGAGATCGCGTCACCGTGCTCGGCCAGCAGCTTGGGCAGCACGTCCTCGCCCTGCGGGCCGCCGATACGCACGCCCCGCTCCCAGGTGAGGTGGTTGAGGCCGACGTGGTCGAGGTGGATCTGCTCGGGCGCCAGGTCCAGCAGGGCGGCGAACTTCCGCTGGAAGCCGATCGCCACGTTGCACAGCCCGACGGTCCGGTGCCCGGCCTGCAGCAGGGCGCGGGTGACGATGCCCACCGGGTTGGTGAAGTCGATGATCCACGCCTCGGGCGCCACCCGGCGGACCCGCTCGGCGATGTCGAGAACGACAGGGACCGTACGCAGCGCCTTGGCGAGGCCGCCCGCGCCGGTGGTCTCCTGGCCGACGCAGCCGCACTCCAGCGGCCACGTCTCGTCCTGGTTGCGCGCGGCCTGGCCGCCGATCCGCAGCTGCAGCAGCACCGCGTCGGCGCCCGCCACGCCCGACTCCAGGTCGGCGGTGGTGGTGATGGTGCCCGGGTGGCCCTGCTTGGCGAAGATTCGCCGGGCCAGCCCGCCGACCAGCTCCAGCCGGTCCGCGGCCGGGTCGACCAGCACCAGTTCCTCGATGGGCAGGGTGTCGCGCAACCGCGCGAACCCGTCGATGAGTTCGGGGGTGTACGTGGACCCGCCGCCCACGACTGCCAGTTTCATCCCTTGACTCCCGTCAGGGTCACGCCTTCGATGAAGGCCTTTTGCGCGAAGAAGAAGACGATGATCACCGGGGCCATCACGAGCACGGTGGCCGCCATGGTGAGGTTCCAGTTGGTGTGGTGGGCGCCCTTGAAGGACTCCAGGCCGTAACTCAGTGTCCAGGCGGCCTTGTTGGAGGAGGCGTAGATCTGCGGCCCGAAGTAGTCGTTCCAGCAGTAGAAGAACTGGAAGAGCGCCACAGCGGCGATCGCTGGCTTGATCATCGGCACGATGACGGTGAGCAGGGTGCGCACCTCGCCGCAGCCGTCGACCCTGGCGGCCTCCGTGTACTCCTTGGGGATGGTCAGCAGGAACTGCCGCAGCAGGAAGATGGTGAACGCGTCACCGAAGGCCATCGGGATGATCAGCGGCCACAGGGTGCCGTCCAGGCCGAGCTGCTTGGCCCAGAACAGGTACATCGGGATGATGATCACCTGGGGCGGCAGCATCATCGTCGAGATGACCAGCATCATGATCACGTTGCGGCCGCGGAAGCGGAACTTGGCCAGCGCGTACGCCACCGGGAGCGACGACACGACGGTCAGCACGGTGCCGACGACCGCGTAGATCAGGGTGTTGCGCCACCAGGTGAGGAAGCCGTCGGTGTCCCAGACGGTCCTGAAGTTGGACCAGACCCAGTGGTGCGGCCACAGGTCGCGGGTGAGCGCCTGGTTGTCGCTCATCACCGACGTCAGGAAGACGAAGACGAACGGCAGCACGAAGAACGCGGCCGCGGCGATGCCGAGGGAGTGCACCGCGATCCAGTGCAGGGTCCGCTTGCGCTGGGCCGCGCGCCGGGCGCGCGGGTCGAGCCGGCCGGTCGCGGCGACGGGTGACGGCGGGGCGAGAGTCGCATGTGTCATGGGGATCAGTCCTCTGCCGACAGGAAGCCGTTGCGGCGGCGCATCAGCAGCGCCGTGAAGGCCATCGCCAGCACGAAGAGCACCAGGGCGACGACGCACGCGGAGCCGTAGTCGAACCGCTGGAAGCCCAGGTTGTAGACGAGCTGGGGGAGGGTCAGGGTCGACTTGTCGGGGTAGCCGGGCTCGAACTGCTGGCCCGAGTTGCCGATGATGCCGGAGGCGACCTTCCCCGCGACCAGTGGCTGCGTGTAGTACTGCATGGTCTGGATCACCCCGGTGACCACCGCGAACATCACGATCGGCGAGATGTTCGGCAGCGTCACGAAGCGGAACCGGGCCCAGGCGCCCGCGCCGTCCAGCTCGGCGGCCTCGTACTGGTCCTTCGGCACGTCCAGCAGGGCGGCCATGAAGATCACCATCAGGTCGCCGATGCCCCACACCGCGAGGATCGTCAGCGCGGGCTTGGACCACACCGGGTCGGTGAACCAGCCGGGCGTCGGGATGCCGATGCCGCCCAGGATGTGGTTGACCGGGCCGGTGCCGGGGTTGAGCAGGAAGACGAACGCCATGGTGGCGGCGACCGGCGGGGCCAGGTACGGCAGGTAGAACGCCGTACGGAACAGGCCCGCGCCCGTCTTGATCTTCGTGATCAGCAGCCCGATCCCGAGCCCGAAGAGCACCCGCAGCGTCACCATCACCACGACCAGCCACAGCGTGTTGCGCAGGGCGGGCCAGAACAGCGGGTAGTCGTTGAAGACGTAGTTCCAGTTCTTGCCGCCCGACCACGTGGGCGAGTTGAACCCGTCGTAGTGCATGAACGAGAAGTAGAGGGTGGAGATCAGCGGGTAGGCGAAGAAGACGGTGAACCCGATGATCCAGGGGGACAGGAAGGCGAGGTTGCGCAGCGCCGCCTTGCGGCGCTTGGCCTTCAGCAGGGGGTGGACGGCGGCGCTCATCACTTGGCCTGCGCGATGTCCTTGTCGACCTGCGAGTCGACACCCTGGAGACCGGTGGAGAGGTCCTTGGACTTGCCGGACTCGTAGGCGTAGCCGAAGTCCTGCAGGGTCACCTGGTACGCGCCGCCGTTGATGCTCGGCGGGGTGGTGGTGCTGTTGGCGTTCTGCGCGATGTCGATGAACGTCTTGAAGCCGGGGTCCTTGTCCAGGTTCGGCGACTTCAGCGCGGCGAAGGTGGACGGCACGTTGTGGATCGCGTTGGCGAAGGAGACGACCGCGTCGGTGTCGGTGGTCATGAACTTCACCAGTTCCCAGGCCGCGTTCTTCTTGGCGCTGGTGTTGGCGATGCCGATGACGGTGCCGGACAGGTAGCCCTTGCCGTAGGTGCTCGCCTGGTCGTCGGGGACCGGGAAGGGCGCCACACCGAGGTCGTTCATCCCGGCGTCCTTGGCCATGCCCAGCCGCCACTCGCCGTCTATGCCCATCGAGACCTGGCCGGTGTGCAGCGGGTTCTTGGCGCCGAACTCGTCACCGAAGGTGTTGCGGTACTTCTCCAGCTTGCTGAAGCCGCCGAGCGCCTTGACCATGTCCTGCTGCCAGTTGAACATCGCCGCGAAGCCCGGGTCCTTGGCCGTCTGCGACTTGCCCGCGGCGTCGAAGTACTTCACGCCCCACTGCGCGGCGAAGTGGCCGGGGGTGGACTCGTAGCCGTGGAAGTTCGGCATGAAGCCGAGCTGGGAGTACGAGTCGCCCTTGGCCTTGGTGAGCTTGACCGCGTCGGCCTTGAACTCCGAGAGGGTCTTCGGCGGGGCGCTGATCCCGGCCGCGGTGAACGCCTTCTTGTTGTAGTACAGGCCGTACGCGTCACCCAGCAGCGGCAGCGTGCAGCGCTTGCCCTCGAACTGGGTGTACTCGAGCATCGGCTTGGGGAAGGTGGCCGCGGTGTCGATCTTGTCCTTGGCGAGGAAGGGCGCGAGGTCGGCGAAGGCGTTGGACGAGCAGAACTTGCCCACGTTGTCCGTGGTGAAGGACGACACGACGTCGGGGGCGTTGTCACCGCCGGCGCGCAGCGCCTGGTTGATCTTGTCGTCGGTGATGTTGCCCTGCACCTTGACGTGGATGTTCGGGTGCGCCTTCTCGAATCTGGCGACGTTGTCGTTGATCGCCTTGAGTTCGTTCGGCGCGGTCCAGCCGTGCCAGAAGGTGATGGTGACGTTCTTGGTGGCGTCGTCGTTGGCCTTGGTGGAGCTCTGACCGGTACACGCGCTCGCGAACAGGGACATCGCGGCGGTGGCCGCTACGGCGGCGGCTGCCTTCGTCAGACGGGACACTGCGCTTCCTCCGGGCTGTTTTCGGGTGTGCGGGACCACCGGAGCGGCGCGGAGTGCCGGTCCGTGAGGTGTGGGGACTGGGGGTTGTGGGCTCTGGGGTCGGGGTCAGCGCGAGGTGTCGAACACCTCGTCGCGTGTGGTGGCCAGGGCGCTCTCCAGCGCCCCGCTCAGTACGGGGTGCTCCTGGACGGTGCCGAGCACCAGCCGGGGCCTGGGGACGGCCAGTTCGGCCAGTTCCGACTGGATCAGGGCCCGCAGCGGCTCGCCGCCGGCCACCGTCACGTCGCCGGACAGCACGATCAGCTCCGGGTCGAGCACGGCCACCAGCGAGGCCAGACCGACCGCCGTACCGGTGGCGCAGCGCGCCAGCAGCTCGGCGTGCGGCCCGTCCTCCTCACCGCGCTCATGGCGCTCGGCGGCGTCGGAGAGCAGTGCCGCGGCGGCTTCCTGGAGGGTGCCGGACGGGGCCTGGAGGCCGAGTTCACCGGCGATCCGCAACACCGCGTTGCAGCCCGCCAGTTCCTGGAAGCCACCGTTGTTGGCCTTGGTGACGTTGCGTACCAGCGGTGTGCCGGGCACCGGCAGGAAGCCGACCTCGCCCGCGCCGCCGGTCCAGCCGCGGTGCAGCCGGCCGCCGATGACGATGGCGGCGCCGATGCCCTCCTCGTTCCACAGGAGTACGAAGTCGCCGTGCTCCCTGGCCGCGCCGATCCGCTGTTCTGCGACCGCGGCGAGGTTCACGTCGTTGTCGTACTCCAGCGGCATCGGGAGCGCGGCGGCCAGCTCGTCCAGCAGCGACGGCGTATGCCAGCCGGGCAGGTGGCTCGCGTACCGCAGCCGTCCGGTGCTGGGGTCGAAGGCGCCGGGGGTGCCGATCACGATCCGGTGCAGGTCCGATCGGTTGAGCCCGGCGGCCTTGGCGGCGCCGTCCACCGCCTGGACGACCTGCTCCACCGCGTTGCCCGCGGCGCGCCGCCGCGGGGTGAGCAGCTTGAAGGTGCCGACGGTACGTCCGGTGATGTCGGCGACCGCGGCCCTGATCCGCTCGGAGTTGACGTCCAGGCCCGCCACGTACGCGGCGGCCGGATTGACCGAGTAGAGCTGTGCGTTGGGGCCGGGGCGGCCGGCGGTGGTGCCGGTCGCCTGTACCAGCCCCGCGGCTTCGAGGCGCGCGAGCAGCTGCGACGCGGTGGGCTTGGACAGCCCCGTCAGCTTGCCGATCCGGGTGCGGGAGAGCGTGCCGTGCTCCAGCAGGAGGTCCAGAGCGGCGCGATCGTTCATGGCGCGCAGTACGCGCGGCGTTCCAGGGGTGCCAGCCATGCGCGCCATCCTCCCTTAGATCACTGTTAGGAAAGTTTCCTATTGGCAAAACGAAAGGTAGGCCCGCCATTGGTGGAGCGTCAAGGGGGGTCGACGGCAGGACGGCCAAGTCGTTACCAACGGATGAAATCGGCCCCTGGCGCGAAACGCGCGCCAGGGGCCGTGGAAGAGCCGGGGTGAGGCGGTGGAACCGCCGTCCGTGCGGTGAGCTGCGGCGGGACGGGTGGGGCGGGGGGTACGAGTGGGGCGCGACCCCGGGACTACTGCTGCTCGCCGCTCGCCGGTGCCGGGACGGACGGGGGAGCGGTCGTCGCGGGTTCGCCCGGTTGGCCGACCGGATGGCCGGGAGCCCCCTCCGGCACGTCCGCCTCGCTCACCGTCGCCACCGGCGCGCCGCCGGTGATCACGATGCCCGCCTGGTCGAACGCGCGTTTGATCCGCCAGCGCAGCTCGCGGCCCACCCCCGCGGCCTGCCCCGGCATCGTCTTGGCCTGCGCCTGGATGACCACGAAGTCCGCGTTGACCGACTCCAGGCCGAGCACCCGCACCGGCTCCCAGAGCTGCTCGTCCCACGGGTCGTCCTTCGCCATCTCCTCGGCCGCCTCGGCGATCACCCGCCGGGCCCGCTCCAGATCCTCGCCGGAGCCGACCTGCACGTCCACCACCGCGGTGGCCCAACCCTGGCTGAGGTTGCCGATCCGCTTGACCTCGCCGTTGCGGACGTACCAGATCTCGCCGTTGTCGCCGCGGAGCTTGGTCACCCGCAGCCCGACCTCGATCACCGTGCCGGAGGCCACACCCGCGTCGATCACGTCGCCGACGCCGTACTGGTCCTCCAGGATCATGAAGACCCCGGACAGGAAGTCCGTCACCAGGTTCCGGGCGCCGAAACCGATCGCGACGCCCGCCACCCCGGCGCTGGCCAGCAGCGGAGCCAGATTGATCTGCAGCACCGACAGGACGGTCAGCGCCGCCGTGCCCAGGATCAGGAAGGAGGCGATGCTGCGCAGCACCGACCCGATCGCCTCGCTGCGCTGCTTGCGCCGCTCGGCGTTGACCAGCAGCCCGCCCAGCGCGGTGTTGGCCGCGGCCTCGGCGCCCCGGTTCATCCGGTCGATCAACCGGCTCAGCGTCCGCCGCACGACCGTCCGCAGCACCACCGCTATGGCCAGGATCAGCAGGATCCGCAGCCCCGCGTTGAGCCAGGACGCCCAGTTCTCCTCGACCCAGCCACTGGCCTGGGCGACGGACGACCGGTGCGCCTCGGCGAGAACGACGGCGGAAAGGGGTGGCGCGGTGGACACTGCGGGAACCTCCGTGGTCACTACGAAGCCTCCACAGTAACCGGGGACCGATGCCGTTCCGTTGCCGTGCGGGAGGGGCGAAGGGCGTAAACACGGGGGACGAAAAAAGAGTGTGGTCCAAAACACCTTCGGTCCGTTACCTGGGCATGGTGGCGCCATGTCCCGTCTTCCGGAGAGACTGAGACAGATCGTCCCGGCGCGAGCCACGCGCCGCCGGCGTTAAAGGAGGCATCCGTGCCGCATGTCCTGGTCCTGAACGCGTCGTACGAGCCGCTCGGCGTCGTACCGCTCCGCCGCGCGCTCGTCCTCGTGCTGAACAGCAAGGCCGTATGCCTCGAGGAATCCGGCGCCTATCTGCACAGCGAGACCCAGGCGCTGCCCGCGCCGAGTGTCGTGAAACTCACCAAATTCGTGCGAGTCCCCTTTCGGGGCACCGTGCCCCTGACCCGCCGTGCACTCTTCGCCCGTGACGGCGGCAAGTGCGCGTACTGCGGAGCCGCCGCAACCAGCGTCGACCACGTCATTCCGCGCAGCCGGGGCGGTCAGCACGCCTGGGAGAACGTGGTGGCCGCCTGCAGACGCTGCAACCACGTCAAGGCCGACCGCCATGTCGCCGAGCTCGGCTGGCGGCTGCGGCACCAACCCGCCCCGCCCTCCGGTCTCGCCTGGCGCATCATCGGGACCGGGCATAGGGACCCGCGCTGGCTGCCATACCTGCAGCCGTTCGGCGCGGACGACGCCCTGGCCCGGATCGACGGCATCTCAGCCTGAGACCGGGCTTTCGTGTGTCCGGGGTGCCCCGCCGCCTCCGGCGGGGCACCCCGGCCCCTACGCCCCCGGGCACGCCCGTAGTGCCCCGTTAGGGGCGCGGGGAAGCGCGCTGCGCTTGCGGTGGTCCAGGCACCGGTCGTGCCCCGTTAGGGGCGCGGGGAACTGCGCGGCCCGCCCCCACCGGGCCGGTGGTCGGGAAACAACGCGTCTGCCCCATTGGGGCCGGTGGTGACCTGCAGCCA
>NZ_JBFAXL010000022.1:0-147081 GCF_040680795.1 Streptomyces sp. NPDC051976
GGCGAAGCTGAGAACTTAAGCGCCAGTAAACGGCGGTGGTAACTATAACCATCCTAAGGTAGCGAAATTCCTTGTCGGGTAAGTTCCGACCTGCACGAATGGCGTAACGACTTCTCGACTGTCTCAACCATAGGCCCGGTGAAATTGCACTACGAGTAAAGATGCTCGTTTCGCGCAGCAGGACGGAAAGACCCCGGGACCTTTACTATAGCTTGATATTGGTGTTCGGTTCGGCTTGTGTAGGATAGGTGGGAGACTGTGAAGCGGTGGCGCCAGCCATTGTGGAGTCGTCGTTGAAATACCACTCTGGTCGTGCTGGATGTCTAACCTCGGTCCGTGATCCGGATCAGGGACAGTGTCTGGTGGGTAGTTTAACTGGGGCGGTTGCCTCCTAAAGGGTAACGGAGGCGCCCAAAGGTTCCCTCAGCCTGGTTGGCAATCAGGTGTTGAGTGTAAGTGCACAAGGGAGCTTGACTGTGAGACTGACGGGTCGAGCAGGTACGAAAGTAGGGACTAGTGATCCGGCGGTGGCTTGTGGAAGCGCCGTCGCTCAACGGATAAAAGGTACCCCGGGGATAACAGGCTGATCTTCCCCAAGAGTCCATATCGACGGGATGGTTTGGCACCTCGATGTCGGCTCGTCGCATCCTGGGGCTGGAGTCGGTCCCAAGGGTTGGGCTGTTCGCCCATTAAAGCGGTACGCGAGCTGGGTTTAGAACGTCGTGAGACAGTTCGGTCCCTATCCGCTGTGCGCGTAGGAGTCTTGAGAAGGGCTGTCCCTAGTACGAGAGGACCGGGACGGACGAACCTCTGGTGTGCCAGTTGTCCTGCCAAGGGCATGGCTGGTTGGCTACGTTCGGGAGGGATAACCGCTGAAAGCATCTAAGCGGGAAGCCTGCTTCGAGATGAGGGCTCCCACCCACTTGATGGGTTAAGGCTCCCAGTAGACGACTGGGTTGATAGGCCAGATGTGGAAGCCTCGTAAGGGGTGGAGCTGACTGGTACTAATAGGCCGAGGGCTTGTCCATTGTTGCTCGCGTTCACTGTGTGGTTCTGAAACAACCAGCCCACCAAACACCCCGCTTCGTGCGGGGGTTGGTGTGTGTTTCATGGTGTTTCGGTGGTCATAGCGTTAGGGAAACGCCCGGTTACATTCCGAACCCGGAAGCTAAGCCTTTCAGCGCCGATGGTACTGCAGGGGGGACCCTGTGGGAGAGTAGGACGCCGCCGAACAATCTTTCGCCCCAACCCCCGAGCTTCGGCTCGGGGGTTGGGGCTTTTTTGTTTTCCGTTACCCCCCGTTCACGTCGTGCCGAGACTCTGGGCGCCCCGACAGGCGGAGGTGTGGAGACGTGCAGCAGATGACGACTGCCGGACGACGGCACAGGATCGCTTCGGACACGACAGCGGCCGCCCTGCGCGCGGCCCTGGTGGAGTTGGGGATCGGCACGGGTGACGAGGTCATCGTGCCGTCGTTCGGTCCCGGAGCGCCCGCCGACGCCGTACGGCTGGCCGGCGCGGTCCCCGTGTTCGCCGACATAGACGCTCGGACGTTCTGCCTCGACCCGGACGCCGTGGCCGCGGGCATCACCTCGCGGACGGCCGCGATCGTCCCCGTGCACGTCTTCGGGCATCCCGCGCCGATGGCGCGGCTCAACGAGCTGGCCGAGCGGTGTGCGCTGGCGCTCGTGGAAGAGGGCGGGGCCGCGGAGGACACCGGGGCGATCGCCCGGCGCAGGGCCCACGCGCGCTTCCTGGACTCGGCGTTGACCAGCGTCGTCGTGCCGTACACCGAGCCGGGGGCGCACCACCTCTACCAGCAGTACGCCGTACGGATTCCCGGCAACGGCCGGCCGGACCGGGACGCCTTCGCCGCCGCCCTGGCGAAGAAGGGCGTACGGGCGACCGTCAGCGTCCCCGTGCCGGTGCACCGGATGCCCGCGCACCGGTCCGGCGCCGTGCTGCCGCAGACCGAGCAGGTGGCCGCGGACAGCCTGTCGCTGCCGGTCCACCCCGGGATGTCGCAGCGGGAGTTGACGCACATCGCGGACGCCTGCAACGCACTCGGCGGACTCATCTGACCGGTTTCCCCGCACGGGCGTTCGTGGGTTAAGATCGTCCCGCCGAACGCGCCCCAATAGCTCAGTCGGTAGAGCGTCTCCATGGTAAGGAGAAGGTCTACGGTTCGATTCCGTATTGGGGCTCAGCACAGAAGAGGCCCCCGCCGCTGGCGGGGGCCTCTGTCGTGTCCGGACCTCGCGTACCGCTGCCCGTCCCTATTCCTTGGGGAGTTGCGGCACCCGCATCGCGAGGATGGCCATGTCGTCGGACGGGGCGTCCGAGGCGAAGCGTTCCACCGCCCGCTGGATCCGGGCGGCCACCGCGCCGGCGGTCAGTCCCGTACAGGTGCGCAGGACGTCGGCGAGGCCGTCGTCGCCCAGCATGCGGCTGCCCTCGCGGCGTTCGGTGACGCCGTCGGTGACGCAGAGCAGGACGTCGCCCGGGTCGAGGGTGACCGTCTGCTCGACCAGCTCGAGGTCGTCGAGCACGCCGAGCAGCGGCTGTGGTTCCGCGGCCGGTTCCACCGACCCGTCCGGGCGCAGTCGCAACGGCAGCGGGTGTCCCGCGCAGACCATGCGCAGGATGGCGCTGCCGTCGTGCTGCGGCCACAACTCGCCGTAGAGAAGGGTGAGGAAGCGGCTGCGGGCGCCCTCGTCGAGGATCGCGGCGTTGAGGCGCTCCAGGACCGCGGGGCCGCCGAAGCCCTCGCGGGCGAGCAGCCGCAGCGCGTGCCGGGCCAGGCCCGTGACGGCGGCGGCCTCCGGGCCCGTACCGCAGACGTCGCCGATGGCGAAGCCCCAGCAGCCGTCGCGGATCGGGAAGAGGTCGTAGAAGTCGCCGCCGACCTCGTTGCCCTCGCCTGCCGCGCGGTAGACCACCTCGACCTCGACGCCGGGCACGCGGGGCAGTTCCGGGGGCAGCAGGCTGCGCTGGAGGGCCTGGCTGATGGCGGTGCGCTCGCTGTAGAGGCGGGCGTTGTCCAGGGCCAGGGCGGCGCGGCGGGACAGGTCCTCGGCGAGTTCGAGGATCTCCTGGCGGAAGCGCTCGTCGGCGGGCTTGCCCAGGGTCAGCAGGCCGATCACACGGTTGCGCGCCACCAGGGGCAGCACCACGGTCTCGCCGCCGACCGCGGCCGCCGTCGCCAGCGCGACACCGGGGGCGCTCGCCGGGCGGCCGCCCTGGTTCGGGGCGGCCGAAGGGGCGGCGGAGGCGGCGGACTTCGCCCCGACGCCGAGGCTGCGCAGCGAGGCGCGCAGGGCGCTGGAGTGCGCCGCGTCGGACGGCGCGGTCCAGAACCGGGCGCCGGGCGTCGGGTCGGGCTCCGGGGGCCGCACCTGGGAGAGCAGCGCCTTGATGCCGTCGATACGGTCCTCGTCCTCGTGCAGGACGAAGGCCAGTTCGGGTTCCGACCGCTCGGCGATGGTGTAGACGGCGCACCAACTCGCCAGCGTCGGCACGGTCATCTGGGCCATCAGCGCCAGCGTCTGGTCCCGCTCCAGCGTTCCGGCGAGCAGGTCGGACGCCTCGACGAGGAAGGACAGCGAGCCGCGGCGCAGCCGCTCCAGCTCGGTGAGCCGGGCGCTCTCCACGGCCAGCGCGATCCGGTCGGCGGCGAACTGCAGCCGCAGCGCCTCCTGGTTCGAGTAGCGGCCCGGGGCCTCGGCGGCGACTCCGAGGGAGCCGGTGAGGCGGCCCTCGACCTTCAGGGGCACGGTGACGACCGACCGCATACCGGTGCCGGACAGCAGCGGTACGGCGCCGGGGACCGCGGTGAGGTCCTCGTGGACGGCCGGCATCCTGGCGCTGCCGTACCGCCCGGTGCCCGCCTCTACGGGGACCCGGGCGAAGCGCTGGCGGGCCGACGGCAGGCCGGTGGAGGCGCGTACCTCCAACTCGGTCTCGTCGTCCGTGGCGAGCAGCAGATACGCGGCGTCGCCGTCGAGCATGTCGCGGGCGCGTTCCACGGTGCGCTGCAGGAGGCTGTCGAGGTCGTCGGGGGCGGGGGAGCCGATGAAGACCTCGAAGGCGTCCGCGGTCTTGCCGCGGTGCACCAGCCCCGAGTCGTTGGCGGACGCGCCGCGGGCCGGGGTCTGCAGTACGGCCCGCTCCTCGGCGCGTACCAGCAGGATGACGGTGGACGGCTCGCCCGCGCTGTCGCGTACCCGCAGATGGGAGCCGTAGACCGGCAGCACCCTGCCGTCGGCGTCGCGCAGCCCGTAGGTGCCCTCCCAGCGGGAGAGCTGGAGCGCCTCGGCCAGGCCGATGCCGGTGCCGGGGGTCTGCGGCCAGGCGGTGAGGTCGGCCAGCGACCTGCCCAGCACGTCGGGGGCGGGGTGGCCAAAGAGGTCGGCGGCGTCGTCGTTCCAGCGGGTGATGCCGCCGCGGCGGTCGACCTGGACGACGGCGACGCGTACCCGCTCGTCGGCGACCGGCAGCTCCTCGGGGGGCAGCAGCGGGCCGGCGGAGCGGGTGCCCGCGGGGCGCTCGGGCAGGTCGAGCTGGAACCAGACGTGCTTGCCCGCGGGCGTGTACTCCACGCCCCAGCGGTTGGCCAGCGCCGAGCAGAGCAGCAGGCCGCGTCCGCCTTCGTTGTCCGGGTCGCGGAACTGCCGGCCGCGGCCCTGGATCGGGATCTCGCGGTCGGGGTAGTGGTCGGCGACCTCGACGCGCACCGCCGTCTCGAAGCGCAGGCACTGCACGTCCGCGGCGGTGCCCGCGTGGACGACAGCATTGGTGACCAGTTCGCTGGTGAGGACGACGGCGTCATCCACGACATCGGCGAACCCCCAGCCGTGCAGGGTGTCGCGGACGAAGGCACGCGCGACGGCCACCGACCGCCCCACCGGTTCGAAGCTGGCCGCTGCGCGCGCCGTGATCACCGGTCTCCTCGTTGCTCGAAGCTGGACGGGTCCGCTGACCGCGCCCGTGGCGGTGCCGCCGCGCTGTTCGACCTTCACCGGCGGCTCCCCAGAGGTGTACGCCCGACGAGGGCGGCCCCCCGAGGACACAGCCAGGTTACTGACCCGCACCCACGGCGCGTGCGCCGGTTGCGGGTGTTTCCACCCCGAACGTGCCACGAGGTCATATGCGATGCTGCCGAACTGTTATGGCCGGGTGGGGCCAGGGTGAAACACTGGGCATGCTCTCAGGGCAGCAATGTTGCACGTATGCAGGTCGATCGACCCTCCAGGAGGGACACGGTGGAGTCAGCCGCATCGGCGCGGGGCACGGCCGCGCGCACGAAGAACGGGCGTTCCCGCGCCAACGGGGCCGTAGAAGTCGATTCCGCCTCGCTGGTGAAGCTCCTGGGGGCGTTGGCCGCGATGCGGGACGGCAACTTCCGCAGGCGGCTCACCGTGTCCGGTGACGGCCCGATGGCGGAGATCGCCGCGGTGTTCAACGAGGTCGCGGACCGTAACCAGCACCTCACAGGGGAGCTGGCCCGGGTGCGGCGGGTGGTCGGCCGGGAGGGCAAGCTCACCGAGCGGCTGGAGACCGGCGCCTGCGAGGGGGCCTGGGCCGCCGCCATCGAGGCGTCGAACGCCCTGGTGGACGATCTCGTACGGCCCGTCTCCGAGGTCGGCAGGGTGCTGTCCGCGGTGGCCGAGGGCGACCTCGAACAGCGGATGGACCTGCGCGCCCAGAACGCGGACGGGTCGGCGCACCCGCTGCGCGGCGAGTTCCTCAAGGTGGGCCGGACCGTCAACGGGCTGGTCGACCAGCTCTCCGCGTTCACCGACGAGGTCACCCGGGTGGCCAGCGAGGTCGGCACCGAGGGCAAGCTCGGCGGCCAGGCGAAGGTGCGCGGCATGGCCGGGTCCTGGAAGGACCTCACCGACTCGGTGAACACCATGGCGTACCGGCTGACGGCCCAGGTGCGCGACATCGCGCTGGTGACGCAGGCGGTGCTCAAGGGCGACCTGTCACGCAAGGTCACCGTGCATGTCGCCGGTGAGATGCTGGAGCTGAAGAACACCGTCAACACGATGGTGGACCAGCTCTCCTCCTTCTCCTCCGAGGTGACCCGGGTCGCCCGCGAGGTGGGCACCGAGGGCGAACTGGGCGGCCAGGCGCAGGTGCCGGGGATGGCGGGGGTCTGGAAGGACCTCACCGACTCGGTGAACCTGATGGCCGGGAATCTCACCGCCCAGGTGCGCGACATCGCGCAGGTGACGACCGCCGTCGCCAACGGCGACCTGACGCAGAAGATCACCATCGGCGCGCGCGGCGAGGTCGCGCAGCTCGCCGAGACGATCAACGCGATGACCGAGACGCTGCGGACGTTCGCCGACGAGGTCACCCGCGTCGCCGGTGAGGTCGGCGCCGAGGGCCTGCTCGGCGGGCAGGCGCAGGTGCCGGGCGCGGCGGGCACCTGGAAGGACCTCACCGACTCGGTGAACACCGCCTTTCGCAACCTGACCGCCCAGGTGCGCGACATCGCGCAGGTGACCACCGCGGTCGCCAACGGCGACCTGTCGCAGAAGGTCACGGTCGACGTCTCCGGCGAGATGCTGGAACTCAAGAACACCGTGAACACCATGGTCGACCAGCTCTCCGCGTTCGGCGCGGAGGTGACCCGGGTGGCCCGCGAGGTCGGCGTCGAGGGCATCCTCGGCGGCCAGTCGCAGGTGCCGGGCGCGGCGGGTACGTGGAAGGACCTCACCGACTCGGTGAACACCGCCTTCCGCAACCTGACGGGCCAGGTCCGCAACATCGCGCAGGTGACCACCGCGGTCGCCAACGGCGACCTGTCGCAGAAGGTCACGGTCGACGTCTCCGGCGAGATGCTGGAACTCAAGAACACCGTGAACCGGATGGTCGACCAACTCGGCTCCTTCGCCGCCCAGGTGACCCGGATGGCGCGGGACGTGGGCACCGAGGGCCGCCTCGGCGGCCAGGCCCGGGTGGACGGCGTCGCGGGCACCTGGAAGGACCTCACGGACTCCGTCAACTTCATGGCGGGGAACCTGACGTCCCAGGTGCGGCAGATCGCCCAGGTGACCACGGCGGTCGCGCGCGGCGACCTGTCGCAGAAGATCGACGTGGACGCGCGCGGCGAGATCCTGGAGCTGAAGAACACCATCAACACGATGGTCGACCAGCTCTCGTCCTTCGCCGAGCAGGTCACCAGGGTGGCCCGCGACGTGGGTACGGAAGGGCGGCTCGGCGGTCAGGCGCAGGTGCCGGGCGTCGCCGGCGTGTGGCGCGACCTGACCGACTCGGTGAACGGCATGGCCGGGAACCTCACCAGCCAGGTGCGCAACATCGCCGAGGTCGCCACGGCGGTCGCCCGCGGCGACCTGTCGCAGAAGATCGACGTGGACGCGCGCGGCGAGATCCTGGAGTTGAAGAACACCCTCAACACGATGGTCGACCAGCTCTCGTCCTTCGCCGAGCAGGTCACCAGGGTGGCCCGCGAGGTCGGCACCGAGGGCATCCTGGGCGGCCAGGCCGAGGTGCAGGGCGTCAGCGGCACCTGGAAGGACCTCACCCAGTCCGTCAACTTCATGGCGAACAACCTGACATCGCAGGTGCGCAACATCGCCGACGTCACCTCCGCGGTCGCCCAGGGCGACCTGTCCAAGAAGATCACCGTCGACGCCAAGGGCGAGATCCTGGCGCTGGTCACCACGGTGAACACGATGGTGGACACGCTGTCCGCCTTCGGTGACGAGGTCACCCGCGTGTCCCGGGAGGTGGGCACCGACGGCCAGTTGGGCGGCCAGGCCCGTGTGCGCGACGCGCAGGGCCTGTGGAAGAACCTCACCGACAACGTCAACCTGATGGCCAACAACCTGACCAGCCAGGTGCGTTCGATCTCCTCGGTGGCCACGGCGGTCGCCAACGGCGACCTGACGAAGAAGATCACCGTCGACGCGCGCGGCGAGGTCGCGCAGCTCGCGGAGACCATCAACACCATGGTCGACACGCTGTCCGCGTTCGGTGACGAGGTCACCCGCGTGGCCCGCGAGGTGGGTACCGAGGGCATCCTCGGCGGCCAGGCCCGCGTGCCCGGCGTCGCGGGCACCTGGAAGGACCTCACCGAGTCGGTGAACGGCATGGCCTCCAACCTCACCGGCCAGGTGCGGCAGATCGCCCAGGTGACCACGGCGGTCGCCCGCGGTGACCTGTCCAAGAAGATCGACGTGGACGCGCGCGGCGAGATCCTGGAGCTGAAGACCACCATCAACACCATGGTCGGCCAGCTGTCGGCCTTCGGTGACGAGGTGACCCGGGTGGCCCGCGAGGTGGGTACGGAAGGGCGGCTGGGCGGCCAGGCCCGGGTGCCGGACGTCTCCGGCATCTGGAAGGACCTCACCGAGTCGGTGAACCTGATGGCCAACAACCTGACCAGCCAGGTCCGCAACATCGCCCAGGTCGCCACCGCGGTGACCCGCGGCGACCTCAACCTGCGGATCGACGTGGACGCGGCGGGCGAGATCCTGGAGCTCCAGGACTACATCAACACGATGATCGTCCGCCTGCGGGAGACGACGCACGCCAACCGCGAGCAGGACTGGCTCAAGGGCAACCTGGCCCGTATCTCCGGTGTGATGCAGGGCCGCCGCGACCTCGGCGACGTGGCCGCGCTGATCATGAGCGAGCTGACACCGGTGGTCTCCGCGCAGCACGGCGCGTTCTTCCTCGCCGAGGACACCACCGAGGTCGGCGAGGAGTACGAGCTGCGGCTGATCGGCAGCTACGGCTTCTCCCGGCGCAGCATGTCCACGGTGTTCCTGCCCGGGGAGGGACTGATCGGGCAGGCCGCGGTGGAGAAGCGTTCCATCCTGGTCGAGCACGTGCCGCCGGGCTATCTGAAGATCACCTCGGGTCTCGGTGAGGCACCGCCGTCGCATGTGATCGTGCTGCCGGTGCTCTTCGAGGGCCGCGTGCTGGGCGTGATCGAACTGGCCGCGTTCCAGCCGTTCACCCAGATCCAGAAGGACTTCCTCAACCAGATCACCGACATCATCGCTATCAGCGTCAACACCATCAGCGTCAACACCAAGACCGAGGGCCTGCTCAAGCAGTCCCAGGAGCTGACCGAACAGCTCCAGGAGCGGTCGGCGGAGCTGGAGAACCGGCAGCGCGCGCTGGAGCTGTCCAACGGCGAGCTGGAGGAGAAGGCAGAACTCCTCTTCCGGCAGAACCGCGACATCGAGGTGAAGAACACCGAGATCGAGGAGGCCCGGCAGGTCCTGGAGGAGCGCGCCGAGCAGCTCGCGGTCTCGATGCGCTACAAGTCGGAGTTCCTGGCCAACATGTCGCACGAGCTGCGCACCCCGCTCAACTCGCTGCTGATCCTGGCCAAGTTGCTCGCGGACAACGCCGACGGAAACCTGTCGCCGAAGCAGGTGGAGTTCGCCGAGACCATCCACGGCGCCGGTTCCGACCTGCTGCAGCTCATCAACGACATCCTCGACCTGTCCAAGGTCGAGGCGGGCAAGATGGACGTCTCCCCGACCCGTATCGCCCTGGTGCAGCTGGTGGACTACGTGGAGGCCACCTTCCGCCCGCTGACCGCGGAGAAGGGCCTGGACTTCTCGGTGCGGGTCTCGCCCGAACTGCCCGTCACCCTGCACACCGACGAGCAGCGGCTGCTCCAGGTGCTGCGCAATCTGCTGTCCAACGCGGTGAAGTTCACCGACAGCGGCTCGGTGGAGCTGGTGATCAGGCCGGCCGGCGCCGAGGTGCCGCAGTCCATCCGCGAGCAGTTGCTGGAGGCGGGCACCCTGCGCGACCCGGACCAGCCGCTGATCGCGTTCTCCGTGACCGACACGGGTATCGGTATCGCCGCCAGCAAGATGCGGGTGATCTTCGAGGCGTTCAAGCAGGCCGACGGCACCACCAGCCGCAAGTACGGCGGTACGGGCCTGGGGCTGTCGATCAGCCGCGAGATCGCCCGGCTGCTCGGCGGTGAGATCCACGCCGACAGCCAGCCGGGCCGCGGCTCCACCTTCACGCTGTATCTGCCGCTCAGCCTGGGCGACTTCCCGCAGGCGCTGCCGCAACTCCCGGCCGGGGGCCACGGCATCGAGTCGGAGTCGGGCACCGGGGGCCGCACCCGCAGTCCTGGCAGCAGCCTGGCACGGCTGCGCCGCCGCTCGGCCCAGCCCACCCCGCTGCCGCCCTCCTCGGGGCTGCCCGGGATGTCGGGGAACGGCAACGGCGCCGGCGCGGCCGGCCACGGCGACTCCTGGCTGGACGCGGCGCACCCGGACGCGTACACGGGCTTCTCCGGCGGCTTCAGCGGCGAGAAGGTGCTGATCGTCGACGACGACATCCGCAACGTCTTCGCCCTCACCAGCGTCCTGGAACAGCACGGGCTGACCGTGCTGTACGCCGAGAACGGCCGGGAGGGCATCGAGGTGCTCGAACAGCACGACGACATCGCGGTCGTGCTGATGGACATCATGATGCCGGAGATGGACGGCTACGCGACGACGACGGCGATCCGCAAGATGCCGCAGTTCGCCGGGCTGCCGATCATCGCGCTGACGGCGAAGGCCATGAAGGGCGACCGGGAGAAGAGCATCGAGTCCGGGGCGTCGGACTACGTGACCAAGCCCGTCGACACCGACCACCTGCTGACGCTGATGGAGGAGTGGATGCACGCCCGGTGACCGGGGCGGGCCCGCATTCCGCGGGCAGCCCCTTGACCGGCGCGGGGACGGGAAGACTCGTGCGCACGATGAGGTGTGAGAGCCCCCGATCCAGGGAACCTTCTGGTCTCCGCCTACGTTTCCGGTGTGTGTTGAGTGACCTGGCGGTGACAGGGTGTGGCGAACGGCGGGGTGCGGCTACCATGACCGGCACAAGTACGGGCGGCGTGACGGAGTCGTCCCCGGGGGCGGCGACCGGTGTAGTGCCGGGGCGAGGAGGGCGGGCCATGGTGCAGAAGGCCAAGATCCTCCTGGTCGATGACCGGCCGGAGAATCTGCTGGCGCTTGAGGCGATCCTCTCTGCGCTCGATCAGACCCTGGTGCGGGCATCGTCCGGGGAGGAAGCGCTGAAGGCGCTGCTCACCGATGACTTCGCGGTGATCCTGCTCGATGTCCAGATGCCGGGCATGGACGGGTTCGAGACCGCGGCGCACATCAAGCGGCGGGAGCGGACGCGGGACATCCCGATCATCTTCCTGACCGCGATCAACCACGGGCCGCACCACACCTTCCGCGGTTACGCCGCGGGTGCGGTCGACTACATCTCCAAGCCCTTCGACCCCTGGGTGCTGCGCGCCAAGGTGTCGGTCTTCGTCGACCTCTACACCAAGAACTGCCAGCTCAGGGAGCAGGCGGCACTGCTGCGACTGCAGTTGGAGCAGGGTGTGCACGTCGGCGCCGGGTCGAACGGCTCCAAGGAGCCCGCCGGGCTGCTCGCCGAACTCTCCGCCCGGCTCGCCGCGGTGGAGGAGCAGGCCGAGGCGCTCAGCAAGCAGCTCAACGAGTCGGCGGACGCCGCGGCGGTGGCCACCGCCGCCCATCTGGAGCGCAAACTCACCGGGTTGCGGCGGGCGCTGGACGCCCTGGAACCGGGCACCAGCGACTCCAACGTCAAACTGCCGACCCAGGACTAACCCGTACGGCGGAGGCCATGCGGCACGGTTGACGCTGCGTCAGCCTCGCGCCTGGGGCCGGGCGACACGAACGGGCGTACTCTCAGGCACGCGTGTCCCCGATGACAAGGGCGGTAACCTCGGCACCATGGCCTCACGTACGTCCGGCACCGCCAGGAAAGCCACGGCGAAGCCTGCGGCCAAGAAGGCCGCGGCAAAGAAGCCGGCGCCGAAGAGCGCCGCCAGACCGCCCGCCAAGACCGCCAAGTCCGCCAAGAAGGCCGCGGCGGCCAAACCCGCGCCCAGACCCGCCCCTTCACCCACCGGCGGCCTCTACCGGATGGTCAGGGCGCTGTGGCTGGGCCTCGCCCACACCGTCGGCGCGATCCTGCGCGGTATAGGGCGCGGCGCGCGCGGACTCGACCCGGCGCACCGCAAGGACGGTCTGGCACTGCTGCTGCTCGGCCTCACCCTGGTGGTGGCCGCGGGCACCTGGTCGAATCTGCACGGCCCCGTGGGCGATCTGGTCGAGATGCTGGTCACCGGCGCCTTCGGCCGCCTCGACCTGCTCGTGCCGCTGCTGCTGGGCGCCGTCGCCGTACGCCTGATGCGCCACCCCGAGCAGCCCGAGGCCAACGGCCGCATCGTGATCGGCCTGTCCGCCCTGGTGATCGGCGCGCTCGGCCTGGTCCACATGGCGTGCGGCTCCCCGCAGCGCGACGCCGGGGCGACCGCCCTGCGCGACGCGGGCGGCCTCATCGGCTGGGCCGCCGCCTCCCCGCTGCTCTACACCGTCGGCTCGGCGCTCGCCTTCCCGCTGCTGCTGCTCTTCACCGTCTTCGGCCTGCTGGTGGTCACCGCCACCCCGGTCAACGCGATCCCGCAGCGGCTGCGCCACGCGGGCACCAGGCTGGGCCTGTACGCCCCGCCGCCGGACCCCGACGCCGTACCCCTGGAGGACTTCTTCTCCGAGGACGACGAGGCCGCCGCCGAGGACGAGGACGAGTCGCCGGTACGCCGGGTGCCGCTGCGGTTCAGCAAGTCGGCCGCGGAGCCGTACGACGTCGACCGCGACGCGTCGCTGGACGAGCCCGCGGAGGAGCCCAAGCCGCGCCGCCGCCCCCGGCGCCGCGCCGAGCCGCTGCCCGGTGCGCAGGGCCAGGACGGTCCGGACGCGGTGGACGTGGCCGCCGCGGCGGCCGCCGCGCTCGACGGCGCCGTGCTGCACGGCGTGCAGCCCTCCCCGCTGGTCGCCGACCTGACCAGCCGGATCAGGAAGCCGGTGCCCGCGGCGCGTGCCGAGGACGAGCAGCCGGAGCAGGAGCCCGGGGCCGACGCCTCCGGCGGCGTACCCGACCTCACCAAGAAGGCGGTGGAGACCGGCCCGCCGCTGCCGCCGCGCGCCGAGCAGCTCCAGCTCTCCGGCGACATCACCTACGCGCTGCCCTCGCTCGACCTGCTGGAGCGCGGCGGCCCCGGACGCACCCGCAGCGCCGCCAACGACGCGGTGGTCGCCTCGCTCGGCCAGGTCTTCAAGGAGTTCAAGGTCGACGCGGTCGTCACCGGCTTCACCCGCGGCCCGACGGTCACCCGCTACGAGATCGAGCTGGGCCCCGCGGTCAAGGTCGAGCGGATCACCGCGCTCGCCAAGAACATCGCCTACTCGGTGGCCAGCCCCGACGTGCGGATCATCAGCCCGATCCCCGGCAAGTCCGCGGTCGGCATCGAGATCCCCAACAGCGACCGCGAGATGGTCAATCTCGGCGACGTGCTGCGCTCGGCGGAGGCCGCGGGCGAGGACCACCCGATGACGGTCGCGCTCGGCAAGGACGTCGAGGGCGGCTATGTGATGGCCAACCTCGCCAAGATGCCGCACGTCCTGGTGGCCGGCGCCACCGGCTCCGGCAAGTCGTCCAACATCAACTGCCTGATCACCTCGATCATGGCCCGTGCCACCCCCGACGAGGTGCGGATGGTGCTGGTCGACCCCAAGCGGGTCGAGCTGACCGCGTACGAGGGCATCCCGCACCTGATCACCCCGATCATCACCAACCCCAAGCGGGCCGCCGAGGCCCTGCAGTGGGTGGTGCGCGAGATGGACCTGCGCTACGACGACCTCGCCGCGTACGGCTTCCGGCACATCGACGACTTCAACGCCGCGGTGCGTTCCGGCAAGGCCAAGACGCCCGAGGGCAGCGAGCGCGAGCTGGCGCCGTACCCGTACCTGCTGGTGATCGTGGACGAGCTGGCCGACCTGATGATGGTCGCGCCCCGCGACGTGGAGGACTCCATCGTCCGCATCACCCAGCTCGCCCGCGCCGCCGGTATCCACCTGGTGCTGGCCACGCAGCGCCCGAGCGTCGACGTGGTGACCGGTCTGATCAAGGCGAACGTCCCGTCGCGGCTGGCCTTCGCCACCTCCTCGCTCGCCGACAGCCGGGTCATCCTCGACCAGCCGGGCGCGGAGAAGCTGATCGGCAAGGGCGACGGGCTCTTCCTGCCGATGGGCGCGAACAAGCCGATCCGCATGCAGGGCGCCTTCGTGACCGAGGACGAGGTCGCCAAGGTCGTCGAGCACTGCAAGGCGCAGCTCACGCCCTCCTACCGCTCGGACGTCACCGTCGGCAGCGGTCCCAAGAAGGAGATCGACGAGGAGATCGGCGACGATCTCGACCTGTTGTGCCAGGCCGCCGAGCTGGTGGTCTCCACGCAGTTCGGCTCGACCTCGATGCTCCAGCGCAAGTTGCGTGTCGGCTTCGCCAAGGCGGGCAGGCTCATGGACCTCATGGAGTCGCGCGGCATCGTCGGCCCGAGCGAGGGCTCCAAGGCGCGCGACGTCCTGGTGAAGGCGGACGAGTTGGACGGTGTCCTGATGGTGATCCGCGGCGACGCTTCCTAGCTCCGGCGGAGCCAGAAGGGCCCATTCTGGCCCCGGGAAGGCGTAAGTCCCGGGACAGTGGGAAAGTTCTGGGGCAACCGTTTCTCCTGTTCGTACGTCAAGTTGTGCAGGAGGGCGAACCCGTCTGACTGTCCGTCGTCTCCGGATCCGTCCGGTGCCACCGGGACCCGCGGACCCGGTCTCCGGCTGGCGATCCCGTTGCCGGAAACAAACACGTCATCCGCATGATCCCGCGTTCCACAACCCCCCTAGACTGATCCCACAGCAGGTGGCTGCACCCTCGAAAGGCGCCCTCGTGTCCGTCGGCAACTCGCCATCCGAAGACCGGCCTTCGGTCGGCCACGCCCTCGCCCAGGCCCGTATCGCGGCGGGGCTCTCCATCGACGAGGTCAGCACCAGCACCCGGGTGCGTGTGCCGATCCTGCAGGCCATCGAGCAGGACGACTTCTCCCGGTGCGGCGGCGACGTGTACGCGCGCGGCCATATCCGTACCCTGGCGCGCGCGGTCGGCGTCGACCCGGAACCGCTGGTGGAGCAGTACGCGGCGGAGCATGTCGGCGAGACCCCCAAGGTAGCCGTCGCGCCGATGTACGAGGCGCAGAAGATCCGCTCCGAGCCGCGCCGGGCCAACTGGACCGCCGCGATGATCGCGGCGATCGTCGCCGTCATCGGCTTCGTCGGCTACACCGTCGCCACCAGCGGCGGCGACAGCGGCAAGACCACGGCCGACTCCGGCACCCCGACGCCGTCCGCGACCACCCCCTCGACCTCCCCGTCCCCGCAGCGCAACGGCGCGGACCCGAAGCCCAACCCGTCCAACAGCGCCATCGCCGCCGCGCCGCCCGGCAAGGTGACGGTGAAGATCAGCGCCGAGGGCACCAGCTGGGTCCAGGCCACCGACCACAACGGCAAGCAGCTGTTCCAGGGCTCGCTGAAGAAGGACCAGTCCGAGACCTTCACCGACGACAAGAAGATCAAACTGGTCGTCGGCAACGCGGGCGCGGTCAAGCTCTTCGTGAACGGCAAGGACCTCGGCGCCGCGGGCACCGACGGCCAGGTGGTCCGGCTGACCTACACCCCGGGCGACCCCACCCAGGGCTGACGCACCACCGATCCGATCGCTGAGGGCGTCATCCGGGGCCACGCTTCCGGGTCGGCGCGGAAGGGCGGCGGATACGGGCCGGGTACGCTGAGCGTATGCCCGAACCCCGTACCGTCGCCCTTGTCACGCTCGGCTGCGCCCGCAATGAGGTGGACTCCGAGGAACTCGCTGGACGACTCGCGGCGGACGGCTGGCAGCTGGTCGACGACGCCTCCGACGCCGATGTGGCCGTCGTGAACACCTGCGGGTTCGTCGAGGCCGCCAAGAAGGACTCCGTGGACGCCCTGCTGGAGGCCAACGACCTCAAGGGCCAGTCCCGCACCCAGGCCGTGGTCGCGGTGGGCTGCATGGCCGAGCGGTACGGCAAGGAGCTGGCCGAGGCGCTGCCCGAGGCGGACGGCGTGCTCGGCTTCGACGACTACGCCGACATCTCCGACCGGCTGCGCACCATCCTGGCCGGTGGCGTCCACGCCTCCCACACCCCGCGCGACCGCCGCAAGCTGCTGCCGATCAGCCCGGCCGAGCGCCAGACGGCGTCGGTGGCGCTGCCCGGCCACGCGCAGGCGCCCGCCGCGGACTCCGCCATCGGCGGGGACACCCCGGCCGCCACGGGCACCACTGGGGTCGCAGAGGCCCCTGAGGCGCCCGGTGAGGTCCCCGCGGACCTCCCGGAGGGTCTGGCGCCCGCCTCGGGCCCGCGGGCGCCGCTGCGCCGCCGTCTGGACTCCGGACCGGTCGCCTCCGTGAAGCTGGCCTCCGGCTGCGACCGGCGCTGCACCTTCTGCGCGATCCCGTCCTTCCGCGGCTCCTTCATCTCCCGGCGGCCCTCCGACGTGCTCGGCGAGACCCGCTGGCTGGCCGCGCAGGGCGTCAAGGAGGTGATGCTCGTCAGCGAGAACAACACCTCCTACGGCAAGGACCTCGGCGACATCCGGCTGCTGGAGACCCTGCTGCCCGAGCTGGCGGCGGTCGACGGCATCGAGCGGGTGCGGGTCAGCTACCTGCAGCCCGCCGAGATGCGCCCGGGGCTGATCGACGCGCTCACCGGCACGCCCGGCGTGGTGCCGTACTTCGACCTGTCCTTCCAGCACTCCGCGCCCGGTGTGCTGCGCGCGATGCGCCGCTTCGGCGACACCGACAGGTTCCTGGAACTGCTGGACACCATCCGCGCCAAGGCCCCCGAGGCGGGCGTCCGCTCCAACTTCATCGTCGGCTTCCCCGGCGAGACCGAGGCCGACCTCGCGGAGCTGGAGCGCTTCCTCGGCTCCGCCAGGCTCGACGCCATCGGCGTCTTCGGCTACTCCGACGAGGACGGCACCGAGGCGGCCACGTACGGGGACAAGGTCGACGAGGAGGTGGTCGCCGCCCGTCTCGCCCGTGTCTCGCGGCTCGCCGAGGAGCTCACCGCGCAGCGCGCCGAGGAGCGGCTGGGCGCCACCGTGCGGGTGCTGGTCGAGTCGGTGGACGAGGAGACCGGCGAGATCACCGGCCGGGCCGACCACCAGGCTCCCGAGACCGACGGCCAGGTCGTCCTGGTGACGGCCGACGGCGAGCCGTTCGCGCCGGACGCGCCGCGGCCCGGGATGTTCGTCACGGCGAAGGTCACCGCGACCGAGGGCGTCGACCTGATCGCCGAGCCGCTGCCCGCCGACCTGCCGGCGGCGGCCGTGCCGGGCTCCCGTCACGCGCACAGCCTGGAGGAGGTGGCCAGATGACCGGAGTCCCCGCGCACGCCGCACCCGCCGCCTCGGCCCCCGACCATCTGGGCGACCCGGTGCAGCCCAAGGCCGGTCTGTGGAACATCGCGAATCTGCTCACCATGGCGCGGCTCGTGCTGGTGCCCGGCTTCGTGCTGCTCCTGCTGCACGGCGACGGGCACGACCCTGCCTGGCGCTCGTTCGCCTGGGCGGCGTTCGCCATCGCGATGATCACCGACCTCTTCGACGGGGAACTGGCCAGGCGGTACGGCCTCGTCACCGACTTCGGCAAGATCGCCGACCCCATCGCCGACAAGGCGATCATGGGCGCGGCGCTCGTCGGCCTGTCGGCCCTGGGCGACCTGCCCTGGTGGGTGACGGTCGTCATCCTCGTCCGCGAGCTGGGCATCACCCTGCTGCGCTTCTGGGTCATCCGGCACGCGGTGATCCCGGCCAGCCGCGGCGGCAAGATGAAGACCCTCGCGCAGGGCATCGCCGTCGGCATGTACATCCTCATGCTCACCGGCCCACTGGCCACCGTCCGCGCCTGGATGATGGCCATCGCCGTCATCCTCACCGTCGCCACCGGCCTCGACTACGTCCGGCAGGCGATCGTCCTGCGCCGGGCGGGCCTCGCGGCGGAGCGGGCCGCGGCGGTGGCGGCGGCAGCGGCGGTGCCGGACGGCGCGGAAGCGGGCGCGAGCGCGGGGGCGAAGGCGATCGGGGTCGGCGCGGTGCCTGGCGCGGCTCCTCCGGTGGCCACGGCGGCGGCTACGGCGGCGGCTGGGACCGCGGCTGCTGCGGCCGCGGAGTCCGGTGCGGGCGCCGGCGCGGGTGGCGCGGGAACGGCCGCCGGTGCGGACGACTCCGACGCGGATGACCTCGACTCAGGTGTGAGCGCCGAGCTGAGCGCCGGTGCGGGCGCGGGCGCGGGCGTCGGCGCGGACGCCGACTTCGCCGCCGAGACCCCGGCCGCCGAGCGGCAGCACGGCGTATGACCGGCTCCGGCGCCGCGGACGTCCTGCGGCTGCTGGACGAGCGCGGCTGGACGCTGGCCGTCGCGGAGTCCCTGACCGGCGGCCTGGTGGCCGCGGAGCTGACCGGGGTTCCCGGCGCCTCGCGGACCTTCCGCGGCTCCGTCACCGCCTACGCGACCGGGATCAAGCACGAACTGCTCGGCGTGGACGCCGCCCTGCTGGCCGCCCGTGGTGCCGTCGACCCTGACGTGGCCCGGGCGATGGCCGAGGGCGTACGGGACCGGCTGGGCGCCGACTGGGGTGTGGCGACCACCGGGGTGGCTGGGCCCGATCCGCAGGACGGCCGGCCGGTCGGCACGGTTTTCGTGGCCGTCGCCGGACCGGCGGGAGCCGCCGTCAGCCCGCTGCTGCTGTCCGGAGGGCGGGCGGAGATCCGCGCCGCCTCCGTCACCGCCGTACTGGCCCTGCTGGCGGCACAGCTGCAGGACAGCCCGGCGACAGGCGGCCCCGGGAGGGGTCCGGAGGCGCCGGAGAGGGAAGAAGACGGGGAGTAGGGATGTTTGCAGCCCTGAGTGAACACGTCATCGCTCCCCGCACGGCCGGTGCCCGAGGCGGTACGGTGGGGCGAGAAGGATGCGGTTTCGCGGTCCGAGGAGGGAGCCACCGATGATCCTGCTCCGTCGCCTGCTTGGTGACGTGCTGCGTCGGCAGCGCCAGCGCCAGGGCCGCACCCTGCGTGAGGTCTCTTCGTCCGCCCGGGTTTCCCTGGGCTATCTGTCGGAGGTCGAACGGGGGCAGAAAGAGGCGTCGTCCGAGCTGCTCTCGGCGATCTGCGATGCCTTGGACGTACCGATGTCCGAGGTGATGCGCGAGGTCAGCGATGATCTGTCGCTCGCCGAGCTGGCAGATTCCGCGGCGTCCGAGACCACTGCCGCGCCGATGCGGCCCCTGCTGGGCGCGGTCACGTCTGTCACATCCGTCACATCCGTGGCTTCCAGTCCGGACGAACGGATCACCATCAAGGCGCCCAAGAAATCGGCGGAAGCGGTCGACGTCGTCGCCGCCTGACCGCCCACGAGTCCGACCGCGGCCCCCGCCGGGATTTCCCGGCGGGGGCCGCGTTTTTCCCGTGGCGGCGGTCGCGTTCCCGCCCGCCGTCCCGTGCGCATTTCTGCCGGGTTCGCACGTCAGTCGTCGCTTTGCCATGTGTACGACGCCGGGAGAGGGTAGGCGGAGAAGGGCCGACGGGGGAGAAACGATTCTGATGGTGTCTATCCGCTAGGAGAGAACCGCATGACTGTCGTGAAGAGCCCGCTGTCCGACCAGGACCGCAAGACCACGGGCGACGCCCTGCAGGGCGCGCTGGTGGACCTGATCGACCTCTCACTGCTCGCCAAGCAGGTGCACTGGAACGTGATCGGGCCGCGCTTCCGCTCGATCCACCTGCAGCTCGACGAGGTCGTGGACACCGCTCGGCTGCACTCCGACACCGTCGCGGAGCGCGCCTCGGCGATCGGCGTGACCCCTGACGGGCGGCCGGGCACCGTGGCCAGCACGAGCGGCATCGACACCGTGACCGACGGCTGGGTCAAGGACACCGAGGTGGTCGAGATCATGGTCGCCGCCCTCGACGCCACGATCACCCGGATGCGTGAACGCATCGGGGCCACCGAGCAGCCGGACCCGGTCAGCCAGGACATCATCATCGGGATCACCGCGGATCTGGAGAAGTTCCACTGGATGTTCCAGGCGGAGAACGCCTGACCGCCCAGAATTCCCCCATTCGGGTGAACGTCGTCCGGGCCCAGACCCGAGTGATCACACGGCCGGGGCATCGCACCTGAGTACGGGAGTCCCCCCGGGGCTTCCGCGGCGATCTGGGAGTCCGAAGGAGGAGGCGGCGGTCATGCGTGCACTCCGGAATCCTCGGGGCCCGAAGAACGGGCAAGGCGTGCGGGGTGCGCGGCGGGCGGTCCGCTGGGGCGGGGCGTGCTTCGCGCTCGCCGCCGGCGCCCTGTGGTGGTGGGCGGTGCTGCGGCTCGCGGTGCGGCCGGACGGTACGGGCGCCTGGGAAGGCGCGGTGGCCGCGGGCGGCTGGGGCCTCGGGCTCATACCCCTGCACGCCGTACCGAAGGGCGGGCTCGCCCGCATACGCCCTACCAGGGCATGGACACTCCGCCGTTGGGCCGGACGATCTGGCCGGTGACGAACGCCGACGCGTCGGAGGCGAGGAAGAGCACCGCGGGCGCCACGTCCTCGGGCAGCCCGACCCGGCCGAGCGGGGACATCCGCGCCAGCGACTCCTCCGCCCGGGCCTGCGCCAACTCGTCGAACACCCCGTCCGCGCCGGTGCCGTAGTGCTGGGTCATCGGGGTGCGGATGAAGCCGGGCGCGACGGTGTTGGCCCGGATGCCGAGCGGCCCCAGTTCGGTGGCCAGCGTCTTGGTGAGCTGTACGACGGCCGCCTTGGAGACGCTGTAGCAGAGCAGGCCGCGCGCGCCGGTGTCGATGGCGCCCGAGGCCATGGTGATGATGCTGCCGCCACCGCGGTCGGCCATCGCGCGGGCCGCCTCCTGGGCGCAGTGCAGCACACCGCGGAAGTTGACGGCGAGCACCCGGTCCAGATCCTCGTCGGCGGTGTCGAGCACACCGCTGCTGTGCATGATCCCCGCCACCGCGGCTAGTACGTCCAGGCCGCCGTGGTCCTGGACGATGTCCGCCACCGTCCGCGCGATGGCCGCCTTGTCGGTGACGTCGAGGGTCCTCGCCTCCGCGCTGCCGCCCGCCTTCTCGATCAGCGCGACCGTCTCGCGCGCGCCCGGCCCGTCCCGGTCGGCGCACACCACCAACGCGCCTGCCCCCGCCAGTGACCGCGCGCTGGCCCGGCCGATCCCGCTGGCCGCTCCGGTGACCAGGGCGACCCGCCCACTGAGGTCGTACGCCGTGGTGGTCATGGACCTGACCGTACGACCACTTCTGACGGTGCGTCAATTGCCGTGCGGGGAAGGACCTTTCTGGCAGCGCGGGCACCAGTACGCCACCCGGGCCTGCTCCGGCGCGCCGTGCTCGCCGGTCCTGACCGGGGTCCCGCAGCGCAGGCACGGCCGGTGCGCCCGGTCGTACACCCAGTGCGTACGGCCGCGCCGCGTGTCGCCGGTGGTGATGTGGCCGGGGCGCGCCTTGTTGGCCTTCAGCAGCCGCTTGGCCAGCGCCACCAGCCGCTCCGGCGCCGCCACCTCCCCGTACGGCGTCCAGGGCGTCACCCCGCGCAGGAAGCACAGCTCCGCCACATAGACGTTGCCGATCCCGGCGAGATTGCGCTGGTCGAGCAGCGCCTCGCCGACCGGGCGGCCGGGGTCGGCGGCCAGCCGCTCCAGCGCCGCGACCGGGTCCCATCCGGGACCGAGCAGGTCAGGGCCGAGATGCCCGACCACATCCTGCTCCTCGGCGGTCGGCAGCAGCGCGAGCACCGGCAGCCGGTACCCGACAGCGGTCCGCTCCGCCGTCTCCAGCACCGCCCTGACCTGGTGCGGGGGCCCTCCGCGCCAGCGCTCGCCGGGCGCGTAGAGATGCCAGGAGCCGTCCATCCGCAGATGCGAGTGCAGCGTCAGACCGCCCTCGATCCGGGTCAGCAGATGCTTGCCCCGCGGTGCCACCTCCAGCACCTGCCGCCCCGCCAGATCGACCGTCGCCAACCGCGGCACCCGCAGATCCGCCCGCACCAGCGCCCGCCCCGCCAGGGCCTCGTTCAACCGGTGCGCGGTCAGCCAGACCGTGTCTCCTTCAGGCACCCCTCCATCATGCCGCCCCGGCAGCCGGGCAACCGCCGGAGGGGCCCGGCCGCCAGGCCCTATCCGCCGTCGCGCAGGCGGAGGCCGCGCGGGGTGGGGTGGAAGCCCGCGGCTTCCAGGGCGGTGCCGAGGGGGGAGGTCAGGGCGGACTCGCCGTTGGTGCGCTCCACCGTCAGGCGGCCGAGCGCGCCCTCCCGGACCGCCAGGGCGAGAGCGTCTACAGCCGCCTGCAGGCGTATCTCGTCCACGGGCCAGGCCAGCAGCGTCTTGCCGCCGCGCTCGACGTAGAGCGCGGGCTCGCCGTCGCTCAGGACGACCAGGGCGCCCGCCTTGCGCCCCGGCCTGTGGGTGACGCCCGCGGGCTGCTCGGGCCAGGGCAGCGCGGCGCCGTACGGGTTGGCCGGGTCGGCGGCGGCGAGCACCACCGCGCGGCTGCGGTGGGTGTGCTCCTCCTCGCGCTCGCGGGCGGTGCTCAGCGCGCGCAGCCGGTCCACGGCGCCGTCCATCGCGAACTGCGCCGCTCCCAGCCCCTCCACCACATAGCCGCGCCGCGCCTGCCCCGTCTCCTCGAACGCGGCCAGCACCCGATACGCCGCCGAGAAGCCGCCCGAGACCCCCTCGGCGGCCACCGCGCCCCGGGTGACCACGCCGTGCCGGTCCAGCAGGGTGTGGGTGAGCGCGTGCGCCCGCAGTGTGGGATCGGGCTCGGACACCGGGACCAGCGACCAGCGCCCCGCGGTGGTCGGCGGGCCGGTACGCGACGCCGTGGCCCGCGGCGCCCGCGCCAGCGAGCTGTACCTGCCGCGGGGGACCGCACGCGGCGCCCGATGCGCGGTCGACCCCGCGGTGCGGCCGGAACCGAGCAGCGCCCTGAGCGGCGACAGGGTGTCGTTGGTGAGCCTGCCCGACCAGGCCAGATCCCATACGGTGTCGGCCAGTTGGGGATCGCCGGCCTCCAGCCCGGCGGCCCGCACCTGCTCGGCGATCTGCCGGAAGAAGAGCCCGTACCCCCCGGACAGCGCCGACAGCACCGCCTCGTGCAGCGGCGACAACTCCAGCGGCTGCGGCGCGGGAAGCAGCAGCGGGGCGCTGTCGGCGAGATAGAGCGAGACCCAGCCGTCCTTGCCCGGCAGGGCGCCCGCACCCGCCCACAGCACCTCCCCGGACGCCGTCAACTCGTCCAGCATCGCCGGCGCGTACCCCGTCACCCGCGACGGGAGCACCAGCTTCTCCAGGGCCGACGCGGGCACCGCGGCGCCCTGCAACTGCTCGATCGCCCGCGCCAGCCCGTCCATGCCGCGCAGCGAATGGGTGCCCACATGCTGCCACTGGGGCAGGAAGACCCCCAGCGTGGCGGGCGGCACCGGCTCCAGCTCCTGCCGCAGCGCGGCCAGCGAACGCCGCCGCAGCCTGCGCAGCACCCCCGCGTCGCACCACTCCTGGCCCGCCCCGCCGGGCCGGAATTCACCCTGCACGGTGCGGCCCGCCGCCGTCAGCCGGTGCAGCGTCCCGTCCACCACCGCGGACCCCAGACCGAACCGCGCCGCCGCCTCACCCGTGGTGAACGGGCCGTGCGTCCGGGCATACCGCGCCAGCAGGTCGCCCAGCGGGTCCTTGACCGGCTCGGTGAACGCCACCGGCACACCCACCGGCAGCGCCGTACCGAGCGCGTCCCGCAGCCGCCCGGCGTCCTCCACCGCCGCCCAGTGCTCCGCCCCGGCCAGCCGCACCCGGATCGCCCGCCGCGCCGACTCCAGCTCCGCCGCCCACTCCGGCCGCGCCCCGCGCACCGCCAACTCGGCGTCGGTGAGCGGACCGAGCAGCCGCAGCAGGTCCGCGACCCCCTCGGCGTCCTTGATGTGGCGGTCCTCGGTCAGCCACTGCAGCTCGGTGTCCAGTCCGGCGAGCACCCCGGCGTCCAGCAGCTCCCGCAGCTCCGCCTGGCCCAGCAGCTCCGCCAGCAGCCGCGAGTCCAGCGACAGCGCCGCGGCCCGCCGCTCCGCCAGCGGCGAGTCGCCCTCGTACAGGAACTGCGCCACATAGCCGAAGAGCAGGGAGCGGGCGAAGGGCGACGGCTCCGGGGTGGTGACCTCCACCAGCCGGACCCGGCGGGCCTCGATGTCCCCCATGAGCTCGACCAGACCCGGCACGTCGAAGACGTCTTGCAGGCACTCGCGGACGGCTTCCAGGACGATCGGGAACGAGCCGTACTCGGAGGCGACCTGCAGCAGTTGGGAAGCGCGCTGGCGCTGCTGCCACAGCGGGGTGCGCTTGCCGGGGTTGCGGCGCGGCAGCAGCAGCGCGCGGGCGGCGCACTCGCGGAACCGGGAGGCGAACAGCGCAGAGCCGCCCACCTGGTCGGTGACGAGCTGCTCGACCTCGCCCTTGTCGAAGGCGACGTCGGCGGCCCCGACCGGCGACTGCTCGGGGTCGAACTCCGCGCCGCGCAGCGCCGGATCGGAGTCCAGCAGATCCAGGCCCATCAGCTCGGCGTCGGGCAGCCGCAGCACTATCCCGTCGTCGGCGTGCATCGCCTGGGCGTCCAGGCCGTACCGCTCCTGGAGCCTGGCCCCCAGCGCCAGCGCCCACGGGGCGTGCACCTGGGCGCCGAAGGGGGAGTGGATGACCACCCGCCAGTCGCCCAGCTCGTCACGGAACCGCTCCACCACGATCGTCCGGTCGTCCGGCACATGGCCGCACGCCTGCCGCTGCTCGGCCAGATACGCCAGCACATTGTCCGTGGCCCAGGTGTCGAGCCCGGCCGCCGACAGCCGCTCCCTGGCCCGCTCGGGTGCCAGCGCGCCCACCTCGCGCAGGAACGCGCCCAGCGCCCGGCCGAGTTCGAGCGGACGCCCGAGCTGGTCGCCCTTCCAGAACGGCAGCCTGCCCGGGACGCCGGGCGCGGGCGACACCAGCACCCGGTCCCTGGTGATGTCCTCGATCCGCCACGAGGTGGTGCCCAGGGTGAAGACGTCCCCGACCCGGGACTCATAGACCATCTCCTCGTCCAGCTCCCCGACCCGGCCGCCGCCCTTCTTGGGGTCGGCCCCCGCGAGGAAGACGCCGAACAGCCCGCGGTCGGGAATGGTGCCGCCCGAGGTGACGGCCAACCGCTGGGCGCCGGGCCGCCCGGCGACCGTGTTCGCCACCCGGTCCCACACCAGGCGCGGCCGCAGCTCCGCGAAGGCGTCCGACGGGTAGCGCCCCGCCAGCATGTCGAGCACCGCGGTGTACGCCGAGTGCGGCAGCGCGGCGAAGGGCGCCGCGCGGCGCACCACGGCGAGCAGCTCGTCCACGTCCCAGGTGTCCAGCGCGGTCATCGCCACGATCTGCTGGGCCAGCACGTCCAGCGGGTTCGCGGGCACCCGCAGTGCCTCGATCGCCCCCTGGCGCATCCGCTCGGTGACCACCGCGGACTGCACCAGGTCGCCGCGGTACTTGGGGAAGACGATCCCCTTGGAGACCGCCCCCACCTGGTGCCCGGCCCGGCCGACGCGCTGCAGCCCGGAGGCGACCGACGGCGGTGACTCCACCTGCACCACCAGGTCGACCGCGCCCATGTCGATGCCCAGTTCGAGACTGGAGGTGGCCACGACCGCGGGCAGCCGTCCCGCCTTGAGGTCCTCCTCGACCAGGGCGCGCTGCTCCTTCGACACCGAACCGTGGTGCGCGCGGGCCAGCACCGGCGGGGCGCCGCGGGCCGCCCCCGACTCGGCCATGATCTCGGCGGGGGAGTGCGCCTCCGGCAGCGCCTCGCCCTCCGCCCGCTCGTACCCGATCTCGTTGAGCCGGTTGCACAGCCGCTCCGCCAGGCGGCGGGAGTTGGCGAACACGATGGTCGAGCGGTGCGCCTGCACCAGGTCGGCGACCCGCTCCTCGACATGCGGCCAGATCGACGGGCGCTCCGCCGGCCCGGCCGCCGGTCCGCTGTGCTCGGCGACCGGGGAGCCGCCCAGCTCGCCCAGATCCTCCACGGGCACGACCACCGACAGGTCGAACTCCTTCTGCGACGGCGGCTGCACGATCGTCACCTTGCGGCGCGGCGACAGATAGCGGGCGATCTCCTCCACCGGCCGCACGGTCGCCGACAGCCCGATCCGGCGGGCGGGCCGGTCCAGGATCTCGTCGAGCCGCTCCAGCGACAGCGCCAGGTGCGCGCCGCGCTTGGTGCCCGCCACCGCGTGCACCTCGTCGAGGATCACCGTCTCCACCCCGCTCAGCGCCTCCCGGGCGGCGGAGGTGAGCATCAGGAAGAGCGACTCGGGGGTGGTGATGAGGATGTCCGGCGGCCGGGTGACCAGGGCCCGCCGCTCGGCCGGGGGAGTGTCCCCCGACCTGATCCCGACCCGCACCTCCGGCTCCGGCAGCCCGAGGCGCACCGACTCCTGCCGCAATCCCGCGAGCGGCCCGCGCAGATTGCGCTCCACGTCCACCGCCAGCGCCTTCAGCGGCGAGATGTAGAGGACCCGGCAGCGGCGCCTGGACTCGGCCGGCGGCGGGGTGCTCGCCAGCCGGTCCAGCGAGGCCAGGAACGCCGCAAGCGTCTTGCCCGATCCGGTCGGCGCCACGACCAGGACGTCCGACTCCTCGGCGATGGCCGTCCACGCCCCGTCCTGGGCCGCGGTGGGCTCGCTGAACGCCCCCGTGAACCACGCGCGGGTGGCGGGGGTGAACGTGTCGAGGCTGCTTCGTCGAGACATGCCATCCATCCTGCCTCGCCCCACCGACATCGCCGGGCAGCCTGTGGATAACTCGCCTGAGGCGGTCCCGACCAGTCCCGACGCCGGGGCGGAAAACCCGGCCGCGTGACACCGCGTCGCCGGGTCACAATAGGCCCATGGCGGCACGTGAGCAGGCGAGACACTGGGAGCACCCCGGGCTGCCGGGCGTCGACCTGCTGCGGGCCCGCTACGTATGGCACACCTTCACCCGGCACGCCCACGACGGCTACGTCATCGCGGCGGTCACCTCCGGCGTCGAGGGCATCGGGCTGCCGGACGGGGCGACCCGCGCGGGACCGGGCGACGTCGTCCTGATCAACCCCGAGACACCGCACACCGCCTACGCGGGCGCCGAGGAGGGCTGGAGCTACCGGGTGCTCTACCCGGCCCCCGAAGTCGTCGCGGCCGTGGCCGCCGAGACCTCGTCACTGCGCGGCACCCCCTGGTTCAACGCCTCCGTCCTCGACGACCCCGCCACCGCGGGCATGATCGCCGACGTCCACCGCGCCGCGGAACACGACAACGCGCTCGCCGCCGACACGTTTCTGCGCATGGTCGTCGCCCGGCTGCTGGCCCGGCACGGCTCCTCGCCCGCGGCGCCCGGCCGGGCCGCCGGCGGCGGACCCGGCGCCGCGGCCCGGGCCCGCGACCTGCTGGCGGCACGGCTCACCGACCCGCCCAGCCTGGAACAGCTCGCAGCCGAGGTCGGCACCACACCGTTCGCGCTGCTGCGCGCCTTCAAGAACGCCTACGGCCTGCCGCCGCACGCCTGGCTCACCGGCGCGCGCGTCCGGACCGCCCGCCGCCTCCTGGAACAGGGCGTCACCCCCGCCGACACCGCGGCCACCGTCGGCTTCACCGACCAGCCGCACCTCAACCGGCACTTCACCCGTATCGTCGGCGTCCCGCCGGGTGCCTACCAGCGCGAGCGCAAGAACGTACAAGACCCGCCGCCCGCCGCTCCCTAGCCTCGTCCGTGTGACCGCACCAGCGATACCTCCTCCGACCACCGACCGGGACGCCCCCGGCGCCCGCTCCCAGGTCGTCCGCGACGCCCTCGGTGTGGGCGTGGCCGTCGGGCTCTCCGGCTTCGCCTTCGGCGTGACCTCGGCGGGCGCCGGACTCGGACTCCTGCAGACCTGCGCCCTGTCCCTGCTGGTCTTCACCGGCGCCTCGCAGTTCGCCCTGGTCAGCGCGCTCGGCTCGGGCGGCAACCCCTTCGCCGCGGCGGCCGGCGCCTTCTTCCTGGGCACGCGCAACGCCTTCTACGGGCTGCGGCTCTCGCAGCTCCTGCGGCTGCCCGCGCCGCTGCGGCCGCTGGCCGCGCAATGGGTGATCGACGAGACCTCCGCCGTCGCACTGGCGCACAAGGACACCCGCAGCGCCCGGCTGGGGTTCACCGTCACCGGGGCGAGCCTCTACGCGCTGTGGAACCTCACCACCCTGCTCGGCGCGCTGGGCGCCTCCGCGCTCGGCGACCCGGCGGCCTGGGGCCTCGACGCGGCGGGCCCCGCGGTCTTCCTGGCACTGCTGGCCCCGATGGTCAAGGGCCGCACCGAGCGCGTGGTGGCCGCCCTCGCGGTGCTGCTCGCCCTGGTCTGCCTGCCCCTGCTGCCCGCGGGGGTCCCCGTACTGGTCGCGGCCCTGGCGGCGCCGCTCGCCCTGGCCGCCACCAGGAACCGCCCGGCGAAGGACGCACCGGACCCACGACAAGGAGTGACGAAATGAGCGGCGGCGCGAGCACCTGGGTGGCGATCGGCGTCACCGCGATCGGCTGCTACGGGGTCAAACTGCTGGGCCTGTCCGTCCCCGCGGGGCTGCTGGAACGCCCCCTGGTCAAGCGGCTCGCGGCCCTGGTGCCGATCGCGCTGCTCGCCGCGCTCACCGCACTGCAGACGTTCGGCACCAGCGGGCTGCGCCTGGCGGTCGACGCGAGGTCGGCGGGTCTGGCGGCGGCTGCCGTGGCCCTGCTGCTGCGGGCACCCTTCCTGGTGGTGATCGCGGCGGCGGTGCTGGTGACAGCGGCCGTACGGGCATTCGCCGGGATGTGAGGCGCGGTCCCGGAAGGCGCCTCCCGCGCGACGGCTCGCCCCACCGGCGCGGGATACTTGCCGTCATGCGGTTGACGATTTTCTGGGAGCGGATGCGCGCGCACTTCGGCGACGCCTATGCCGACTCCTTCGCACGTGACCATGTGATGGCCGAACTCGGCGGCCGTACGGTGCACCAGGCGCTGGACGACGGCTGGGAGGCCAAGGACGTCTGGCGCGCCGTCTGCGCCGCGATGGACGTCCCCGCCGCCCGGCGCTGAGCCGGCCGGATCAGGAACGCGGGCCGCGGCCCTGCTCGGCGCGGGCTGCGTTCCGCTCCTTGATGCGCACCGCTTCCTTGCGGACCTCGGCCTGGGTGGCGCGCTCCTTCTGCAGCCACTCCGGGGACTCCTGCTTCAGCTCCTCGATCTGCTCCGTGGTGAGGGCGTCGGCGACCCCGCCGCGCGCGAGCCCGGCGATGGAGACACCCAGCTTCGCCGCGACCACGGGCCGGGGGTGCGGGCCGTTGCGGCGCAGCTCCTGCAGCCACTCGGGCGGATCGGCCTGCAGGGCGTTCAGCTCGGCGCGCGAGACCACGCCCTCCCGGAACTCGGCGGGGGTGGCCTCGAGGTACACACCCAGCTTCTTCGCCGCGGTAGCGGGCTTCATCGTCTGGGTGGTCTGGTGCGACGTCATGACGTCAAGGGTATCGAGCGTGTGCGCGCCTCCCGACCACGGTCGGTAACCTGGCCGCGTGACAGACTCCGAAACGCCCCCGTCGTTCCGGCTCGCGTACGTGCCGGGAGTGACACCCGCCAAATGGGTGCGGATCTGGAACGAGCGGCTGCCAGAGGTCCCGCTGACCCTTGTCGCGGTGCCCGCCGGTGAGGCCTCCGACCTGCTGCGGGACGGCGCCGCCGACGCCGGGTTCGTCCGGCTGCCGATCGACCGGACGGACCTCAGCGCGATCCCGCTCTACGTGGAGACGACCGTCGTCGTGGTCCCGAAGGACCACCTCGTGGCGGCGGCCGAGGAGGTGTCGGCGGCGGACCTGGCCGACGAGATCGTGCTGCATCCCCTCGACGACACCCTGGACTGGGAACGGCCGCCGGGCCTGCCCGCGAACGAGCGCCCCGCCACGACGGCGGACGCCGTCGAGCTGGTGGCCGCCGGGATCGGGCTGCTCGTGGTCCCGCAGTCGCTCGCCCGCCTGCACCACCGCAGGGACCTCACCTACCGCCCGGTCGCGGACGCCCCCGGGTCGCGCGTGGCGCTGTCGTGGCCCGAGGAGAAGACCACCGACCTGGTGGAGGAGTTCATCGGGATCGTCCGCGGGCGCACCGTCAACAGCACGCGGGGCCGCCCGCCGACCCCGCCGCAGCCGAAGGGCAAGCGCGCGGACAAGGCGGGCGGCGCACAGCGCAAGCCCGCACCCGGGAAGTCGTCGGGCAAGGCGTCCGCCTCGTCCGGCAAGACCTCGGGGAAGTCGTCCGGCAAACCGACCGGCAGGAACCCGCGGAGCGGCTCCGGCGGCTCGGGCAGCCCCAAGGGCGGCAGGCGCGGCAAGCCCCGCGGGCGGTCGTAGGACGGTGTCGGCCGCGTCCCGTCCGGCTCGCCCCACCGCGTCCTGAGGCCCCCATACCACCCTCGTACCCGCCGCGCCGGTGCTTCGGCGGGTCGCTTGACACAAAAATCGAACATCCATTCTTATGGGGGTATCGGGCGGATTTCCGCGGCGGAAGCACCGGCGGAAGCGCGGTCTCCCGCCCGAGTTATCCACAGCCCGGGACGACGTCCGGGCGCATTGTCAGTGGCACGCGCTAGCGTCGTGGACGTGAAGCGATCGAACCAGACATCCCGGGTGGAACCCATGGCAGCAAACGACCGCGACAAGGCGCTCGACGCCGCGCTCGCGCAGATTGAACGGCAGTTCGGCAAGGGCGCGGTCATGCGCCTGGGCGACCGGCCGAACGACCCCATCGAAGTCATCCCCACCGGGTCGACCGCTCTGGACGTGGCGCTCGGCGTCGGCGGACTGCCGCGCGGCCGTGTGGTGGAGGTCTACGGACCGGAGTCCTCCGGTAAGACCACCCTCACCCTGCACGCGGTGGCCAACGCGCAGAAGGCGGGCGGCACGGTCGCGTTCGTGGACGCCGAGCACGCGCTCGACCCCGACTACGCCAAGGCGCTCGGCGTCGACACCGACAACCTCCTGCTCTCCCAGCCGGACACCGGCGAACAGGCGCTGGAGATCGTGGACATGCTGGTCCGCTCCGGCGCGATCGACCTGATCGTGATCGACTCCGTGGCAGCCCTCGTGCCGCGGGCCGAGATCGAGGGCGAGATGGGCGACTCGCACGTGGGTCTGCAGGCCCGTCTGATGAGCCAGGCGCTCCGCAAGATCACCAGCGCGCTCAACCAGTCGAAGACCACCGCGATCTTCATCAACCAGCTCCGCGAGAAGATCGGCGTGATGTTCGGCTCGCCGGAGACCACCACCGGTGGCCGCGCGCTGAAGTTCTACGCCTCCGTCCGGCTCGACATCCGCCGGATCGAGACGCTCAAGGACGGCACGGACGCGGTCGGCAACCGCACCCGCGTCAAGGTCGTCAAGAACAAGGTCGCGCCGCCCTTCAAGCAGGCCGAGTTCGACATCCTCTACGGCCACGGCATCAGCCGCGAGGGCGGCCTGATCGACATGGGCGTCGAGCACGGCTTCGTCCGCAAGTCCGGCGCCTGGTACACCTACGAGGGCGACCAGCTCGGCCAGGGCAAGGAAAACGTCCGCAATTTCCTCAAGGACAACCCCGACCTGGCCGACGAGATCGAGAAGCGGATCAAGGAGAAGCTCGGCGTCGGCGTGCCGAAGGCCGTCGAGGCTCCCGGAGCGGAGCCCGGCGCTGACGCGGCCGGTGCGGCAGGGGCGGCCAAGACCGACGCCCCGAAGACCGACGCCCCCAAGGCCGAGGTCCCGGCGCCGAAGGGCGCGAAGGCGGCCAAGGTCACTGCCGCCAAGGCCTGACGCCATGGCGCGCAGGTCCCAGGAGCGCGGCGGCTCTTCCGAGTCGAGGGCCTCGCGAGAGCCGCCGCTCGATCCCGAGGAGCAGGCGCGGGCGTTGTGCCTGCGCCTGCTCACCGGGACTCCGCGCACCCGCAGACAGCTCGCCGACGCGATGCGCAAGCGGGAGATCCCGGAGGAAGTCGCCGAGCACGTCCTGGAGCGGTTCCAGGACGTGGGGCTGATCGACGACCAGGCGTTCGCCAACTCATGGGTGGAGTCCAGGCACCGCGGCCGGGGCCTGGCCCGCCGGGCACTCGCCCAGGAGCTGCGCCATCGCGGTGTGGAGCCCGAGTTGGTGAACGAAGCGGTGGGCCTGCTCGACCATGAGCAGGAGGAGGAGACGGCCCGCGACCTGGTACGCCGCAAGCTCCCCGGCACCCGCGGCCTGGAGCGCGACAAGCGGATCCGCCGCCTCGCCGGAATGCTCGCCCGCAAGGGCTACTCGGAGGGCCTCGCCCTCAGGGTGGTCCGGGACGCCCTCGCCGCCGAAGCCACCGATGCGGACTCCGACGATGACGCCTACCCGGCCCTCGACGACCCCTGGCAGTGAGACCAAGGGCCACCGCGGCCGCCACCGGCACGGCCACCGCCACCGCACGGGCGGCACCCGCGCGCCACGCCACCGCCCCGCGTCAGCGGGTGCGACCGCTGACCGGTGCCTCCGCCGGACCGCCACCCGGTTCGGCATCGGCGTCGTTCACACCGTCGTCGGCTCCCGCGGGCACCGGGGGACCGCCGCGGGCCAGGTCGGCGTAGGAGTAGAGCTCTGCCGGGCGGCAGCCGACCATGGCGGTCACCAGGCGCCCGTCGGGGCGGATGAGCAGCACACTGTGCGCGGTCGCGCCCGGATAGGTCTCGGCGACGAGCAGTTCCGCCGGGGTCGGGAGCGCGGCGACCGCCGAGGCCAGCCGGGGCATCAGCCCGGCCGTCAGCCAGTGGCGGCTGTCCCACACACCGGTCCCCGGGGCGATCAGCACCACCACCAGCCCACGCCCGAGCCGGTCGCGCAGCCGTCCGACGGTGCCGTCCAGCGCCGTGACCCGCACATCGGAGACCGACCCGCCGGGCGGGGTGTCGCACCCGGCGACCAGGGGCGACGCCCCGGTCTTGCCGCCGCCCGTACGCGGCGCGGGCAGGGTGAGCGGGGAGCGGCCGTAGACGGACGAGGCGGCCGCGGAGCCCAGGCCGAGGTGGCTGTCGGTCAGCAGCTCCGCCTGGCCGCGCCCCGAGCCGGACAGCACCACCTGCCGTACGGTCTGCCACGCGCCGGTGGCCCGCAGCAGCGGCAGGGCCTGGTCGGTGGCGCGCAACCGGGCGCCGACCGCGCCGCGCCGTTCGGCTTCGTAGCTGTCGAGCAGGGTCTTCGAGGCCCCGTCGTGCCAGGCGAGGGACAGCTTCCAGGACAGGTTCTCGGCGTCCCGCAGCCCTTCCTCGACGCTCTGCGTGCCGAGCGCGCCCATCAGGTGCGCGGCGTCACCGGCGAGGAAGACCCGGCGGAAGCGCCACTGCCTGGCGAGGCGCTGGTGCACCGGGTAGTCGGCCGAGCCCACCAGCTCGTACGGCACGACGCTGCCACACCAGGCGGTCAGCGCGCCCCGCAGCCGCTCCACGAGGGCGTCGGAGGTGAGCAGGCGTCCCTGGGTGGGCAGCAGCCAGTCGAGCCGCCACAGCCCGTCGGGCAGCGGCCTGGCGGTCAGTTCCTGCCCGGCCGGCGCACCCGGCGGATCACGGTGCAGCAGCGCCACGCCCGGTTCCGGCAGTTCGGTCCTGAGTACCGCCACCGCGTGCCGGTCGACCGAGGTGCGGCCGGGGAAGCGGACGCCCAGGAGTTTGCGTACCGTCGACCGCGGACCGTCGCAGCCCACCAGATAGCTGCCACGCCACCAGGTGTCGTGCGCGCCGCGGGTGTGCACGGTGACCCCGCGCTCGTCCTGCTCGAAGGCGTCCACCCGGCAGCCCGCGACCATCCGGACCGCCCCGCAGGCCAGCAGCGCCTCCCGCAAGCCGTGCTCCAGCCGGTGCTGGGCGATGTGCACCGGGGACATCGGCCCGGAACCGCCGAAGTCGACCCGCAGCACCTCGGAGCGGCGGCGCAGGGTGCGCCAGGCCGTCCAGGAGGCGCCGTCCTCATGGATCCCGGAGTAGCCCAGGCGCTCCACGAGCGCGGCCGTGTCGGGGCCGAGAACGGCGGTGCGGGGGCGTCGCAGTTCCTCGGAGTCGGTGAGGGTCTCGGCCTCGTCGAGGACGATGACGGGGACGTCGCGGCGGGCCAGAGCGAGAGCGAGGGCCAGGCCCACGGGACCCGCCCCCGCGACGATCACCGGGTCCATCGTGCGGCTCCCGGAAGAATTGCGGTCACAAAGCGTATGCAACCCACTGCGCCTGCCCACGTCAAGCGACGGACCTTCCTCGGCGCGGTGCGCCGGTCCGCGCGCCCCACCCGTGCGCCCCGCCCGGGTCGCACGCCCGGCCCGCGCCCCCGCGCCTGTCCGGACGGCACCCGTCCACCACGCCCCGTGCGACGCCTGGCGCCACCGATGCGTACCGGGTAGATAACGGTCCGGCGTGCGGGCCGGTACGCACTTGACGCACGCCGTGCCGATCGGCGTGGATTCGGTCGACAGGATCCGGAGAACTTCATCGGGGACACAGAGGAGGTTACGCATGCGACTGCTGCTCGTGGAGGACGACGACCGGGTCGCCGCCGCCCTCTCCGCCGTTCTCGGCAAGCACGGCTTCGAGGTCAGGCACGCCCGCAGCGGCGAGGAGGCGATCCAGGCGCTGCTGCCCGCGGAGGGCCCCGGCTTCGACTGTGTACTGCTCGATCTCGGCCTGCCGGATCAGGACGGTTTCGAGGTGTGCAGCCGCATCCGGCGCCGTACCGCCACGCCCGTGATCATGGTCACCGCGCGGTCCGACGTACGCTCCCGCATCCACGGCCTCAATCTGGGCGCCGACGACTACGTGGTGAAGCCGTACGACACCGGGGAGCTGCTGGCGCGCATCCACGCGGTCAGCCGCCGCCCGCCGCTGCAGCCGCCCCGCCCCGCCGGGCAGCCCGCCGCCGGGCCCACGGTCACCGGGACCGGCGTGCTCACCGCCCCGCCCGCCCCGGAGCCGGTCCCGCCGGAGAGCGCCCAACTGATGCTCGGCCCGGTCGCCATAGAGCTGTCCACCCGCCGCGTCACCGTCGGCGGCGACCTGATCGCGCTCACCCGCAAGGAGTTCGATCTGCTGGCCCTGCTCGCCAAGCGGCCGGGCGTTGTCTTCCGGCGCGAGCAGATCATCAGCGAGGTGTGGCGTACGGCGTGGGAAGGTACGGGGCGCACCCTGGAAGTGCATGTCGCGTCACTGCGCTCCAAACTGCGGACCCCGGCCATGATCGAGACGGTGCGGGGAGTCGGCTACCGGCTCGTCGTCCCGGTCGGCTGACCCGCCAGGGCCCGCGTCTTGCGCTCTCGACTGCTCCCGCTGCTCATCGTGCTGATGGCCGGCGTCCTGCTGGCCCTCGGCTTCCCGCTGGCCGCCAGTCAGGCCGCGGCCCAGCAGCAGCGTGTCGTCGTCGACCGGATCGACGACACCACCCGCTTCGCGGCGCTCGCGCAGTACGTCACCGCCCGGGACGAGAAGACCGCGGTCGACAGCGAGGACGACGAGCGGCTGCACACCCTGCGCACCGAACTCGCCCGCTACCAGCAGCTCTACGGCATCAGCGCGGGTGTCTTCTACCGCGACCGTACCGCCATGGCCGCGTCCCCCGCGGGCTGGGGCGTACCCAAGGAGGGCGAGCTGTACGACGCCTACCTTTCCGCCCTGCTCGGCCGCCGCACCCATGACCCGCAGCAGGTGTGGCCCTGGCAGCGGCGCAAGCTCGCCATCGCCTCGCCGATCGTGCGGGATGGCGACGTCGTCGCGGTGGTCGTCACCGAGTCGCCGACCGGCGCGCTGCGCTCGCGCATCCTGCACGGCTGGCTGCTGCTGGCGGCGGGCGAGTTCGCCGCGATGGCGATCGCCGTGCTGTGCGCGGTACGGCTGACCGGCTGGGTGCTGCTGCCGGTCGCCACCCTGGACCGGGTCACGCACGACATCGCCACCGGCCGGATGAAGTCCCGGGTCGGCACGGCAGGGGGGCCGCCGGAACTACGGCGCCTGGTGCGGTCCTTCAACGAGATGGCCGACAACGTCGAGGAAGTGCTGGAACAGCAGCGGGCCTTCGTCGCCGACGCCTCCCACCAATTGCGCAACCCGCTGGCGGCGCTGCTGCTGCGGATCGAACTGCTCGGCCTGGAGCTGCCCGACGGCCACACCGAGGCCGAGTCGGTGAAGGAGGAGGGCCACCGGCTGGCCCAGGTGCTCGACGACCTGCTCGGCCTGGCGCTGGCCGAGCACGCGGGCACGCACCTCGCGCTCACCGACATCGCGGCGCTGGCCCGTACCCGCGCCGCATCCTGGCGCCCGGTCGCCGAGCGGGCGGGCACCGTCGTGGAGTTCACCGAGCCCGCGCCCGGCCTCGGTGACCCGGTGGACGAACCCGTGGAGGTCGTGGCGTGGGCGGACGCGGTCGCCCTTTCCAGTGCCCTGGACGCGGTGATCGACAACGCGATCAAATTCACGCCCCATGGTGAGGTCGTCCATGTGCGGGTCGGCGTGGACGCGGAGCACGCGGTGATCACCGTCGCCGACAGCGGCCCCGGACTCACCGAGGACGAGCTGGCCAGGATCGGCGACCGCTTCTGGCGCAGTAACCGGCACCAGAATGTGCACGGTTCCGGGCTCGGCCTCTCCATCGCCCGCGCACTGCTCAGCCAGGGCGGCGGCGCCATCACCTACAGCCACCGCGAACCGCACGGCCTGGAGGTCACGCTCGCCGTGCCGAGCAGCGCGTCCGCCGCCTACAGGTGATGCCCGCGCGGAGGGCGCCCGCCGTTTTCGTACGCCAAGAGGTGCGGCTCAGGGCTTGACCGAGCGGTAGTAGCGCGCCGCGCCCGCGTGCAACGGCAGCGGGTCGGTGAACACCGCGGTACGCAGGTCCACCAGCTGCGCCGCGTGCACCTTCTTGCCGATCGCGTCCCGGCTGTCGATGACGGCTCGGGTCAGCCGCTCCACCAGGTTGTTGTCGGCCCGGTCGGTGGTGACCAGCAGGTTCGCCACGGCGATGGTCGCCACCGCCTGCCCGTTCTGAGCCTTTGGATAGGCGTCGGCGGGCATCACGGCCTGCCGGTAGTACGCCATCTGCGGACCCATGCTGTGCAGTTTCGCCACCAGGTCACCGAGCTGCACCAGCTTGATCCGCGCCACGGGGGTGGCCATCGCGGCCACCGCGGCGGTGGGCAGGCCGCCGGACCAGAAGAAGGCGTCGAGCTGGCCGCTGAGCAGCATCCGGGGCGCCTTGTCGATGCCGACCTGCACCGCCGTGACGTCCTTGCTCATGTTCAGCCCGGCGGCGGCGAACAGCCGCCGGGTGATGAGGTTGACGCCGGAGTCCGCCTGCCCCACACCGACCCGCAGCCCGCGCAGGTCGCGCGCCGAGGCCACCTTGGAGTCGCTCGGTACGACGAGCTGCATGTAGTCGTCGTAGAGGCGGGCGCAGGCCCGCAGGTCGGACTTGCCCGGCCCGTTGTAGTTGGCCACCGCGTCCGCCGCCGCGATCGTGAAATCGGACCGGCCGGACACGACCCTCTTGATGTTGTCGACGGACCCCTGGGTGTGCACCAGATTCACCGGCACACCGGGCAGCGCGGTCCGCAGGTCGCTCTTCAGCAGGAGCCCGTACTTCTCGTAGACGCCGTTGGCCACGCCGGTGGCCAGCGAGAGCGGTGCCTTGGGGTACGACGACCCGCCGGTGGGGACCAGCCACCACACGAGCAGCGCCAGCGCGGACACCGCGGCGAGCAGCACCTGGACCAGGCGCCGCCGCCCGCCGGGCGCGTCGGCGTTCAGCCGGCTCAGGGCGCCGCGCACACCGACCGCGCCGACGAGGCCGGCCAGCCGGCGTCGCAGGCGGGCGGCGAGGCGTCTGCCGAGGTGGGACAGGTCCATGCGAGGGGATCCTGCCAGCCTGCGGCGATCCGGGGAAGGGCGGTCCACAGCAGGTGACGGCGGGGGGACGGTCAGTGGGCGGGGTGCGCGGCGCCCGCGCTCACGCGGCTGGGGGATTCGCCCGGTGCAGGCCGCGGCGGTCGTACCAGTGGGTGACGCCGAAGCCGAGGACCAGGGAGATCACCAGGCCGATGGCGAGCATCACCCAGGCCCGGGCGAGCCCGGCGTCGGCCCGCGCGTCGAAGTAGATGATCGCCCGCACTCCGCCGCTGATCTGCCGCATCGGCTCGAACCTGGCCAGCCAGCGGTAGAAGCCGGGCACGGCCTCCAGCGGGACGGTGGCGCCCGCGGAGGGGATGGCGAGGGCGACGAAGAAGAACATGCTCACGATCTGCCCGAGGCCGCCGAAGGCCGCGAGGAGGGCCTGTACGCCCAGCCCCACGATCGCGCTGGCGCACACCGAGAACACCCAGAGCTGCCAGAGGTGCGGCAGGTCCAGGCGGATGATCACCGCGGTGGCCAGCACCACCACCGAGGCCGACACCACCGACAGGACGGCCGACATCACCATCTTCGCCAGCAGCGTCTGGGTGCGGCTGATGGCCACCGCGGACCGCATGCGCCACCAGGGGCCCAGCTCGCTCGGCGCGTGCCCCAGCGCGGCGTCCACACCGTTGCTGATGATGTTCGCGCCCAGGAAGCCGGACATCACGATCAGCAGCGTGAAGTAGAAGGCGGTCAGCCCCAGCCCGGTCCGCGCGCCGATCGGGTGGCCCGGCGCCGTCACCGAGGAGACCGGGTCGGCCAGCAGCATCCGCTGGGCGGTGGTCGGCTGCGCCCCCGTGGAGCGGAGCTGCCCGGCCAGATCCGCTCCGAGCTGCCTGGAGGCGGCGCGCTGCGCCTTCTGCTCGACGCCGGCGGCCAGCGAGGACGCCAGGCTGCCCGCTCCGGGGTTCGTCAGCAGCCGGACGTACGGCCGGGGGACGGCGGCGCTCCCGCTCCCCGACGCGGCCGCGGGCGGGCTGATGATGGCCGTCAGGGAGGCGGTGAAGCCCGGGGGGACCTCGATGGCGCCGTAGACCTTGCCGGAGTCCAGGGCGTCCTGGGCGCCGGCCGGGGTCAGCACCTTCCATGCCACGCGGTGCTGGGGGTCGGGCGCATGGGCGATGCCCTGCACGAACTGGGCGCCGAGCTGCCCGGCGTCCTGGTTGACCAGCGCCACCGGCAGATTGCGCACCGACCCCTGGGGGTCGGCGATACCGCCGGCGTACACCAGCGCCAGCACGAAGGCGACCAGTGTCGACAGGACCGCGGGGAACGCCCACACCGGCCACTTGCCGAGCAGTTGGCGGGCGGTGATCGTCCGCGTCCCGCCCGGCGGCCCGGGGGACTCCGGCGCGCTCCCGGCCGCGTCCCTGGGCGCCTCCTCCGATGAGCCCTTCCTCGGGCCCTTCGACGCGTCCCCGGACCCGTCCTCGGGTGTGTCCTCCGGCGACATGGATGCGTCCCTTCACGTCGGCGGATATGCCGCGGTATCGCCATGAATGTGCGGTCACTGTAATGCGCCGCGCACACCGTGGCGCCGACATGGGCAGCGGTCGGCGCGGCGCAGGTCGCGGCCTGCCCCCGCCCTCACGTGCGATAGGCGTCCGCGAGGGCGTGGAAGACCTCCTTGGGCTCCTGGCCGCCGTCCGCCAGCACCTTCATGACGCCGTACGCGGCCATGTCCAGGTCCAGCTCCGGGTCCGTGGGGTGGTGGGGGAGCCCGAACCCGGCGAAGGTGAACCAGAAGGCGCTGTCCACGCCCGCTTCCTCGAACACCGCGAGCAGCTCCCGCAGATAGCGCACCTGCTCGCCCTCGTCGCGCACATAGGCGCCGTCGATCCGGCCGTCCTTGGTGATGGCCCAGCCCAGACCGCCGCGGTCACCGGCGCCCTGGTAGGTGCAGCAGCCGAACTCGGACACCACCAGCGGCTTGCCGTGCCGCACATGGGCACGTATCTCGTCACCATAGGTGCCGGCGTTGTGCGCGTCGCGGTAGGCGTCGACGGCGACGTAGTCGAAGGGCGTCCAGTCCACGTGCTCCCAGACACCGGAGGCGTACGTGAGCGGCCCGCCGAACTCCTCGCGGGCGTCGGCCGCGCAGCGCGCGAGGAAGGCCCCGAGCGCGGCGCCGATCTCCGGGATACGCCGGTAGAGGTCCTGGTCGCCTGAGGTCAGCGCGGCGATCCGGTCGTATCCGGTGGCCCCGGGGATGAACCCGTGGGCGAAGAGGGTCAGTTCGCAGCCGAGGACGAGGACGACCTCGGACCCGGCGCGGCGCACCGCCTCGCTGCGGCGGATCTCCTCAGCGCGCCGCGCGCAGTCGGCGAAGAAGGGCCGCAGCTCGTCGGTGTCCAGCTCGCAGGGGAACGGCGAGAACCACACGTCGAGTCCGGCCTCGGCGGCGGCCCGCGCCGCCGCCGACAGCCGCTCGGGAACGCCGCCGGAGATCCGTACGGCCGTGCAGTGCAGCTCCTCGGCGATCACCCGCATCTCCTCGCGGGCGGCCTGGGCGGTGAAGCCGGGGCGGGAGTCCTTGCCGCCGGGGGAGAAGCCGGTGTCGTAGTTGATGCCTTTGCCTCGCATGGCGATCCCTTCGGTGGTGGCCGCTCTGGCGCTGCTGCCTGGGGTGGGCCGGCGCGGGTCAGGCGGTGGCGGCCGAGGTGGCGTCGGGCGTGGCGTTTGCCTGGGCGTCGAGTGCGGTGGCCCCGTCGGCGATCATCTGCTCCATGCGGTTGGCGGCCAGGATTCCGCCGAGGACGATGCCGAGACCGATCGCGGCCAGCAGGAAGAGCGTCCCCATCCAGACCATCGTGGAGACCGGCAGCGTGTAGGCGCCGATGATCCTGGCCACGCACTCGGCGAGCAGCACGCTGCCCCATACCCCGCTGAACACCCGCTCCAGGCGCTGGAATCCGGTGTCGTCCGCGGTCAGCCGGTCCCAGGCGGCCGTGCGGTCCGGCTTCCCCTTGGTGAGCATCGGCTTGAGCCCGGCGGACATCATGGGTGTGCCGCGGAAGGCCGAGGCGAGGATCACCAGCCCGACCACACTGCTGATCCCGGAGTCCTTGGCGATCATCAGCCGCGGGTCGCCGGTCAGGAAGCTGAGCGCGATACCGACCAGGTTGACCACGAGCATCAGCCCGGCGAGGCCGTTGAACGAGCGGTCGCGCAGCGCGGCGGTGATCGTACGGACGGCCGGGACGACGCTGCTCAGCGCCAGCGACATCACCAGGCCCACGCCGAATCCGGCGTGCAGCAGGTAGTAGCCGCCGACCGGGATGGCGATGTCCAGCAGCAGCGGCTTGAAGGTGGCCACCAGCGGCGACTCCTGACCGGCCGCCGCGGCTGTCGGAGCCGCCTTCGCCACGGCCGCACCCTTTGTCGCCGTTTCCGCTGTGGCGGTGGTCCCGGTGTCTTCTGCCGCTACTGCGCCGACTGCCCGCGTCATGTCCGTCTCCCCGTGGTGATCGTCCGTCCTTGTGGTCTCCAGCTTTCCTGATCAGCGGGTCCACGCAGCAGAGCGGTTGGTCCACTCCTGGCCATGACAAATGTCATGGCCAGGAGGTACGCCAAGCAGCCAGGACGGAGGGACGGCCTGACCCGGTGTCACGGCAGGAGGCGCCGCGGGACCTCCGGACGGGCGGGCCACGAACATTCCTCCCGGTAAAGGGAGTTCGCGGGGAGCGGTCCCGGTGGCGGCTCCACGGCCACTCCTTGACAGCCCGCATTGGTCTGTACCATTTTTGTCGTGAGCAGAACATCGGCACCTTCCCCCCACACCGCCGTGCGTGCGACCCGCCACCTTGTGACCGGCCGCCGCCCCGGCACCCACTGGAGTCGCATTCATGTCAGCTCACCGGCATCGCCTTCGCGCACCCCATAGAGCGGCCGCCCTGCTCGGGACCGCGGCACTCGGCATCGGCGGCCTCGTCGCCATCAGCGGCGGCGCGCACGCGGCCGACACCAACCTCGTCGTCAACGGCGGATTCGAGAGCGGGTCACTGTCCAACTGGACCTGCGACGCGGGTACCGGAAGCGTGGTGGGGTCACCGGCGCACTCCGGCACGCACTCCCTGGCGGGCGCCGCCACCGCCTCCGACACCGCCCAGTGCACCCAGACCGTGAGCGTGCAGCCCAACTCGGCGTACTCCCTGTCCGCCTACGTCCAGGGCAGCTACGTCTACCTGGGCGCCAACGGCTACAACTCCACCTGGACGCCGTCCGCGACGAGTTGGCAGCAGCTCTCCACGTCCTTCACCACCGGCGCGTCCACCACCTCGGTCACGCTCTATGTGCACGGCTGGTACGCGCAGGGCACGTACCACGCGGACGACGTCACCCTGACCGGCCCCGGCGGCGGCACCTCCACGCCGACCGCCACGCCCACCCAGACGCCCACGGCAACCCCCACGGCCACGCCCACCGGCACTCCCACCGCGACGGCCACCCCCACTCCCACCCCGACCCAGACCGGGCCGGGCGGCGGCACCTCCTGGCACCCGCCGTATCTGTCCATCGGGAGCGTCTACACCCCCGGCGGCACCGTCGACTCCTTCTTCACCACGCTCAAGTCGCACGGGAAGCTGCCCGACTACGGATACGAGTACCTGATCGGCAGCGACTTCCCGAACTGGGCCGCCACGACCACCACCATGGTCACGCACTCCGAGCAGTTCGGCATGACGCCGGTCATGGTCGAGTACGGCATGAACGGCAACATCGACGGCACCAGCGTCGACTTCACCAACATGCAGAGCGCGAGCTGGCTCACCTCGTACTTCCAGGCGCTGAAGAACTCCGCCGCGGCGGCCAACGCGGCGGCTCCCGGCAAGCCCGTCGGCTGGGTCGTCGAACCCGACATGCTCGGCTACCTGCAGCAGAACTACGCCGCGACCTACGGCAACGACGCCGCGCGCATGCCCGCCGCCACCAGTGCCGCCTACTCCTCGGGCGTGCTCGCCAGTGGCAGCGACCCGGCCTTCGGGAACAACCTCAAGGGCCTGGTCGAGGCGATCGACTTCACCATCAAGAAGTACGACCCCACGGCGTTCCTGGGCTGGCAGATCAACACCTGGGGCGTACGCGACGCGCTCAAGGACACCGACACCCAGGGCTGGACCGCGGGCCGCCAGTCGGTGGTCGCCAACGCGACCCAGGTGGCGAATTTCGCCAAGACCGCCGACATCGGCTACCGCGCCGACTTCGCCGCCTTCGACCAGTGGGGCCAGGACTTCGGCATTCTGCGCGACCCCAACCCGGCGGCGGACATCCGCTACCTGAACGCCGCGCACTGGAGCAACTACCTGCTCTATGTGCAGACGATTCGGCAGTCACTCGGCCTGCCCGCGGTGCTGTGGCAGATCCCGGCCGGCCATCTGAACTCCACCAGGACGGCCAGCCCCACCTACTGGAACGCCTCGGGCACCTTCCCCGACCTCGACGACGTGACCGCCAACCAGGACGAGGACTCCGCCGCCACCTTCTTCTACGGCGACTCCTTCACCTCCAGCGGGAACAACCTGTCCTTCTACGCCAGCAACCCGGGCGCCGACCCCAAGATCACCACGAGCGGCTCCACCGTCACCTGGGGCTCCCACCTGCCGGAAGCCGCCTCGGCCGGTGTGGTCGCCATCCTCTTTGGTGCGGGGACCGGAACCGGCACCTATGGGGTGCCGGAAATGGTCGGCGCCAACCAGACGCACCCGGCCGACTTCGACTACTGGGTCACCCGCACCCAGTCCTACCTGGCCCACCCGACGCCGCTGCCCTGACGCCCGCGGCGCCCGCTCCGCCCGGCCCCCCCGGCCGTGATCGGGAGGGCCGGGCGGAGCGCTTACCCTGGACGGGTGAGCGTGAGCGAGGTCGGCGGTTTGAGAACGTACGAGGTGCGTACCTACGGGTGCCAGATGAACGTCCACGACTCCGAGCGGCTGTCCGGGCTGCTGGAGGACGCGGGCTATGTACGGGCGACCGCGGACGCCGACGGGTCGGTGTCCGCGGACGTGGTCGTGTTCAACACGTGCGCCGTCCGGGAGAACGCCGACAACCGGCTCTACGGAAACCTCGGCCAGCTGGTGCCGCGCAAGGCCGCGCGCCCCGGTATGCAGATCGCCGTCGGCGGCTGCCTGGCGCAGAAGGACCGCGACACCATCGTGAAGCGCGCGCCCTGGGTGGACGTCGTCTTCGGCACCCACAACATCGGGCAGCTTCCCGTCCTCCTGGAACGCGCCAGGATCGCCGAAGAGGCGCAGGTCGAGATCGTCGAGTCGCTGGAGACCTTCCCCTCGACGCTGCCGTCCCGACGGGAGTCCGCGTACGCCGCCTGGGTCGCGATCTCGGTGGGCTGCAACAACACCTGCACCTTCTGCATCGTGCCCGCGCTGCGCGGCAAGGAAAAGGACCGGCGCCCCGGTGACCTGCTCGCCGAGGTCGAGGCCCTGGTCGCCGAGGGCGTCATCGAGGTCACCCTGCTCGGCCAGAACGTGAACGCGTACGGCTCGGACATCGGCGACCGCGAGGCGTTCAGCAAGCTGCTGCGTGCCGCAGGCAATATCGACGGCCTGGAGCGGGTTCGCTTCACCTCGCCGCACCCGCGCGACTTCACCGACGACGTGATCGCCGCCATGGCGCAGACGCCGAACGTGATGCACCAGCTCCACATGCCGCTGCAGTCCGGCTCCGACACCGTGCTGAAGGCGATGCGCCGGTCGTACCGGCAGGACCGCTACCTCGGGATCATCGAGAAGGTGCGCGCCGCGATGCCGGACGCCGCCATCACCACTGACATCATCGTGGGCTTCCCCGGCGAGACCGAGGAGGACTTCGAGCAGACCCTGCGGGTGGTCCGCGAGGCCCGCTTCGCGCAGGCCTTCACCTTCCAGTACAGCAAGCGGCCCGGCACCCCGGCCGCCGAGATGGACGGCCAGATCCCGAAGGCCGTCGTCCAGGAGCGGTACGAGCGGCTGGTCGCCCTCCAGGAGGAGATCTCCTGGGAGGAGAACAAGAAGCAGGTCGGCCGCACCCTGGAGGTGCTGGTCGCCGAGGGCGAGGGCCGCAAGGACGACGCCACCCGGCGGCTGTCCGGCCGCGCCCCCGACAACCGCCTCGTGCACTTCGAGCGTCCCGCGGAGCCGGTCAGGCCCGGTGACATGGTGATTGTCGAGATCACCTACGCCGCCCCGCACCACCTGCTCGCCGAGCGGCCCGCCCTCGGGGTGCGCCGCACCCGGGCGGGCGACGCCTGGGAGCGCCGCAACGCCGCCCCGGCCGCCCCGGCGGGCGTGATGCTCGGGCTGCCGACGATCGGCGCTCCGGCCGCCGCGGCGGCACCCGCGGGCGCGAGCGGCTGCGGCTGCGACTGAGGTCCCGCTTCGCCCCGGCCCGCCCCCTTCTTGTCCGGCGGGCGGGCAGCGGCGCGTACGGCGGCGCCGGTAGGGTCTCGATCATGCTGGTCGCCGCTGCCGTCTGTCCCTGCCCGCCGCTGCTGGTCCCCGAGGTGGCCGCGGGCGCCGCTCCCGAGCTGGACGATCTGCGGGCCGCCTGCGCGGACGCGGTCGGTGTGCTCGCCGCTTCCCGCCCGGACCGGCTGGTGGTGGTCGGCCCGGCCGAGCGCTCCGGCCGGGGCGCCTACGCCGAGGGCACGCCGGGTTCCTTCCGGCCGTTCGGCGTCGCGCTCGACGTACGCCTCGGCAGGAGCGCCGCCGATGACGGCACCAAAGGTGCGGCCGCCGAGGCCGGACCCGTACGCGCGCTGCCGCCGTCCCTCGCGGTCGGTGCCTGGCTGCTGCGCGGGTGGAGTGCCTCGCCCGTGACCGCGCTCGCCGTGGGGGAGCCGCTGGAGCAGGAGCGCTGCGCGGCGGCCGGACGTCAGCTCGCGGCCGCCGAGGGACGGCTCGCCCTGCTGGTCATGGGGGACGGCAGCGCCTGCCGCACCCTGAAGGCGCCCGGCTATCTCGACGCGCGCGCCGAACCCTTCGACGCCGCCGTGGCGGCGGCTCTCGCGGCGGCCGACACTGCCGCCCTGGCCGCCCTGGACGCCGAACTCGCGGAGGCTCTTAAGGTGTCGGGGCGGGCTCCCTGGCAGGTGCTCGCCGGGGCGGCGCAGGACGCGGCGCTCAGCGGCGAACTGCTCCACGAGACGGCCCCGTACGGCGTCGGCTACTACGTGGCGACCTGGACGTAGCACGGGGCGGCGGCGTAACCCGGCCTCTGGACGTAGCACCGCCTCTGGACGTAGCACCGCCTCTGGACGTAGCACCGCCTCTGGACGTAGCACCGCCTCTGGACGTAGCACCGCCTCTGGACGTAGCCCCGCCTCCGGACGCCGCACCGGACCCGGACGCGGACGAGCCGCGGATGGTGGGGTCCGCGGCTGTCCCGTCTTCGATGCCGGCTCAGGCCGGTCGCGCGTACGTCAGTCGCCCTTGTCCTTGAGGTTCCCCAGGGCGCCCGTCGCCTTGTGCACGCCGGTGCCGATCTTGTCGCTGTACTTGCCGTGGGTCTTCGAGTCGACCGTGTGGGCGGCCTTGAGGATTCCGGACTCGATCTTGCCGCCGTGCTGCTGCGCGAGATTGCCCGCCTTGGTCTTCGCCAGGCCGAGCTTGTCCTTGAACGTGTCCTTGAAGCTCATCCGACACCTACCAAACCCTCGGAAATCGCTCTCCTGCTTCAGACGATACTCGTGCCCCCGCCGTCGCGCGTCATGCCGATCGATCGAGGTCAGCCGCCAATGTTTGCGAGACTGATCTCGTGAAGAACCGTGTGATCGCCGTCGTCGGCCCGACCGCTGCGGGCAAGTCCGACCTGGGTGTCGCCCTGGCCAGGCGACTGGGCGGCGAGGTGATCAACGCCGACTCCATGCAGCTCTACCGCGGTATGGACATCGGCACCGCGAAGCTCACCGAGGAGGAGCGGCAGGGCGTTCCGCACCGGCTGCTGGACATCTGGGACGTCACCGAGGCGGCCAATGTCGCCGACTACCAGCGGCTGGCCCGCGCCGAGATCGACCGGATGCACACCGCCGGCCTCGTCCCCGTCCTGGTCGGCGGCTCCGGGCTGTACGTACGCGCCGCGCTCGACGCGCTGGAGTTCCCGGGCACGGACGCGGAGGTACGGGCCCGGCTGGAGGCCGAACTCGACATGCGGGGCTCCGGCGCGCTGCACGCCCGGCTGGCCGCCGTCGACCCCGAGGCGGCCCGCGCCATCCTGCCCAGCAACGGCCGCCGCATCGTCCGGGCCCTGGAGGTCGTGGAGATCACCGGGCGCCCCTTCGTCGCCAATCTGCCGGGACCCGAGGCGGTCTACGACACCGTGCAGATCGGCGTCGACGTACCGCGCGCCGAACTCGACGAGCGGATCGCCCAGCGCGTCGACCGGATGTGGGAGGCGGGTCTGGTCGCGGAGGTCCGCGAACTGGAGGCCGTCGGACTGCGCGAGGGCCGTACCGCCTCGCGCGCGCTCGGCTACCAGCAGATTCTCGCCGCCTTCGCGGGGGAGTGCTCGCACGAGGAGGCGCGCGCCGCCACCGTGCGCGCCACCAAACGCTTCGCGCGCCGCCAGGATTCGTGGTTCCGCCGTGACGAGCGTGTGCACTGGCTCACTGCCAGGGGTACGGAACTCGCAGACCAGGCGCTGACGTTGCTCGAAGAAGCGGTTACAGCCTGATCACGTGATGGCATCGGGACGCGCAGGCGTCCCGGAGCTGCCCCTGGACCGTGCCATCATCGACCATCGAGCTACGGTGACGGAGAAACGGGAGGGCGCGTGGCGATGGAAGCCGGCCCACGCGACAACCCGCCCCGACGCGACACCGCGGCGGAACCGGAACTTCCGTCGGAACTCTCGTCGGAGCTTCCGGCCGAGCTGCTGGAGAGCGCGTCGGTCCCCGAATCGCGCGGCTCCCTGGAGCCTTTCGACGAGCTGGTGCCCGGGGATCCCCTCGACTCACTGGACTCGCTCGACCGCCTCGAACCGCTCACCTCCCTCGAGCCCTTCGACCCGCTCGAGCCGCTCGGCACACTGGCGTCGGCCGAGTCGATCCCGCCCATGGAGGACGGCCAGTCCTTCCGCGAACTGCGGCCGCAACGGCGGCTGCGCGTCTGGCAACTGGCGCCGATCATCGCCCTGGCCGTGAGCGGCTCGCTGATGTTCGCCTTCCCCCTGGCGTTCGAGTCCGGCGACGCGGGACCCGTCGTCGCCATGCTCGGCCTGCTGCTGTGCAGCTGCTCCGCGGGCTGGGGCCTGATGGCCGCCCGCCGGGTCGGCCACACCTGGCCCGGTCTGCCCGCCCGCGGCTCCGGCGCCCGCGCCGACTGGCGCTTCGTGGTCGGCTACACCGCCGTGATCGCGGTGCTGGCCGTGCTCGCGGTCTGGCGCGTCGCCCGGCTGCGCTGATCCGTACGGCGGCCGCGGCCGCCACGGCGGACCGCTGATCCGCGCGCGGGTCCCCGTACCGCTCCCGCCCCGCCGCCCGCGTACGATCGAATACGTGACTGACGCGCACCACGGGACCACTGCCCCGCTCGCCTTCCTCAAGGGACACGGGACCGAGAACGACTTCGTGATCGTCCACGACCCGGACGGTCTGGTCGAGCTGTCCGCGGCGGACGTCGCCCGGCTGTGCGACCGGCGCGCCGGGATCGGCGCCGACGGTCTGCTGCGCGCGGTCAGGTCCGCCGCCCACCCGGAGGCGGCCGGGCAGGCCGCCGAGGCCGAGTGGTTCATGGACTACCGCAACAGCGACGGCAGCATCGCCGAGATGTGCGGCAACGGGGTACGCGTCTTCGCCCGCCACCTGCAGCGCGCCGGGCTCACCGGTGCCGGCGACCTGGCCGTCGCCACCCGTGCCGGAGTCCGGCACGCGCACATCGCCAAGGACGGCGACGACGGGACCCCCGGCGACGTGACCGTCCGGATGGGCCGCGCCGAGGTGCCCGAGGGCGCCGTCACCGTCACCGTGGGCGCCCACAGCTGGCCCGCCGTGCACGTGAGCATGGGCAATCCGCACGCCGTCGCCTTCGTGGACGACCTCGACCAGGCGGGCGATCTGCTGCGCGCCCCCGGCGTCGCCCCCGCGTCCGCCTACCCCAACGGCACCAACGTCGAGTTCGTCGTCGACCGCGGCCCCCGGCACGTGGCCCTGCGCGTCCACGAGCGCGGCTCCGGCGAGACCCGCTCCTGCGGCACCGGCGCCTGCGCCGTGATGGCCGCCGCGGCACGGCGGGACGGCGCCGACCCGGCCGTCACCGGCCACCCCGTCACCTACACGGTCGACGTCCCCGGCGGCCGCCTGGTGATCACCGAGCGCACCGACGGCCAGATCGAAATGACCGGCCCCGCCGTGATCGTCGCCGAGGGCGTCATCGACCCCGCCTGGCTGGCGGCCGCCGGCCGCTGAGCGGCACCGCCCGCCTCCGCTCCTGCGCACTTCCGCTTACGCGAGAAGCGGAGGTTTCGGGCGGTATCCGACCGCGATTCCCGCACACGTTCCCTCGAACGGGTGATGGGGATCACTCTCGGCGAGAGTGTGACTGCCGCACGTGGTGGGCTCGGTAGCATCAATCACCGGCGCGGCCCCACGATTCGTGGAGAGCGTCAGCAGCCGGTCCACGCTGCTGGAGGTGCCCGATGAGCGCAGACAACGCACTGGACGCCGCCCTCGCGGCCGGGACTCCCGGGACCACCCCCCGACGCGGACTGCGCCGCATCGATCTGCGCCGGCTGGGCCGCGCGGCACTGCTCGGCCCCAGCGCCAGGGACCGCGTGCCCGACGCCATCGAACACCTCACCAAAGTGCATCGCGCCCGCCATCCCAAAGCGGGACCCGAGGCGATCGAGACCCTGCGGCGGGCGTACGTCCTCGCCGAGTCCTCGCATCGCGGACAAATGCGCAAGAGCGGTGAGCCGTACATCACGCACCCGCTGGCCGTCACCCTGATCCTGGCCGAACTGGGCGCGGAGACAACGACATTGACGGCCTCTCTGCTGCACGACACCGTCGAGGACACCGAGGTGACCCTCGATCAGGTACGGGCCGAGTTCGGCGAGGCCGTCGCCTATCTGGTCGACGGCGTCACCAAACTGGAGAAGGTCGACTACGGTGCCGCGGCGGAGCCCGAGACCTTCCGGAAGATGCTGGTCGCCACCGGCAGCGACGTCCGGGTGATGTCGATCAAGCTCGCCGACCGGCTGCACAATATGCGCACGCTCGGGGTGATGCGCCCGGAGAAGCAGGCGCGGATCGCGAATGTCACCCGCGACGTCCTCATCCCGCTCGCCGAGCGCCTGGGCGTCCAGGCGCTCAAGACCGAGCTGGAGGACCTGGTCTTCGCGATCCTGCACCCCGAGGAGCACGCCCGCACCCGCGAGATGATCGCCCGCAACGCCGAGGGGCCCGACGTGCTCGCGGGCGTCGCCGAGGACCTGCGGGGCGTGCTGCGCGAGGCGGGGATCGCCGCCGAGGTCGCCATCCGGCCCCGCCACGCCGTCTCCGTCCACCGGGTGCTGCTCAAGCGCGGCGGCGAGGAGCTCGGCAGCTGCGACTTCGGCCGGCTGCTCGTCCTGGTCGGCGAGGACGCCGACTGCTACGCGGTCCTCGGCGAGCTGCACACCTGCTTCACCCCCGTCATCGCGGAGTTCAAGGACTTCATCGCCGCCCCCAAGTTCAACCTCTACCAGTCGCTGCACACCGCCATCGCCGACGACCACGGCCGGATCGCCGAAGTCCTGGTCCGTACCCGGCAGATGCACCGTGTCGCGGAGGCCGGAGTGATCGCGCTGGGCGACCCCGACGCCGTGCCGGAGGCCGCCCAGGGCGCCGACGGAAGACGTGGGGAGGCCGCCGTGCCCACCGCCGAGGGGGAGCGCGTCGACCCCACACAGCCGGGCTGGCTGGCACGGCTGCTGGAGTGGCAGCGCGAGGCGCCCGACCCCGACACCTTCTGGACGGCGCTGCGGGCCGACCTCGCCCAGGACCGCGAGATCACCGTCTTCGCCGAGGAGGCGGGCGACGCCTCGGGCACCATCAGGCTGCCCGCGGGCGCCAGCTGTGTGGACGCCGCCTACGCGGTGCACGGCGAGGCCGGGCACAACTGCGTCGGCGCCCGCGTCAACGGCCGGCTGGCGCCGCTGGGCACCCGGCTGCGCGACGGCGACACCCTCCAGCTCCTGATGGACGACACCGCCACCTCGGGCCCGGGCACCGACTGGCTGGAGCACGCCACCACCCCCGCCGCCCGGCTCGCCGTCACCCGCTGGCTCGCCCAGCACCCGGGCGCGGCCGCCGAGGACCAGCCCGCCGCCCCCACCGTCCGGCCCACGCCCTCCGCCGGGACCGCGCCCGCCGCGGAGCCCGTCGCGGTCACCGACCTGCCCGGCGCGGCCGTACGCCTGGCCCGCTGCTGTACGCCGGTGCCGCCGGACGGTGTGACGGGTTTCGTCATCCGCGGCGGCACCGTGGCCGTACACCGCACCGAGTGCCCGAGCACCGCCAGGATGACCGCCGCCGGCCGCACCCCCGTACCCGTCCGCTGGCGCGACGGCACGCCCGCCAACGCCTACCGCGCCACCGTCCTGGCCGAGGCGCTGAGCCGCCCCCGCTTGCTCGCCGACCTCACCGAGGCGATCGCCGCACAGGGCATCGGCATCGTCTCGGCCGCCGTGGAACCGCCGCAGGAGCACCGCGTCCGGCACACCTACACCGTGGAACTGCCCCACCCGAAGGCGCTCGGGGACCTGATGCGCGCGATGCGGGCGGTGCCGGGCGTCTACGACGTCTACCGCGCCCAGCTCGCGGTGACCGCCGCTCTCCGCCCGTAGCGGTTCTCTACCCGCCCTCCCCGTCGATTACACACAGTGACCGCCGGTGATTTCAGGGCGAAACTCGCGTGACCATGCGTGGCGGGCGTGCGACCATCGTAGTGACGGCGCGACACGCCCCGTCCCTCGCTGACCGTACGAACAAAGGATCCAATGACCTCCTCCACTTCTTCTTCCTCTTCGAACGACCGCCAGCGCCTCCCCGAGAGCCTGCGGGCCGACGCCCTGATGGAAGAGGACGTCGCCTGGAGTCATGAGATCGACGGGATCAGGGACGGCGATCAGTTCGACCGATCGGAAAGGGCCTCGCTGCGGCGGGTCGCGGGGCTGTCCACCGAGCTGGAGGACGTCACCGAGGTCGAGTACCGGCAGCTCCGTCTGGAGCGCGTGGTACTCGTCGGCGTGTGGACCTCCGGCACCATGGACGACGCCGAGAACTCGCTGGCGGAGCTGGCCGCGCTCGCCGAGACCGCGGGCGCCCTGGTCCTCGACGGTGTTATCCAGCGCCGCGACAAGCCGGACCCGGCCACGTACATCGGCTCGGGCAAGGCCCAGGAGCTGCGGGAAATCGTCGTCGAGACCGGCGCCGACACCGTGGTGTGCGACGGTGAGCTGAGCCCCGGCCAGCTCATCCACCTCGAGGACGTCGTCAAGGTGAAGGTGGTCGACCGGACCGCCCTGATCCTCGACATCTTCGCCCAGCACGCCAAGTCCCGTGAGGGCAAGGCGCAGGTCTCGCTCGCCCAGATGCAGTACATGCTGCCCAGGCTGCGCGGCTGGGGCCAGTCGTTGTCCCGGCAGATGGGTGGCGGTGGCTCCGGCTCCTCGGGCGGCGGCATGGCCACCCGTGGTCCCGGTGAGACCAAGATCGAGACCGACCGGCGCCGTATCCGCGAGAAGATGGCGAAGATGCGCCGGGAGATCGCGGAGATGAAGACCAGCCGCGACCTCAAGCGCCAGGAACGCAAGCGCCACAAGGTGCCCTCGGTCGCCATCGCCGGGTACACCAACGCGGGCAAGTCCTCGCTGCTCAACCGGCTCACCGGTGCGGGTGTCCTGGTGGAGAACTCGCTGTTCGCCACCCTGGACCCGACCGTGCGCCGGGCCGAGACACCCAGTGGGCGGCTCTACACCCTCGCCGACACCGTCGGGTTCGTCCGGCACCTGCCGCACCACCTGGTGGAGGCGTTCCGCTCCACCATGGAGGAGGTCGCCGACGCCGACCTCATCGTGCACGTGGTGGACGGCTCGCATCCGGTTCCCGAAGAGCAACTCGCGGCGGTCCGCGAAGTGTTCCGCGATGTCGGCGCGCTGGACGTGCCCGAGATCGTCGTCGTCAACAAGGCCGACGTGGCCGACCCGCTGGTCCTCCAGCGGCTGCTGCGCAACGAGAAGCACGCCATCGCCGTCTCCGCGCGCAGCGGGCAGGGCATCGACGAGCTGCTGGAGCTGATCGACGAGGAACTGCCGCGTCCCGAGGTCGAGATCGAGGCCCTGGTGCCGTACACCCACGGCGGGCTCGTCTCCAGGGTGCACGCGGGCGGCGAGGTGCTCTCCGAGGAGCACACCGGCGAGGGCACGCTCCTCAAGGTGCGCGTCCACGAGGAACTGGCCGCGGAACTGGCACCGTTCACGCTGGTCGCCCGGCACTGAGCGACGGCGCGGCGCTCGCGCGCCGCGCCGCACTGCCAGGCGCCACGAAGCGCCACGAAGCACCACGGTAAGAACCCGCCTCCTGGAGGCGGGTCCTTACGCGTTTCCGTTCGCCGCACCAGGTGCGGTCGAAGCCGGATCGCTCCCGTCGGCCGTTCCGCCCGGAAAGTCTGGTCGCAGCCCGTGATCGGGCCGTCACCGCGTCGTTAGTACGCACGGGGGACGACCGCCCCGAGCCGACCTGGAGGAGTGCAGACGTGGCCGCCATTTCGCGCGCGCCGGAGCAGCAACGGACTGCGGCAGCCGACGAGTTCGCCAGGGGAGAGGCGATCCTGCGCAGACAGGCGCAGCGCGAGTCGGCGGCGCGCACCTACGCCCGCTCGCTGCCCGTCGTGCCCGTGCGGGCCCGCGGGATGACGGTGGAGGGCGCCGACGGCCGCCGCTACCTCGACTGCCTCTCCGGCGCCGGGACGCTCGCCCTCGGCCACAACCACCCGGTCGTGCTGGAGGCCATCCGCGGCGTCCTGGACTCCGGCGCCCCGCTGCACGTCCTGGATCTCGCCACCCCGGTCAAGGACGAGTTCACCACCGCCCTCTTCGAGACGCTGCCACCGCCGCTCGCCGAGCACGGCAGGATCCAGTTCTGCGGCCCGGCCGGGACCGACGCGGTCGAGGCGGCCATCAAACTGGCCCGCACCGCCACCGGCCGCGGCGGGCTGCTGGCCTTCACCGGCGCCTACCACGGCATGACCGCCGCGGCGCTCGCCGCGACCGGCGACACCGCGGTGCGCGGCACCGTGGGCGAGGCGGACGCGCGGATCACCCGGCTGCCGTACCCGTACGACTACCGCTGCCCGTTCGGCACCGGCGGCGACCGCGGCGCCGAACTCTCCGCGCGCTGGACCGCGAGTCTGCTCGACGACCCCAAGGGCGGGGTGCAGCCGCCCGCCGCGATGCTGCTCGAACCCGTACAGGGCGAGGGCGGAGTGATCCCGGCGCCCGACGCGTGGCTGCGCCGGATGCGGGAGATCACCGCGGACCGCGGCATCCCGCTAATCGTCGACGAGGTGCAGACCGGCGTCGGCCGCACCGGCACCTTCTGGGCGGTCGAGCGCAGCGGCATCGTGCCCGACGTCATGGTGCTGTCCAAGGCCATCGGCGGCAGTCTGCCGCTGGCCGTCATCGTCTACCGCGACGAGCTCGACGCCTGGCGGCCCGGCGCCCACGCCGGCACCTTCCGCGGCAACCAGCTCGCCATGGCCGCGGGCACCGCCACCCTGCGCTTCGTACGGCAGAACGCCCTCCACGAACGCGCCGAGACGATCGGCTCCCGCATGCTGTGCCGACTGCGGGGACTCGCCGCGCACCACGCCTGTATCGGCGACGTGCGCGGCCGCGGCCTCATGATCGGAGTCGAACTCGTCTCCACCGAGGCGGAACCCGACGACTACGGCTCCCTGCCCGCCGCCCCCCTGCTGGCCGCCCGCGTGCAGCAGGAGGCGCTGCGCCGCGGACTGATCGTGGAGCTGGGCGGCAGGCACGGCAGCGTCGTCCGGCTGCTGCCACCGCTGACCATCACCGACGAGCAGGCCGAAGCCGTACTCGACCGGCTCGCCGCGGCAGTCGAAGCCGCGCAGACCGCAGTGCGGGGGGCGCTGGCATGACTGCGGCGACCGACCGTCAACACCCTCGCCGCCACGCGGCGACGCCGAGTGGAGCCCAGGCATGACCGCACCCGTGGAACCCTGCGCCGACGCCCCCGCCGAGACCGAGGCGGCACCGGGCGGCGTACCGCTGCAACGGCCGCGCGCCGCCCGCCCGGTACCGGCGCCCGACCCCCTGGAGCGCACCGAGCCGTATGCCGTCGCCGACGCCGCGGGCACCGAGAACCTGCTGCGCTGCTGGGTACGCGAGACCGGCCTGTCGCAGCCGCCCGGCGGACTGCTGCGGATCCCGCTGCCCGCCAGCGGCACCGAGGCGCAGACCACCGTCCTGCACTGGTCGGCCACCGGACACCACCGCTTCGGCCCGGTCCGGCTCGCCACCGCCGAGAGCACCCCGCTGACCGCCGTCGCGCTGGCCGCGCTGCTGGCCAGGGAGGGCGGCGGCGACCGCGCCGAGGGCGACGACCTGGTGGCCAGGGTGGCCGATTCCGTACGCCGTACCGCCGTCTTCGTCGCCGCCCGGCGTGAGCGCCCCGGCCCCGCCGAGCCGGAACTGCCCTTCCTCGACTCGGAGCAGGCCCTGCTGTTCGGCCACCCGACGCACCCCACGCCCAAGGGCCGCGAAGGGCTGAGCGACACCGAGGGCGCGGTGTACTCCCCGGAACTGCGCGGCGCCTTCCCGCTGCACTGGCTCGCCGTCGACGCCTCCCTGCTGGCCACCGACTCCGCCTGGACCGAACGCGGGCGTACGGTTCCGGCCGCCGATCTGCTGACCGGCCTCGCCGGTCCCGGCCTGGGCTGCCCCGACGGCGCGGTGCCGCTTCCGCTGCACCCCTGGCAGGCGCGCGACATCAGGCACCGGCCGGCGGTGCGGGCGCTGTTCGACGCGGGACTGCTGCGCGACCTGGGCCCGTGCGGCGAGCCCTGGCGCCCCACCTCGTCGGTGCGCACCGTCTTCCGCCCCGGCGCCCCCGCGATGCTCAAGCTCTCGCTGGGCCTGCGGATCACCAACTCCCGCCGGGAGAACCTGCGCAAGGAGCTGCGCCGCGGCACCGAGGTGCACCGGTTGCTGCGCAGCGGCCTCGCCGCGCAGTGGCACGCCGCCCACCCCGGCTTCGACATCGTGCGCGACCCGGCCTGGTTGGGCGTGGACACCGCCGAGGGCGAACCGATCCCGGGACTGGACGTCGTCCTGCGGCACAGCCCCTTCGGCCACGGCGACCAGGCCCACTGCCTCGCCGGACTCACCTCGCCCAGGCCCTGGCCCGGCGTCCCGGCGCCCGCGCTGCGCTCCCGGCTCGCGGTGCTGGTCGCCCGCCTCGCCGAGCGCACCGGACGGCCCTCGGCGGCGGTCGCCACCGAGTGGTTCCTGCGCTATCTCGGCGCGGTGGTCAGCCCGGTGCTGTGGCTCGACGGGGAGGCGGGTGTCGCGCTGGAGGCCCACCAGCAGAACACCCTCGTCCTGCTCGACGCCGACGGCTGGCCCACCGGCGGCCGGTACCGCGACAACCAGGGCTACTACTTCCGGCAGTCGCACCGCGCTGCCCTGGAACAGCGGCTGCCGGGGATCGGGGCCGACAGCGACACCTTCGTCGGCGACGAGGTCGCGGACGAACGCTTCGCCTACTACCTCGGGATCAACAACATCCTCGGCCTCATCGGCGCCTTCGGCTCCCAGCGGCTGGCCGACGAGCGGGTGCTGCTCGCCGCCCTGCGCCGTTTCCTGGCGGGCTCGGCGGCGAGCGGCCGCAGCACCCTCCCCGAGCGGCTGCTGAACAGCCCGGTCCTGCGCTGCAAGGCCAACATGCTCACCCGGCTGCACGGAATGGACGAACTCGTCGGCCCGGTCGACACCCAGTCCGTCTACGTCACCATGCCCAACCCGCTGGCCGTCTGAGCGGCGGCCCCGTCCAGGAGAGGGAGGAGCCCCGTTGCCACCAGCCGACTCCAGCACCGAGGACACACTCGACCTGAAGCTGCCACCCGAGGTCCTCGCCCTCTTCGCCGCCACCGCCACCGAACCGGACGCCGCGTACTGCGCGCTCCTCGGCGAGATCGACCGCTGGTCCGCCGCGGGCACCCCGTTCGGCTCCTTCCGGCTCGTACCGGTCAGCATCGCGCGTGATCTGCCGCTGATCACCCGCTGGATGAACGACCCCGCGGTCGCCGAGTTCTGGGAGCTGGCCGGGGAGGCCCGGGTCACCGAGGAGCATCTGCGGCCGCAGACCGAGGGGGACGGCCGCAGCGTTCCGTGCCTGGGCGTGCTGGAGGGCACGCCGATGAGCTACTGGGAGATCTACCGCGCCGACCTCGACCCGGTCGCCCGCTGCTATCCGGCCCGGCCGCACGACACCGGCGTCCACCTGCTCATCGGCGGCGTCGCGGACCGCGCCCGCGGGCTCGGCAGCACCTTGCTGCGTGCCGTCTCCGATCTGGTCCTCGACCACCGTCCCGGCTGCACCCGGGTGATCGCCGAGCCGGACCTGCGCAACACCCCCTCCGTCGCCGCCTTCCTCGCCGCGGGCTTCCGCCTCTCCGCCGAGGTCGAACTCCCCGGCAAGCGGGCCGCCCTGATGATCCGCGACCGGTCCCTGCGCGACCTCGTCTGACCGCAGCGACCCCGGCCGCTCCCGGCCCCCGCTCGCCTCCCTGCTCACCCGGTCCCCCTCGCAGGAGCCCACAGTGACCACCGCACCCAGCTCACCCCGTCCTCAGTCCGCCGCCTGGCGCCATGCCGCCCGCCGCCTGCTGGCGAAGATGCTCGCCGAGTTCGCGTACGAGGAGGTGATCACTCCCGAGCTCGACCAGCCGGACCAGCCGGACCAGCCGGACCAGTTCGAGCGGTCGGAGACCGGGCCGAGGGCGTACCGGCTGCCCCTCGCCCGTGGTGTCACCTACCGGTTCCGCGCGCGCCGGGGCGGTTACGGAAGCTGGTACGTGGACGCGGACAGCATCACGCCCACGGGTGACCCGTTCCACTTCCTGCTGCACGGCCACGAGACCGTGCTCGGCCTGAACGGCGACACCACGGGACACCTCATCCGCGAACTGCTCGCCACCCTCCGCGCGGACGTGCGGCTGGACGCGGACGCGCTGTCGGCGGCCGAACTGGCCGACCTGGACTACGCCGACCTCGAAGGCCACCAGAGCGGCCACCCCTGGCTGGTCGCCAACAAGGGGCGGATCGGCTTCTCCGCCGCCGACGCTGCCCGCTGGGCCCCGGAAGCCCGCAAGCGGCACCGCCTGCCGTGGATCGCCGTCCACCGCGACCTCGCCCGCTACCGCGGCACCGCCAACCTCAGCACCCCCGATCTCCTCTACGCCGAGGAACTCACCCCCGGCACCCTCGACACCTTCCACGACACCGTCGCCGACCACGACCGGGACCCCGCCGACTACCTGCTACTGCCCGTCCACCCCTGGCAGTGGGACCAGGTGATCGCCCCGCTCTTCGCCGCCGAGATCGCCGACACAACCATCATCGCGCTCACCACTGACAACGACCTGCGGCTGCCCCAGCAGTCCATCCGCACCTTCCTCAACACCAGCCGCCCGCACCGCCGCACCGTCAAACTCCCGCTGTCGGTCCTCAACACCCTGGTGTGGCGCGGACTCCCCACCGAACGCACCCTCGCCGCCCCCGCGGTCACCACCTGGGTACACGGACTGCGCGACGCCGACCCCTTCCTGCGCGACGAGACCCGGGTGATCCTGCTGGGCGAGGTCGCCTCGGTCACCGTCGAGCACCCGCAGTACGACCAACTGCCCACGGTGCCGTACCAGTACCGGGAACTGCTCGGCTGCATCTGGCGCGAACCGCTGGGCGGCTACCTCGACCCCGGCGAGCACGCCCGCACGCTCGCCGCGCTGCTGCACACCGACCCCGGCGGGCGTTCCTTCACCGCGGAGCTGGTGGAGCGGTCGGGCCTGGCCCCGCGGGTCTGGCTGCGCCACCTCTTCGCCGCCCTGCTGCCGCCGCTGCTGCACTTCCTCTACCGGTACGGCACCGTCTTCTCGCCGCACGGCGAGAACGCGATCGTGGTCTTCGACGAGCACGACATCCCGGTCCGGCTCGCCGTCAAGGACTTCGTCGACGACATCAATGTCTCCGCCGAGGCACTCCCCGAACACGCCACCATGCCCCCCGAGGTCCGGGCGGTACTCCTCACCGAGCGGCCCGAGTTCCTCACCCAGTTCATCCATTCGGGGCTCTTCATCGGTGTGCTGCGCTACCTCGCGCCCTTGTGCGACGCGCAACTGGACGTCCCGGAAGCCGAGTTCTGGGCGCTGGTGCGCGAGGAGATCATCCGGCACCAGGAGCGCTTCCCCGAGCTCAAGGAACGATTCACCACCTTCGACCTGCTCACGCCCCGTATCGAGCGGCTCTGCCTCAACCGCAACCGGCTGCACCTGGACGGCTACCGGGACCGGCCCGACCGCCCGCACGCCGCCGTCCACGGCACCGTGCCGAACCCCCTGTACGGCCCCTGAGCCCACCCCTGAGCCCACCCTGGGGCGTCCTTCCGGCGCTGCCGGGAGCCGATACGATCGGTGCACGGGACGTGCCGCGCGGTGACGCGGGATCGGTGGGGCGTCGACGCGGGAGGGGAGTGCGGATGCGCGAGGAAACGGGTGCCGCCGCTAACTGCCCGCACTGCGGAGCCGACCGGCGGCCCGGGCAACTGCTCTGCCACGGCTGCTACGTGCCCTTCTCGCTGCCGGCTCCGCTGGCCGCCGCCGCTCGTGCGGAACCGTCGGGCTCCGCCAGTCATGAGTCGGTCTCGGCCCACGCCGCACGTCCGCCGGCGCCGCGGGCCGCGGGGGAGCCCGCCGATTCCCGACCGCGGACCAGCGGCCACCCCGACCACACCCGCGTCATCAACGTCATTCCCGGCGCCCTGCACGGCCCCGCCGAGACCCGCAGGGACGCGCCCCCCAGGGCGCTGCGGCTGCGCTTCCCCAACGGCGAGATCGTGCCGGTCGAACCAGGGGTGCGGATCCGCCTCGGCCGCGACGCGCAGATGTGCCCCGCGGTGAAGTCACTCGCCGGCTACGACAACCTCTCGCGGCTGCACGCCGTCGTCGGCGTCGAGACCGACGGCTCGGCGTGGATCACCGACGAGGGCTCCACCAACGGCACCTTTGTGCACGGTTACCGGCTGGCCCCCGAGGAGCGCGCGACCCTGCGCCCCGGCGACACCGTACGGCTGGCCTCCGACGTGACAGTCAACGTACTGCTCTGACACCCGTGTAGGCGGCCACGCAGCGCGCCAGCGGGTGCTCCGCACCCAGGGCCGCGATCGTGTCGGCCGAGAGGTCGTCCAGGCGGCGGAGCACGGCCGAGGTGCCGTTCAGCCCCTCCAGAGCGCGGGCCCGGCCGAAAAGCGCCGCGAAGTACGCCGGTTCGTTTTCCGCGCCCTGGTGCGCGATGTGCTGCAGCGCCTGCCAGTACCGCTGGTCAGCGTCGCTGAACCTGCCCGCCGCGAGCAGGCCCTCGCCCTCCTCCAGCAGCGACCACAGCACCTGGCGCGCGTTCCGGTCCAGCACGGTCGGGGTGCGCCGTACCCCTGCCGGGCGCGCGGGGGCGGGCCGCATCAGCGCCCCCAGCCGCTCCGCCACCTCGCCCGCGTCCGCGGGCCGCTCCCGCGGGTCCTTCGCCAGCATCTGGTGCAGCAGACGCGCCAGCGGCGCGGGCACCTCGGGACGCCGCCGCTCGATCGGCTCAGGCGGCTCGTGCACATGCCGGTAGGCATAGCCGACATAGCTGTCGGCGGAGAACGGCGGACCCTCGGCGAGCAGCGCATAAAGGACGCAGCCCAGGGAGTACAGGTCGGACCGCTCGGTCACCTCCGCGCCCCGCGCCTGCTCGGGCGAGAAGTACGGCGGGGAACCCATCACGGCGTGCGGCTCGGTGTAGCGCGTGGCGTCGGCGTCGCGGTGGGCCACCAGGCCGAAGTCGCAGATCTTGACGACGCCCTCCGGCAGCAGCATCAGATTCTCCGGCTTGATGTCCCGGTGCACCAGACCGCGCTCATGGGCGTGCCGCAGCCCCGCGCTGATCTGCGCACCGTAGGAGAGGACCTCGGCCACCGGCAGGCCGCCGCGGTCGAGCAGCACCTGGCGGAAGTCCGAGCCCCGCAGCAGCTCCATGACAATGAACGGTCTGCCCTCGTGGTCGCCCGCGTCATGGACGGTGGCCACATTGGGGTGGCTCAGGGCGGCGGCGGCCACCGCCTCCCGGCGGAACCTGCCCAGCCGCTCGCTGCGCTCGACCTGCGCCCATTCCGCGCGCAGCGTCAGCACCTTCACCGCGACACGGCGGGACAGCGCCTGGTCGAGCGCCGCGTAGACATGCCCGTACCCTCCGCCGCCCAGCGACTCCTCCAGGCGGTAGCGGCCGCTGAGGACCGTACCGACCCCGATCTCCCCGGACACGCGGACCTCGCTCACTCCTGTTCCCGCGGCAGCTCCCGCGGCACCGCCATCATCGTCGGTCCCGCCGCGCTCCCGCTCGCCTGCGGTCCGACCGTACCGTCCGTCGGGTCCTCCTCGAAGACGAATTGGCGGCCGCTGGGAAGCAGTTCCAGCCGATCGTGCAGCACCACGGAGTCGCCCTGGCGCAGGTGCCACAGATTGCCGTGGTGCAGCGGGATGAGGGTGTCGCCGTCGGGGCGGCTGCGGCGGATCCTGGTGCCGTTCGCGCTGCGCTCGTCCAGGACGCTCAGTCCGTTGCCGTCGTAACTCAGCACCACATGGGTGCGGCTCACGGAGGTGACCGCCGTGTCGTCGATCCACGCGCCGAGCGTCACCCCGCCGTCGGCCGGAGCGCGGCCGACCGCCAGCGGTTCCCCGGCCGTCACCATGAAGCGGCCGCGGACCGTGCCGTCCATGACCACCTTGACCTGCGCGCGGCGCGGCCGCGGCCCGGTGTCGGTGAGCGGCACCCCGTGCGTGGGGCACAGCACCTCGGCCCTGCGGCGCCGGGGGAGCGCCGTACTGGGCCGGTCACCGGCGCCGAACTGCGGGCAGTCCGCCTCCGGGCAGCGCCAGTCGCGGCTGAGCACCGCCCCGTGCGCCGAGCGGTCCCAGCGCCGGATCACCCCGGCCTCCAGCAGCAGCCCCTCCTCCTCCTTGCGGGACACCTGCCACTCCGGCGGCACCGGCATGATCCGCGGCCGTACGCCGACGGCGCCGTCGGGCTGCAGGAAGGGGCGCAGGAAACGGTCGCGGCTGCCGGGGATCCAGGGATGCGCGCGGTGGAAGTCCAGGAAGTTGTCAGAACTGACCACCCTCAGTTGAAGCGCGTCCGCCAGCTCCAGGAGCCGGTCGTCCGCCCGGGGCAGCACCTCCAGCAGCCCGTCGCGGTACCAGCGCTCCAGGGTGTGCCGCTCCGGTGCCGTCAGCCGACCGTCGCTCAGCAGGGAGCGGTCGGTGATCGCGTACACCTGTACGGCGGGATCGCGGGCGAAATCGGCCAGCGCGTCCAGCAGACCCGCCAGCCGGGCGAGATCCGCCGCCCGTTCCCCGCCGAGCGCCGGTTCACGCACGACATTCGCGACATCGACCACGTACTCCGCGGCAGAGGCGTCCAGTGTCAAGTGGCTCTCCAACGGCATGTGACCAGAAGCTAGCACCGTCCGACCGGACCGGTCCGCCCCATGACCGGCGGTGTCCGGTCCTGTGCGGCCCGGACGGCGTTGTCAGTGCGGGCATCTAGGCTTGCCTCCCTATGACTGCCACGCCCCCACCCGCGCTCACCGACCTGCTGCACGCCGCCGTCACCGCCGTCGGCGGTGTGGAGCGGCCCGGTCAGGTCACCATGGCCCAAGCCGTCGAGGCCGCCGTGGACGACCAGTCCCATCTGCTCGTCCAGGCGGGCACCGGCACCGGCAAATCGCTCGGCTATCTGGTGCCGGCGCTCGCCCACGGTGAGCGGGTGGTGGTGGCCACCGCCACCCTCGCGCTGCAGCGCCAGCTCGTCGAGCGCGACCTGCCGCGTACGGTGGAGGCGCTCAAGGGGCTGCTGCGCCGCGAGCCGCAGTACGCGATGCTCAAGGGGCGTTCCAACTACCTGTGCCTGCACCGGCTGCACGAAGGCGTCCCGCAGGACGAGGAGGACGGCCTCTTCGACCCGTTCGAGGCCGCGGCGCCCACCAGCAAGCTCGGCCAGGACCTGCTGCGGCTGCGCGACTGGGCGGACGAGACCGAGACCGGTGACCGCGACGGCCTCACCCCCGGCGTGTCGGACCGGGCGTGGAGCCAGGTCTCCGTCACCTCGCGCGAGTGCCTGGGCGCCACCAAGTGCGCGTACGGCGCCGAGTGCTTCGCCGAGGCCGCGCGCGAACGCGCCAAGCTCGCCGACGTGGTGGTCACCAACCACGCGCTGCTCGCCATCGACGCGATCGAGGGCGCGCCGGTCCTACCCAGCCACGAAGTGCTGATCATCGACGAGGCACATGAACTCGTCTCGCGCGTCACCGGAGTCGCCACCGGCGAACTCACCCCCGGCAGTGTCAACCGCGCGGTCAAGCGCGCCTCCCGGCTGGTCAACGAGAAGGCGGCGGACGCGCTGCTCAGCGCGGCCGAGGGCTTCGAGCGCATCATGGAACTCGCCCTCCCGGGCCGTCTGGAGGAGATCCCCGAGGACCTGGGCTATGTCCTCGCGGCGCTCCGTGACGCCTGCCGCCAGGTGATCACCGCGATCGGCGACACCCGCGACAAGTCGGTCCAGGACGAGGACGCCGTACGCAAGCAGGCACTCGCGGCGGTGGAGAGCGTCCACGAGGTCAGTGAACGCCTCGTCCAGGGCTCGGAGTACGACGTGGTGTGGTGCGAGCGCCACGACCGCTTCGGAGCCTCTCTGCGGGTCGCTCCGCTGAGCGTGTCGGGGCTGCTGCGCGAGAAGCTCTTCACCGAGCGCTCGGTGGTGCTCACCTCGGCCACCCTCCAGCTCGGCGGCGACTTCAACGGGGTGGCCGCCTCGCTCGGCCTGGCCCCGGAGGGCACCGAGGGCGAGGACATCCCGCCGTGGAAGGGCGTCGACGTCGGCTCGCCCTTCGACTACCGCAAGCAGGGCATCCTGTACGTCGCCAGGCACCTCGCGCAGCCGGGCAGGGACAGCAACCGCGAGGACATGCTCGACGAACTGGCCGAGCTGATCGAGGCGGCGGGCGGCCGTACGCTGGGGCTGTTCTCGTCCATGCGCGGTGCCCAGGCGGCGGCCGAGGCGATGCGCGGGCGCCTGGAGAACCCGGTGCTGCTGCAGGGCGAGGAGACGCTCGGCGAGCTGATCCGCACCTTCTCGGAGGACGCCGCCACCTGCCTGTTCGGCACCCTCTCGCTGTGGCAGGGGGTGGATGTGCCGGGTGCGAACTGCCAGTTGGTGGTGATGGACCGCATTCCGTTCCCCCGCCCCGACGATCCGCTGATGAGCGCCCGGCAGAAGTCGGTCGAGGAGCACGGCGGCAACGGCTTCATGGCGGTCGCCGCCACTCACGCGGCGCTGCTGATGGCCCAGGGCGCCGGCCGGCTGATCCGGGCGATGGACGACCGCGGGGTGGTGGCCGTGCTCGACCCGCGGCTGGCCAACGCCCGTTACGGCGGCTTCCTGCGCTCCTCGATGCCCGACCTCTGGTACACCACCGACCGCAACCAGGTGCGGCGTTCGCTGGCCGCCATCGACGCCGCGGCGAAGGCGGCGCAGGGGTAGCGGGCAGCGCGCTCGGCGCGCGGACACAGCGGGACCCCGGGACCGGCGCAGAGGTCCCGGGGCCCGGTCGTGGGGCGTCGGTCGGTCAGATCCGGCGCAGCACGGCGACGACCTTGCCCAGGATGGTGGCCTCGTCACCGGGGATCGGCTGGTACGCCGCGTTGTGCGGGAGCAGCCACACATGGCCGTTGTCCCGCTTGAAGCGCTTGACGGTGGCTTCCCCGTCGAGCATGGCGGCGACGATGTCGCCGTTCTCCGCGACGGGCTGGCGGCGCACCGTGACCCAGTCGCCGTCGCAGATCGCGGCCTCGATCATCGAGTCACCGACCACCTTGAGCACGAACAGCTCGCCGTCGCCCACCAGTTGGCGGGGGAGCGGGAAGACGTCCTCGACCGACTCCTCGGCGAGGATCGGGCCGCCGGCCGCGATCCGGCCGACGAGCGGCACATAGGAGGCCGACGGCTTGCCCGCGGTGTCGGTGGGCTGCGACTGGCCACCGTCGGAACCGCGGACCTCGTACGCCCGCGGCCGGTGCGGGTCGCGGCGCAGGAATCCCTTGCGCTCAAGTGCCATCAACTGGTGGGCGACCGAGGACGTGCTGGAGAGTCCGACGGCCTGGCCGATCTCGCGCATGGACGGCGGGTAACCCCGGCGCTGGACGGAGTCCCTGATCACCTCGATGACCCGGCGCTGCCGCTCGGTAAGACCCGAACTGTCCGCGCGGATACCGGGGGGCCGCCCGGGGAGGGAGCGCGCGGGCTTGGGGGAGTTGTCTTCGCTCAGGGCGTCCAACGGGCCGATCCGATCCTGGGAGCGGTCATGGGTTGTCAATGCGGCGCTGTCGGCGGTGGTGGTCACGGCGGCCCCTTTCGAGATGTTTTCCACCGCATGGACTGCGGTTGGCCCGTTTCATGGCCACGGGCAGTTAGTACAACGGTAGTGGGTTTCGAAAGGTTGCGCCAAACACACGTTCGAGTGAATCTGTATAAATCTGCTGACGTGATCAAGGTATCGGGTGTATGGATCGAATGGAAGTTCGATCATCTCGCGCCCTGTGACGGCTCCGGTGCGCTCTGCCGCCAAGTGTGCCACCCACGCCCCGGCGCGGGGCGGTGATGGCGCTTCCCCTAGGCTCTGGGTCCGGCGGGGAGCGCGACACGCGGAATGGTGACGTTTCGCGACCGCCACCAGATCTAGTGGTTGTATATGCCCCAGCCACCACCAGTAGTGGTCTCACGGGGGCCCGGCGGCTCCAAAGTCCGTGGGATCGCCTATGATTGGGACTGCTTCGAGGGGCCCGCACGGCCCCGGGGAAGCTACTTTGTCGTGCGCTCACCTCGGGGTGAGGGAGGGAGTGGGAACCGTGCACTGCCCCTTCTGCAAGCACCCCGACAGCCGCGTCGTCGACAGCCGCACCACCGATGACGGCACCTCGATCCGCCGTCGTCGGCAGTGCCCGGACTGCGGCCGCCGCTTCACGACGGTGGAGACCGCGTCACTGATGGTCATCAAGCGCAGCGGGGTCACCGAGCCCTTCAGCCGGAGCAAGGTGATCGCCGGCGTGCGCAAGGCGTGCCAGGGTCGCCCCGTCACCGAGGACGCGCTCGCCCAGCTCGGGCAGCGCGTGGAGGAGGCGGTCAGGGCCACCGGCAGCGCCGAGCTGTCGACCCACGACGTGGGACTGGCCATACTCGGTCCGCTCCAGGACCTCGATCTGGTCGCGTATCTGCGGTTCGCCTCGGTCTACCGGGCGTTCGACTCGCTCGAGGACTTCGAGACGGCCATCACGGAACTGCGCGAGCAGTTGCCACCCAACACTCCCGGCGGGCTCGACGAGGACCTCGGTGTCCCCGCGCCCGCAGCCGCCGCCGACTGATCGGCGCGCACCACACAGACTTGCCGGAGCGCCAGGGCGCCGAGGCGGCAGACAACACCGTGCTGCGGGAAGATCCGCGCACATTAGGGCGTTTTCGCCCGTATAGGGAGGCGGAATGACAGAGACGACGAGCGGCCCGGCACGTGGTTCCCGTACCAAGGGTTCCAAGGCGAGCAAGGGTCTGCGCATCGAGCGCATCCACACCACCCCCGGCGTGCATCCGTACGACGAAGTGGTCTGGGAGCACCGTGACGTCGTCATGACCAACTGGCGCGACGGCTCGATCAACTTCGAGCAGCGCGGCGTGGAGTTCCCCGACTCATGGTCGGTGAACGCGGTCAACATCGTCACCAGCAAGTACTTCCGCGGAGCTGTCGGCAGCCCCCAGCGGGAGAAGAGCCTCAAGCAGCTCATCGACCGGGTCGTGCTCACCTACCGCAGGGCGGGCGAGGAGCACGGCTACTTCGCCTCCCCCGCGGACGCCGAGATCTTCGAGCACGAGCTCACCTACGCACTGCTGCACCAGGTGTTCAGCTTCAACTCGCCGGTGTGGTTCAACGTGGGCACCGCGCAGCCGCAGCAGGTCTCCGCCTGCTTCATCCTGTCCGTGGACGACTCCATGGAGTCGATTCTCGACTGGTACAAGGAAGAGGGGATGATCTTCAAGGGCGGCTCCGGCGCCGGCCTGAACCTCTCCCGGATCCGCTCCTCCAAGGAACTGCTGTCCTCCGGCGGCAACGCCTCGGGACCGGTGTCCTTCATGCGCGGCGCGGACGCCTCCGCGGGCACCATCAAGTCGGGCGGCGCCACCCGCCGCGCCGCCAAGATGGTCGTCCTGGACGTCGACCACCCCGACGTCGAGGCCTTCATCGAGACCAAGGTGAAGGAGGAGGAGAAGATCCGCGCCCTGCGTGACGCGGGCTTCGACATGGACCTGGGCGGCGACGACATCACGTCCGTCCAGTACCAGAACGCCAACAACTCCGTTCGTGTGAACGACGAGTTCATGAAGGCGTACGAGTCCGGCTCCCAGTTCGGGCTGCGCGCCCGGATGACCGGTGAGGTCATCGAGGAGGTCGACGCCAGGTCGCTCTTCCGCAAGCTCGCCGAGGCCGCCTGGGCCTGCGCCGACCCGGGTATCCAGTACGACGACACGATCAACCTCTGGCACACCTCGCCGGAGACGGGCCGTATCACCGCCTCGAACCCGTGCAGCGAGTACATGCACCTGGACAACTCCAGCTGCAACCTCGCCTCCCTGAACCTGATGAAGTTCCTCAACGACGACGGCGAGGGCAACCAGTCGTTCGCCGCCGAGCGCTTCGCCAAGGTCGTCGAGCTGGTCATCACCGCGATGGACATCTCCATCTGCTTCGCGGACTTCCCGACCCAGAAGATCGGCGAGACCACCCGCGCCTTCCGCCAGCTCGGCATCGGCTACGCCAACCTGGGCGCGCTCCTCATGGCGACCGGCCACGCGTACGACTCCGACGGCGGACGCGGGCTCGCGGGCGCCATCACCTCCTTGATGACGGGCACCTCCTACCGGCGCTCGGCCGAACTGGCCGCGGTCGTCGGCGCGTACGACGGCTACGCCCGCAACGCCGACGCCCACAAGCGCGTCATGAAGCAGCACGCCGACGCCAATGGCGCCGCCACCCGCGTCGACGACCTGGACACCCCGGTCTGGGCCGCGGCCACCGAGGCTTGGCAGGACGTCGTCCGGCTCGGCGAGAAGAACGGTTTCCGTAACGCGCAGGCCTCCGTGCTCGCGCCGACCGGCACCATCGGCCTGATGATGGACTGCGACACCACGGGCGTCGAACCCGACCTGGCACTGGTCAAGTTCAAGAAGCTCGTCGGTGGCGGCTCCATGCAGATCGTGAACAACACGGTCCCCGCGGCGCTGAAGCGGCTCGGCTACCAGGGCGAGCAGATCGAGGCGATCGTCGCCCACATCGCCGAGCACGGGAACGTCATCGACGCCCCCGGCCTCAAGCCGGAGCACTACTCGGTCTTCGACTGCGCCATGGGCGAGCGCGCGATCTCCGCCATGGGCCACGTGCGCATGATGGCCGCCGCGCAGCCGTTCCTGTCCGGTGCCATCTCCAAGACGGTCAACCTGCCGGAGTCGGCGACGGTCGAAGAGGTGGAGGAGGTCTACTTCGAGGGCTGGAAGCTCGGCCTGAAGGCGCTGGCCATCTACCGCGACAACTGCAAGGTCGGCCAGCCGCTCTCCGCCAAGAAGAAGGAGAGCGCGAAGGCCGAGGAGGCCGTCGAGGCGCCCGCGGCGGTCGAGAAGGTCGTCGAGTACCGCCCGGTCCGCAAGCGCCTGCCCAAGGGCCGTCCCGGCATCACCACGTCCTTCACGGTCGGTGGCGCCGAGGGCTACATGACCGCCAACTCCTACCCGGACGACGGTCTCGGCGAGGTCTTCCTCAAGATGTCCAAGCAGGGCTCCACCCTCGCGGGCATGATGGACGCCTTCTCGATCGCGGTCTCGGTCGGCATGCAGTACGGCGTCCCGCTGGAGACCTACGTCTCGAAGTTCACCAACATGCGCTTCGAGCCCGCCGGTCTCACCGACGACCCGGACGTGCGGATGGCCCAGTCGATCGTCGACTACATCTTCCGCCGCCTGGCGCTGGACTTCCTGCCCTTCGAGACGCGCTCCGCCCTGGGGATCCACTCCGCCCCCGAGCGTCAGCGTCACCTGGACACGGGTTCCTACGAGTCCGCCGACGAGGAGGTCGACGTCGAGGGCCTGGCCCAGTCGGCGCCGCGCGAGGTGGAGGCCCGCAAGCCGCTCACCGTGGCCAAGCCCCCGGCCGCCGTTCCCGCTCCCAAGGAGGCGCACAACTCCACGGAGCTGCTGGAGATCCAGCTCGGCCTGAACGCCGACGCCCCGCTGTGCTTCTCCTGCGGCACCAAGATGCGCCGCGCCGGAAGCTGCTACCTCTGCGAGGGCTGCGGCTCGACCAGCGGTTGCAGCTGATCACTGAAGCGTCACCCAGGTGGGGAGCCGGCCGCTGGCCGGCTCCCCACCGGCGTGTCCGGGACTCTCGCCTGTCGCGTATCGGCCGTGGCCCGTCGCCCCTCGGCGGTCGGCCGGGAATAGCCCCGGGCGCCCGGCGCTTGACGCGAGGGAAAGATCGTTTCGCGCACCTGGTGAGGTGCGCGCCGGAGCCAGAAGGCAGCACAAGGGGGCACGGGTCATGGCAGGTCTCGGCATACGGTACGTGGGCGGTCCTACGGCGTTGATCGAGCTGGGCGGCGTGCGGCTGCTCACCGATCCGACCTTCGACGAGCCCGGCGAATACCCGATCGGCTCCCGGGTGCTGGCCAAGACCGCGGGTCCCGCGGTGCCGGCGGACGCGGTGGGACCGGTGGACGCCGTACTGCTGTCGCACGACCAGCACCCCGACAACCTGGACACGGCGGGGCGCGCCCTCCTGGAAACCGCCCCCTTGGTGCTGTCCACACGTGCCGCGCGGGGGCGGATCCGCGGGGCCGTACGGGCCCTGCCGAACTGGGAGCACACCGAGCTGCCCCGGCCCGACGGCGGGACGCTGCGGATCACCGGCGTGCCCGCGCAGCACGGTCCGGACGGCAGCGAGCCGATCGTCGGTGAGGTGACCGGATTCGTGCTCTCGGGTGACGGGCTTCCCACGGTGTACGTGAGCGGCGACAACGCCTCGCTCGACGTCGTCCGGGCCATCGCCGACCGGTTCGGGCCCTTCGACGTGGCCGTGCTCTTCGCGGGCGCCGCACGGACCCCATTGGTGCCGGACGCGCCGCTCACCCTCACCAGCGAGCAGACGGCGCAGGCAGCGGAGATCCTCGGCGCGGAACAGGTCGTACCCCTGCATTTCGAACACTGGGGACATTTCACCGAGGACGGCGACAGTCTGGAGGCGGCATTTGCCGCGGCCGGTCTCGGCGAGCGGCTGCACCGGCTGAAGCCGGGCGGGTCCGTCGAATTGTGACTTTCGCGTGGGGACGATCTTAGGCGTCAACGCCACTACGATGGCGCGGTGTTGGTGAAGTGGATGCGCTGCGGGGTCGTCGATCAGGCCGGGTTCGACCGAGGTCAGCGCAGGTGGGCGGCGCTGCGCGAACAGCCCGGCTTCCGCGGTCAGGGGGGCGGCTGGAGCCGCGCCCAACCCGGGGTGGCCCATCTGTTCGCCTTCTGGGACGGGCGGCGCTCCTACGACGCCTTCATGGCGGGGGCGCACGACGGGATGGCGGCCGCTCAGCAGGGCAGCTACGAGATGCTCTCGGTGTCGCTCTTCGAACACCGTCTGGACGTGAAGGTCGGCTTCCTGCCGACCTTCACCGACGTGGACGTGCTGCGGATCGCCCTGTGCAAAGTTCGGCCGGATCGTGTCGAGCACTTCACATCGATGCAGCAGCGGGTGTGGAATCCCGCCATGGCCGGTTCACCGGGCATGCTGCGCGGAGTCTTCGGACAGGGCCCGGGAAACGACTTCCTGGTGCTGTCGCTGTGGAATTCGGCGACCGAGCGCGGAAAGTACCGCGAGGGTGCGGTCGCGCGGCTGTCGGAACGTGCCGAACTCGACGCCGATGTGCTGTCCGTGGCGGGTGACGTGGTGGATGTGGTGCAGGCGTGGACGGTCTGAGAGAGCAGGACATAGGTGCCGCGGGGACCGAGAGTCCCCGCGCTGTCAGGTGCGGTGCCGCCGGAGCGGACGGCGCCGCGGCGCTCCTCGCGGGAGCGGCGGAAGTGTCGGCCGCGCACAAGGTGCGGCTTTTCGGTGCCGCCTACCGGATGCTCGGCTCGGCCTGTGACGCCGACGAACTCGTCGCGGCCGCGCTCGGGCGGACGGCGCAGACCGCGTACGGCCCCGCATCCGTCGCCGACCGGGACGCGGCGCTGGTGTCGGATGTCGTCGGCGCGGCCATCGCCGCCCTGGAGGCGTCACGCCAGCGCCGGGACGCGCACGCCGGGTCCTGGCTGCCGGAGCCGGTACTGACCGAGACCGGGGTGCTCGGGCCGCTGGAGACCGCCGAGGCCCGCGAATCCGTCTCCCTGGCGCGGCTTGTCGTACTGGAGCGGCTGACACCCGTGGAGCGGGCCGCCTTCGTCCTGCGGGAGATGTTCGGTTACGGGACCGCCGAGAGCGCCGCCGTACTCGGCGTGCCCGAGGTACGGGGCCGGGCGATGCAGCGGCGGGCGCGCCGCCGGGTGCGCGAGTCCGCGGGTCCGCGCGGCGAGGAGATGAGCGTCCAGGAGCGGCGGACGCTGGCCGAGGAGCTGCTGCGGGCCACCACGGACGCCGACGAGGCGGCGCTCGCCGAACTGCTCCACGAGGACGTGGTGTCCTGGTCCGACGGGGGCGGCCAGGAGGGCATGACCCGCCGCCCCGTCCTCGGCGCCGCGAAGGTGGGGCGCTTCCTGGCCGGTCTGCTGGCCAAGGCCCCGGAGGGGACGCACGGCACTGTCGCCGAGATCAACGGCGACGCGGCGGTGGTCGCCCTGGCGGCAGGGGACGTCGTCGGCGTACTGGCGCCGGAATTCGGTCCCCAGGGACTGCTCGGCCTCCGCACGGTGGCCGACCCGCAGCGTCTGGTCTACCTCAATCGGCAGTGGGCCGAGCGGCCCCGGGACTGACGGGCGCCTGCGGCCGCCCGCTGGGCGGGGCATCGCCATGCCCGGCGGCTCCCACGCCCGGAACCGCTCCTGCGCCGGGCCCCTCGTCCGCGTGCAGCAGCGTGGCCACCGCGTCCGTGATCTGGCCCGCGAGATCGGCGTCCACCGGGCCGTGATAGCTGATCAGCCGATACCACATGGTCCCGAAGGCGAAGTCGACCACCAGGTCGAGTGAGACGTCGGCGTCGCTCAGCTCACCGCGCTCCACGCCGCGGGCCAGCAGGGTCCGCAGCGCGTGCCTGCGGGGCCCGATCACCGTGGACTGCAGGCGGTGCGACAGGTCCGGGTCGTGCTGCGCCTCGGCCATCAGCCCGATCAGGGCCTTGCCCGTCACCTGCTGCGTCAGCGCGAAGGTGGCGGTCAGCAGCGACCGTACGTCGCGCAATGTGTGACCGGTGTCGGGGTCCAGATGCTCAGCCTTGCGCAGACCGAGATCGCGCAGGGCGTCGATGAGCACGTCCTGCTTGGCGGGCCACCACCGGTACACCGTCTGTCGGCCGACTCCCGCGGTCTCGGCGATGCCCTTGATCGTCAGGGCCTGGTAGCCGCCGCTCTGGCAGAGCCGGAGCGCCGCGTCGAGTACGGCGCGCCGGGCGGTCTCACTGCGCGGTCTGCCCCGTGCGGGTGTCTCGTCCATGAACCCACTTTACAAGACATCGTGCCTCGGATATCTTTTACGAGTCAGCATGTCTCGTAAATGGAGTGGGCAATGAACGCACGCGTCGTCGTCATCGGTGGCACTTCGGGCATCGGCCTCGCGACTGCCGAGCGGCAGAAGCGCGAGGGCCGCGAGGTGATCGTCACCGGACGGGACAAGAGCAAGCTGGAGGCCGCGCTGGAGCGGCTGGGCGAGGGCGCCACGGGCGCCTGCGTGGACGCGATGGACGAGGCGGCGACGCAGGCGTTCTTCGCGGACCTCGGCGAGGTCGACCACGTCGTGGTGGCCGTGACCGGGAACACCGCGGCGGGTCCGTTCCGCACCCTGCCGATACAGGACCTGCGCGCGGCCGCCGAGGGCAAGCTGGTCGCGCAGACCGTCGCCGCGCAGGCCGCCCTGCGGGTGCTGCGCCCCGGCGGGTCGCTCACCTTCGTCACCGCCGGATCGTCCGGCGCCGCGATCCCCGGCACCGCGGGTCTCGCCGCGGTCAACGCGGCGGTGGAGGCCATGGTCCCGGTCCTCGCCGTCGAGCTGGCGCCGATACGGGTCAACGCGGTCTCGCCCGGCATCATCGACACCCCCTGGTGGGACTGGATGGACGCCGATGCCCGCCGCCAGACCTTCGAGGCGTACGCGGGCAACGCCCCCGCGGGCCGGGTCGGGCAGCCCGAGGACATCGCCGGCGCGATCGCCTATCTGATCGACGGCACCTTCACCACCGGTGTGGTCCTCTCGGTCGACGGCGGGTCCCGGCTGCGTCCCGCGGCGCTGTGACGCAGCCCGCGGGGGGACCGGCGCGACGCCGGAGCGGGCGCACCATAGGCTGATCGTCATGGGACGCCCTCGCCGCATCGTGCTCATCCGGCACGGCGAGTCCCAGGGCAATGTGGACGACAGCATCTACCAACGGGTGCCGGACCACGCCCTGGAACTCACCGACGCCGGGCTCCGGCAGGCGAGGGAAGCGGGGGTGCGGCTGCGTGATCTGTTCGGCGACGAGCGGGTCCAGGCATTCGTCTCCCCGTACCGGCGCACGTGGGAGACCTACCGGGCCCTCGGTCTCGACCCCCGTCTGACGCGGGCCAAGGAGGAGCCGCGACTGCGGGAGCAGGACTGGGGGAACTGGCAGGACCTCGAGGACATCCACCGGCAGCGCAAGGCGCGCGACGCCTACGGCCACTTCTTCTACCGCTTCGCGATGGGGGAGAGCGGCGCGGACGTCTACGACCGGGTGGGCGCCTTCCTGGAGACCCTCTACCGGGCCTTCGACAACGAGGACTTCCCGCCCAACGTCCTCCTCGTCACCCACGGGCTCACCATGCGGCTGTTCTGCATGCGGTGGTTCCACTGGACGGTGGAGGAGTTCGAAGCGCTGTCCAATCCGGACAACGCGGAGACCCGGACCCTGCTGCTCGGCCCCTCGGGCCGGTACACCCTGGACCGCCCCTTCGAACGCTGGCGCACCCCGGGCCCGCCCGGCGGCGGGGCGTGGTGAGTTTGCGCACACGGAGATTGACCCGGATCAGGTGCGATGTCAGAGTTTCGACGCCATGACCGCTGACATCCATGAATCCGACCGCGCCACGCGCGCCGCGGCAAGCCTGCGAGGGCTCGCCGTAGGGGACGCTCTCGGCTCCCAGTTCTTCGTCCCCGCCAACTACGCCTCCCTGCAGAACGGCCAACTGCCGCCCGGCCCGTGGCAGTGGACCGACGACACGGAGATGGCCTGCTCCGTCCTCGCCGTGCTGCGCGGGCACGGGCGTGTCGACCAGGACGCCCTGGCTCTCTCCTTCGCCGAGCACCACGACTTCGACCGCGGCTACGGCCCGGCCGTCAACAGGATGCTGCGGCTGATCCGCCAGGAGGGGGCCGACTGGCGGGAGCTCGCGGCGGGCCTGTTCAACGGGCAGGGCTCCTGGGGCAACGGCGCGGCGATGCGGGTGGCGCCGCTGGGTGCCTGGTACGCGGGCGACCCCGAGCAGGCCACCCACCAGGCGGAGATCTCGGCGTACACCACCCACCAGCACCGGGAGGCGGTCGTCGGCGCGATGGCGGTCGCCGCCGCTGCCGCACTGGCCGCCGACCCCGACGGACCGGACGACCCGTCGGAGCTGCTCGCCGCCGTGCTCGATCTCGTGCCGCGCAGCGCCGTGCACGCTGGGATCCGGCGGGCCCGGGACATGCTCGACTACGCGGACGTCGCCACCGTGGCCGCTGTCCTCGGCTGCGGGCGGCGGACCAGCGCCCACGACACGGTGCCGTTCGCGCTGTGGTCCGCCGCGCGTCATCTCGGCGACTACGAAAGGGCGTTCTGGACCACCGCGAGGGCCGGCGGCGATGTCGACACCACCTGCGCCATCGTGGGCGGCATCATCGCCTCCCGGCCCGGCGGCGAGCCGCCGGCCACTTGGTCGGACCGGACCGAAGCGCTGCCCGAATGGGCCGTATCGGCCTGATCGACCCCCTCCGTCCGGCGTGGGCCGGGAGAGTAGGCTGGTGCGCGCCATGGCGTACGAACCACCCACCCACCGCGTCGAACGCTCCCTCCGTGCAACCCTCGGAGCGCGGACCGTGGCGGGCGTCGACGAGGTCGGCCGCGGCGCCTGGGCCGGACCCGTCACCGTGTGCGCGGCGATCACCGGTCTGCGCCGTCCCCCGGAGGGGCTGACCGACTCCAAGCTGATCACCCCCAAGCGCCGTGAGCGCCTCGCCGCCGTACTCGCCGGCTGGGTCACCGCGTCCGCCCTCGGGCACGCCTCCCCGGAGGAGATCGACGACCTCGGGATGACCGAGGCCCTGCGGCTGGCGGCCGAACGCGCGCTGGGAGGACTGCCGGAGCGGCCCGACGCGGTCATCCTCGACGGCAAGCACAACTACCTCGGCGGTTCGTGGCAGGTCCGCACCGTGATCAAGGGAGACCAGTCGTGTGTCGCGGTGGCCGCCGCCTCCGTCATCGCCAAAGTGCAGCGCGATACGGCGATGGCCGAACTGGGCACGGGTTACGCCCCGTTCGCTTTCGCCGACAACGCCGGATATCCGTCTCCGGTGCATCGGGCGGCCCTGGAGGAACTCGGGCCCACCGAGCTGCACCGCATGTCGTGGTCCTATCTGGACTCGCTGCCGCGCTGGCAGCACCTCAAGAAGGTCCGCCGCCAGGTCGAGCCGACCGAGTCAGGGGAACAACTCGGTTTCGATTTCTGATCCAGTCCCCACCCGCCGCTGCGCATTCGTGGCGCATTTGATAGACATCAACTCATGCCTCTCATCCCCGAGGAGCCTCAGATTCACGAGAGCGTCCCGGGTCCCCGCACAGCTCCGGCCACCGGCCGCAGCGCGTCGACCCCCCGTCCTGTCCCCGGCCCGCCGCGGCCTGCCGCGCCGCGCCCCGCGCCGCCGAGGGAATCCGCCGCCGGTGTCGGTCCTGGCCGTCAAGGCCCTGCCCGACCCGCCGCACCCACGGGATCCGCCGCACCCTCCGGCCCGGTGACCCCGGCCGCCGCGGCGACCCCGCCCACCGTCCCGCAGCAGCGAGCGGGCGCCGCGTCCGCCGGTGCCGCCCAGATCCAGCTCATCCCCGCTCCGGCGGACGGCGCGCTGGACGCCGCGGAAGAGACCGTCGACCTGCTGCTGGACACCGGTCGTGCCCCCGGCGAGATCCTGGTGCTCACCACGGGCGACCCGCACCCGTGGGCCGTCCATGAGCTCAGCTTCGGCGAGGCGTCCTACTGGGCGCAGCACGACGCGGCCGACGACGTCTTCTACGCCGCCATCTCCGCCGAACGCGCCGCAGGTCGGCCAGTCGTGGTCGTCGCGCTCAACGGCGGCGACGACGAGACGCTGCCGCGTGCGCTGGCGGGTGCGCTGTCGCGCGCGGGCGTGCTGCTGATCGTCTGCGGCGACCCGACCCGGATCAACGCCCTGCTGGGCGCCAGCGCCTGACCGTCACCGCGCGGCCGCGCGGCGCAGCGCCTGGGTACTCCCTCCGGGGATCTCGGGTTGCGCGTCGCTCGGCCGCCGGGACCAGGACGTCGCGTTGGGCGTCCGTCCGGCGCGGTTCTCGCCGATCACGTTCCAGCCGTCGTCGGTGAGCGTCACGTACGAGCCGGAGCGCAGGCCGTGCAGGGTGCACGCGTCACGCAGCCCCCACATCCAGGCCCCGTCCTCCTCCGTCCACCCCGGCGCACCGCCACGGCAGACGAGCAGCACGGCGGTGCGTACCGGTTCGCGCAGCCGCAGGTCGTGCGGGAAGACGCGCCGCAGATGGGAGAGCAGCGCATTGCGCCGTTCCCAGCCGTCCACGACGCCACTGCGGCCGGTGAACGATGCGCTCGCCCGGATCCGCCCGTCCGGGTCGTACACGGCGATCACCGCCGTGGACGGAGAGGGCAGATGACGGGCGTGCAGGTCCTTCACCACATCACGCGGATTGGCCAGGAGCGGGACACCGAGGTCCGCCCACTCGGCCGGCTCCACGGTGCGTGACGACACTGAAGGGCTGGCGGGGGACGCGTCCGGTACGAAGCCGATGGTCACGGTCCTCCCTTCGCGGATGCACCCGTAGACCGGGCGCGGGCGCACGCCGGTCAGGTGGCTCGAAGAGCCGGTCAGGGATCCGGCTCCAATTCTTCCTCCCGTATTGCGATGCGGCAACGGGCAATTGGAGTCACCGACCGGTATGGACCTGTCCGCCGCATTGATCCTGCCCAGCCACCGCCCCGGCGAAGCGCATTCAGCCCTGAACGGCCAGGACCAGCGGGAACACCGCTGAAGCACCCGCCCGCCGCAGCAGTCGCGCCGCCACGGCAAGAGTCCAACCGGTGTCCGCGAAGTCGTCCACAAGAAGTACGGGTCCGGGCGTCGCGCGCAACGCGGTGGCCAGTTCCGGCGGGACGGTGAACGCGTCGTGCAGCGCTCGCACCCGCTGTGCGCTGTTGCTGCGGGGCACACCGCCGGGGTCCGCGTGCTCCGCGTACGCCACCGTGCCGAGCAGCGGCATCCGCCCCACCTCGGCGATCCGGGCGCTCATGGACTCCACCAGCACCCCGTGGCCGCGCGACGCGACCGCGACCACACCGACCGGTCTCTGCGGCGCGTCCGGGGCGCCGCTGGCCCAACCGCCCGGTCCCTTCGCCCAGTCGGCGAGCACCCGCACCAGCGCGTCCACCGCCTCCGGCGGGACGGGCTGGTCGGCCGCCCCCTCCGCGAACAGCGGCCGGAGCCGGTTGCCCCAGCCGATGTCCGACAACCGGCCCAGCGCCCGGCCGGTCGTGGCCTGCTCCGTGGCCGGGATGCGCCCCTTGAGCGCCACACCGATGGCCTCAAGTCCCGTCGGCCACATCTTGCGCGGCTCCAACTCGACCCCGGGCCGACCGAGCGCCGCGCGCGCGGAGTCCAGGGCGGCGGCCGACACCTCCACCGGGAACCGCGCGCCCGCGCAGTTGTCGCACCTCCCGCACGGCGCCGCCTGCTCGTCGTCCAACTGCAGCCGCAGGAACTCCATCCGGCACGCGGTCGTGTCCGCGTAGTCCCGCATCGCCTGCTGCTCCGTCTCGCGCTGGCGCGCCACCCACGCGTACCGCTCGGTGTCGTAGGTCCACGGCTCCCCGGTGGCGGTCCAGCCGCCGCGCACCCGGTGGACCGCCCCGTCGACGTCGAGCACCTTGAGCATGATCTCCAGCCGCGAGCGGCGCAGGTCGACCCGCGTCTCCAGCGCGGGGATCGACACCGGCCGCCCGGCGTCGGCGAGCACCTCCAGGGTGCGGCGCACCTGCTCCTCCGGCGGGAAGGCGAGCGAGGTGAAGTAACGCCAGATAGCCTCGTCCTCACGTCCCGGCAGCAGCAGCACCTCCGCGTGGTCGACACCGCGGCCGGCTCGGCCGACCTGCTGGTAGTAGGCGATGGGGGAGGACGGCGACCCGACGTGCACCACGAACCCGAGGTCGGGCTTGTCGAAGCCCATGCCGAGGGCCGATGTCGCGACGAGGGCCTTGACGCGGTTGGCCAGCAGGTCCGCTTCCGCGGCCTGCCGGTCGGCGTTCTCCGTCTTTCCCGAGTAGGACGCCACGGGGTAGCCGCGCTGCCGTAGGAAGGCGGTGATCTCGTCGGCAGCGGCGACGGTGAGGGTGTAGATGATGCCTGAGCCCGGCAGCGTGTCGAGGTGGTCGGCGAGCCAGGCGAGCCGGTGCGCGGCGTCCGGCAGCCGCAGCACGCCCAGCGACAGGCTCTCCCGGTCCAGCGGCCCGCGCAGGACCAGCGCCCCCTTCTCGTCGGCGCCCGTGGCTCCCGTACCGAGCTGCTCCGCGACGTCTGCGGTCACCCGGGCGTTCGCCGTGGCGGTGGTCGCCAGTACGGGAACGCCGGGCGGCAGGTCCGCCAGCATCGTGCGCAGCCGGCGGTAGTCGGGACGGAAGTCATGGCCCCAGTCCGAGATGCAGTGCGCCTCGTCGACCACGAGCAGACCGGTGGTGGCGGCGAGTTTGGGCAGTACCTGATCCCGGAAATCGGGGTTGTTGAGCCGCTCGGGACTGACCAGCAGCACATCCACCTCACCGGAGGCCACCTCGGCCTCGATGCCGCCCCACTCCTCGGTGTTCGACGAGTTGATGGTGCGGGCCCTGATCCCCGCGCGCGCCGCGGCCTCCACCTGATTGCGCATCAGCGCGAGCAGCGGCGAGACGATCACCGTCGGCCCGCTGCCGCGTGCCCGCAGCAGCGCCGTGGCCACGAAGTAGACCGCCGACTTCCCCCAGCCGGTGCGCTGGACCACCAGCGTTCTGCGCCCGTGCGCCACGAGTGCCTCGACGGCGAGCCACTGGTCCTCGCGCAGCCGCGCGGTGCCCGGCTCGGCGCCGACGAGGCGGGTCAGTACGGTGTCGGCCGCGGATCGCAGCTCGGTGGTCGATTCGGTCATGCCCCCATGCAACCTGACGGCACCGACATCGCGCCAACCCCCTCCGCGAGCTGTGGATAACTCTGCGCGAAAGTTATCCACAGGTTTTAGGGGGGTCTGGCGTGAATCGGGGTGTCTGGGGCATCGTCGAGTCATGACACAGAGCAACGAAGTTCGACACGGAGAGTCACTGGACGCGGGATCCGATCTCAGGATCACCCTGCGCGGACCCGCGGAACTCGCGGACGCGCTGCCGTACTTGATGGGGTTCCATCCCACGAACTCGGTGGTGATGGTCGCGCTGCACGGCGAGCACGGCCGGTTCGGCGGACGGCTGCGCCTCGGCCTGCCCGATGATCCCCGCGAGTGGCCCGAGGTCGCCGACCAGCTCGCGGAGTGCCTGGTGAAGAACAGCATGCGACGCACCGGCCGACCGGACGCCATCGTGCTCTTCCTCTGCCAGGACCCGCGCGAGGGAGAGCGGCCGCCGGCGGTGCGGGAGCGGCTCCAGCCACTCGCGCAGCGGCTGCGGATCGCCTGCGGGGCTCTGGAGGTGCCCGTCGTCGAGGCGCTGTGCGTCTCCGCGGGCCGCTGGTGGTCCTATTGCCGTCCCGACGCCACCGCCTCCCCGGAAGAAGGCATGCCGGTGGCCCCTCCCGGGCACTCCGTCATGGCCGCGGCCACCGCCTACGCCGGGCTTCCGGCCCCCGGATCGCTGCACGACATCGAGGCCCGGCTCAAGCCGGTGCAGCCGAGGAACCGGGACCACGAGATCGCCCTCGACGCCGCGTGCGCGGCGCTGGTGCCGGGCATGCTGGAGACCGGCGACAGCGCCTCCGTCCAGCAGCGCACCCTCGCGGTGGCGCGCACACTCCTGGAGAAGTTCAAGGCGGCGCCGCGGACGGACGATCCGGCGCGCGCCGACCGGCGCGACGACAAGCTCCTCGGCGACGACGACGCGGCGGCGGTCATCCTGGGGCTGCAGGACCCGGTCGCGCGCGACCGGGCCGCCGAGTGGATGGAGCCCGCGCACGCCGACGCGGCGCTGCGGCTGTGGCGCGCGCTCGCCCGGCGCTGCGCCGGACCGTACGGGGACCACGCGGCCGCGCCGCTCGCCCTCGCGGGCTGGGTCGCCTGGTCGTCCGGTGACGAGGTCGAGGCCCGCGTCGCGCTGGGCATGGCCCTCGACCTCGACCCGCACTACACCTTCGCGCGACTGCTCCACCAGTCGGTCAACGAGGGCCTCGACCCGGAACTCCTGCGGGTCTGCCTGCGCCAGGAGCGCCGCAAGCGGGTCATCGCCGCCACTACAGCTCGCCGCGGGCCAGCCGGACCAGCCGGTCGAGGACCCGGCCGCCGCTCACCCGGAGACCGTCGTGTTCGTACTCGTCGGTGACCCAGGTCCGCAGCCCCCGCACCGCGCCGGCGGTGGCCAGAGAGTGCGCGGTGTCGACGTACATGTCGTCGTGGTAGATCGCCGCGGCCACCGGCACCTCGTTCACGGCGAGCTGGGCCGCGTCGTAGAGATCAGGCCACTGCTCGCGGCGCGCCAGCAGATCCGCCGTCTCGCGCAGTGGTGCAAGCGCCGGATCGGTCTCGAACATCCAGGGGTGGATCGTCTCGCCGGTGAAGAGCACGGGACCGTCGCCGGCGAGCGCCGTGGCGGCGTCGAACTCGGGGAAGTCCGCCCGGACGGCGTCGGCGGCCCAGCCGGTGCCGTGCGGCGAGACCGACCGCTGCCCGTAGATCGCCTCGTGCAGCACGGCGTAGAGGGGATTGCCCGCGAAGGACAGGTGGTGCTGAGCCTCGGTGAGGAAGGAGTCGGAGAGCACCGGACCATGGGGAGAGGCCACGAAGGCGTCCTCCAGCAGATAGTGCAGCGTGTGCGAGCCCGTCGCCGAGCCGAGCATCAGGCCCAGCGCCTGGAACGCCTCGGGGGTGAGCCTGCCGCCGTGGGGCAGTGTCACCACCTCGTCGCGCAGCAGCCGTGTGACGGCGCGGGCGGTCGCGACGTCCCCGGGGTAGCGGGCGTAGTGGGCGGCGTTCTTCCGTGCGACCCGCGGATAGGCGGCGCGGTAGACATCCGCGGCCGACGAGCGCAGCCCCGGCAGCCCGCCGGTGATGAAGACCTCCTTCAACCCCTGCGGGGCGAACGACAGATAGGTGACGGCGCAGAAGCCTCCGAAGCTCTGGCCCAGCACGCTCCAGCGCTCGTCCGGGCCGAGCAGCTGGCTCCGGACGAGCTCGCAGTCCCGGACGATCGAGTCGGCCCGGAAGCAGGACAGATACCGGGCCTGCGCCGCCGCGTCGCCGCGCGTGGGAAGGGTCTGCCGTGTGGCGGGAGTGGAACGCCCGGTCCCGCGCTGGTCGAGCAGCAGCACCCGGTAGTCGTCCAGCGCCCGGGTCAGCCAGCCGTCCCTGCCCAGCGGACGCGGGGAGCGACCCCCGGGGCCGCCCTGGAGATACAGCAGCCACGGCAGGGTGTCGTGCTCCCGGCCCGCCGCCACGACCTCCCGTGCGTAGATCTCGATCCGCTCTCCGTCGGGGGCCGCGTGATCGAGGGGTACGGAGAAGGTGTGGTCGGTGATGACGGTGCCGGGCTGGCGGTGGACGGCCATGGTGTCTCTCTCCGGAGGTGCGGGGTGCGTGGTGCGGGGGACTGGACGGACGAAGGGCGAGGTGGGGCAGGGTGGTGGCACGGGAGCCGGGGCTCCCGACCTGGAACGGTAGACGGCCCGGTGGTGGTCGCGGAGAGGGTGGGTACCGGGAAATCGGCTTGATCCGATAGCGACCGGGCTGCCGATCCGGCTGATTATCGTCAGGCAGACGACTATGATCACGCCATGTCGCCCTACGACCCGTCGGCCTTCCCGCCCTTCGCCGTCACTGTCGACCTGGTCGTGCTCACAGTGCGACATCACGCGCTGTGTGCGCTCAGCGTGCGGCGTGGCGAACCGCCGTTCCAGGGCCGTTGGGCGCTGCCCGGTGGATTCGTCCGCGCGGACGAGGATCTCTCCCAGGCGGCGGCCCGTGAGCTGGCGGAAGAGACCGGACTGCGTGCGCAGAACGGCGCCCACCTGGAACAACTGGCCACCTACGGTGACCCGCAGCGCGACCCGCGGATGCGGGTGGTGAGCGTCGCCCATCTGGTGCTGGCGCCGGACCTGCCGGCGCCGCGGGCCGGTGGCGACGCACGGAGCGCGCGCTGGGCCCCGGTCGGGACGCTGCTCGCCGAGGGCGGACAGGAGCACGCGGGGGAGGCGGCGCCGCTGGCGTTCGACCATGCCCAGATCCTGGCCGACGGTGTGGAGCGCGCCCGGTCCAAGATCGAGTACTCGTCCCTGGCGACCGCCTTCTGCCCGCCCGAGTTCACGGTCGGGGAGCTGCGCCGGGTCTACGAGGCGGTGTGGGGGGTGGCGCTCGACCCGCGCAACTTCCACCGCAAGGTGACCGGCACCGTCGGCTTCCTCGTCCCGACCGGGGGTACGACGACCCGTCAGGGCGGCAGGCCCGCACAGCTGTTCAGGGCCGGGGGCGCCACCCTGCTCAATCCGCCGATGCTGCGGCCCGAGGTCTGACTTTCACCCATATTGTCCGTTTTTAGCGTTATGGTGCTGGAGTGATCCAGGCCATCGGATTGACCAGCATGCCGCGCCGCGACAGGTCGCGCGCGGTCGTGGACCTCACGTTCGACATCCGGCCGGGCGAGGTCACCGGCCTGCTCGGACCGGCCGGGTCGGGCAAGTCCACCGCTCTGCGGCTGCTGCTGGGGCTGCAGCGCGGCCGCGGTGCCACGCTCGTGGACGGCCGCCCGCTGCGTGATCTCGTCCATCCCGCGCGGGAGTTCGGCGCCCTGCTCGGAGACGTCCCCGGGCATCCGGGGCGCACCGCGCGCGGCCATCTCCGGATGCTCTGCGCCGCGTTCGGGCTTCCCGCCGGCCGGGCCGACGAGGTGCTGGAGCAGGTCGGACTGGCGGCGGTGGCCAGGGAGCGGATCGGCACGTACTCGCTGGGAATGGACCGGCGGCTGGGCGTCGCCGCCGCGCTGCTCGCCGACCCCCGGGCGCTGGTGCTCGACGACCCGGCCCGCGACCTCCCGCCCCGCGAGGCCGCCTGGGTCCACGCGCTGGTGCGCCGCCACGCGGCCGGGGGAGGGGCCGTCCTGCTCACCGGCCGGGACACCAAGGCGCTGGCCCGTACCGCCGACCACCTGATCGTGCTGGACAAGGGGAGAGTGGTCGCGGACCAGCCCTCCGGGCACTACGCCCGCACCCGGATGCGTCCCTATGTGGCGGTCCGCTCGCCCTACGCCCAGCGGCTGGCGGCGCTGCTGGCGGACACCGGCGCCGAGGTGGTCGCGTCGAGCGGCAGCCGGATCGCCGTCTTCGGATCGAGCTCGGCCGTCGTCGGGGAGGCCGCCTACCGGCACGGGATCCTGCTGCACCACCTGGCGGACGAGACGACGGAGCCCGCCGCGATCGTCGAGCAGACCAGAAGCGCCGAACCCGGCGCGGGCCCGGTTCCGGCGGATACACCAGTCCCCGCCCCGGCGAACGCCCCGGCTCTCTCGGGGCCGCGTCCGCTGCCGCCGGTGCGCCGGACCGCGTGCAGGCCGGGGCCGGTGCGGCCGGTCGGATACGAGCTGCGCCGCGCCTTCGGGGTGCGCACCCCGTGGCCGGTCGCCGGGGCGGCCGTGCTGGGATCCGTGCTGAGCACCTTCCTCCTGGCGCGGACCGGCGGCATGCCGACGTCACCGCTTCGCCAGATGACCGGCTGGGCCGCGCAGCTGCCGCTGCCCGTGGCCGCGGTCGGCGCCGGGGCGCTGGGCGCGCTGGGCTACGGGCAGGAGTTCCGTTATCCGGCCCTCTCCCCTGGATACGGTCCCGAGCCGCGGGTGCTGCGCCTGCTCGGCGCCAAGCTGGCGGTCAGCGCGGTGTGCGCCCTGCTGCTGGCGGCGGTGGTCGCCGCCGCCGACACCGCGGCGCTGCGGCTGGCGCTCGGCCACGGCGGGGCGCGGGACCCGCTCGCGTCCCCGGGGGCGCTCGTGGAATGGGCGGTCCTCGCCGTCGGCTGCGCCTGGGCGGGACTGCTGGCGGCGGGCGTCTTCCGTACCACCGGCCTCGGCGTGGCCGCGGTGCTCGCCGTGCCGCTGCTGGTCGCACCGGGTGTGCGGGGACTGGTCGGTGGGCCGATGACGCGGCAACTCGCGGATGCCGGAGGAGGGTTGTGGTCGGTGATGAGCGGGGTCTCGCAAGGGGGCGGCGAACCGCTGGCGAAGGTGTTGCGTTACGCCGCCCAACCGGTGGTCTCCGCGTTCGCCTTGTCGCTCGGGGTTCTGGTCTGCGCTTATCTGGCAACGGCGTTGGGAAGGCGCCGCCGCGTACGTCCGCCAACTGCCTTTCGGGCCAGCAGAACTGCCCCGTTGGCCAGCAAGAAGGGATGATTCATCCCCATAAAACGTCAATTATGAGGTGATGAGCGCTCACCCTTTCGTGTGCTTTTCAGCAAAGCCCTCAAGGCCCGCATCGGCATCGCCGACAAAGGATGCGTGAGTACCCTTGCGCACACCATGATGACCGCGGCTCGATCCGCCGACTCCGGCATCGCCGGTCCGGGCGAGCTGGATCGCTATTCGTATGCCGAAGCCCCCGGTACCGACCGTCCCGGACTGACGTCCTGGGAGGGCATGGAGCCGGACATGAGCCGGATGGGCCGCCGCGCAGGCGGCAGCCGGGGCCGGGGGCTGCACGGCCAACTCGTCCAACAGCTCGGCCAGATGATCGTCTCCGGCGATCTCGGCGCCGACCGCCCCCTGGTGCCCGAGGAGATCGGCCAGCGCTTCGAGGTCTCCCGCACCGTGGTGCGCGAGTCGCTCCGCGTGCTGGAGGCCAAGGGCCTGGTCAGCGCCCGCCCCAACGTGGGCACCCGGGTCCGCCCGGTCAGCGACTGGAACCTGCTCGACCCCGACATCATCGAGTGGCGCGCCTTCGGCCCGCAGCGCGACGACCAGCGCCGCGAGCTGCTTGAGCTGCGCTGGACCATCGAACCGCTGGCCGCCCGGCTCGCCGCCGGCCACGGCCGCGAGGACGTCCAGCAGCGCCTCGCCGACATGGCGGAGATCATGGCGCACGCCGCGGCCCAGGGTGACGCGCTCACCTTCTCCCGCGCGGACGTCGAGTTCCACACCCTGCTGCTCCAGGTCGCGGGCAACCGGATGCTGGAGCACCTGTCGGGGATCGTCTCCTCGGCGCTGCACGTCTCCGGTGGCCCCGTCATCGGCTGCGAGCGTCCCGGGGACACCTCGGTGGGCCTGCACCAGCGGATCGTCGAGGCGCTGGCCGAGAGCGACGGCGGTACGGCCGAGGCGGCGATGCGCCAGCTTCTGACCGTGCTCCCCGAGCACCCCGCGTCCACGCCCGCCGACCACGTCGTCCCTGCTCCGCGCGAGCACTGACCGCGCCGCCCGCCCGCCGCAGGCCCCGTAGGACCGGGGCCGGCGGCGGTCCCATGCGAGCGGCCGGCGCGGGCCCCTGCGAGCAGATTGTTCGGTTCACGACGATACGCACGATTTGGGGTGTGACTCGGGCCACGTAAGCTGGGCGTAACGCTGGGCGAAGCAGCGCGATGACTTAAGAGGTGGCAGCCGCAGAAGGAATATTCAGCGCCGACTCCGACGCTGAGTCGCTGTCCGGTTCCACCGAGTCGTTCCCATCGTTCCGAGAGGTTGTTCGTGTCGGCCAGCACATCCCGTACGCTCCCGTCCGAGATCGCCGAGTCCGAGTCTCTGATGGCACTCATCGAGCAGGGTAAGGCCCAGGGGCAGATCGCCGGCGACGATGTCCGTCGGGCGTTCGAAGCGGACCAGATTCCGGCAACCCAGTGGAAGAACGTTCTGCGCAGCCTCAACCAGGTCCTCGACGAGGAGGGTGTGACGCTGATGGTGACTGCCGCTGAGGCGCCCAAGCGCACCCGTAAGAGCGTCGCAGCCAAGAGCCCGGCGAAACGTACTGCCACCAAGACGGTCGCCTCCAAGGCGGCCCCTGCCAAGAAGACCGTAGCGCCCAAGGCCGCTGCCCCCGAGGCGGTGACCGAGGCCGAGACCACGGTGGAGCCATCGGTGGAGGCGGAAACCCCAGCCAAGAAGGCGCCCGCGAAGAAGACCGCCGCCAAGAAGACGGTGGCCAAGAAGGCGCCGGCGAAGAAGACCGCGGCCAAGAAGACCTCCGCCCCGGGCGAGGACGACGCGGTCGAGCCGGAGGAGTCGGCCGAGGACGTCGTACCCGGCAAGGGCGGCGAGGACGAGGGCGAGAAGGCCGAGTCCGAGAGCTTCGTGCTCTCCGACGACGACGAGGACGACGCGCCCGCGCAGCAGGTCGCCGTCGCCGGTGCCACCGCCGACCCGGTCAAGGACTACCTCAAGCAGATCGGCAAGGTCCCGCTGCTCAACGCCGAGCAGGAGGTGGAGCTGGCCAAGCGCATCGAGGCCGGCCTCTTCGCCGAGGACAAGCTGGCGGCGGCCGACAAGCTCGCCCCCAAGCTCAAGCGCGAGCTGGAGATCATCGCCGAGGACGGCCGCTGGGCCAAGAACCACCTGCTGGAGGCCAACCTCCGCCTCGTGGTCTCGCTGGCCAAGCGCTACACCGGCCGCGGCATGCTCTTCCTGGACCTGATCCAGGAAGGCAACCTGGGCCTGATCCGCGCGGTCGAGAAGTTCGACTACACCAAGGGCTTCAAGTTCTCCACCTACGCCACCTGGTGGATCCGGCAGGCGATCACCCGCGCCATGGCCGACCAGGCCCGCACCATCCGTATCCCGGTGCACATGGTCGAGGTCATCAACAAGCTGGCCCGTGTCCAGCGCCAGATGCTCCAGGACCTGGGCCGCGAGCCCACCCCGGAGGAGCTGGCCAAGGAACTCGACATGACCCCCGAGAAGGTCATCGAGGTACAGAAGTACGGCCGCGAGCCCATCTCGCTGCACACCCCGCTGGGTGAGGACGGCGACAGCGAGTTCGGCGACCTGATTGAGGACTCCGAGGCGGTCGTCCCGGCCGACGCGGTCAGCTTCACGCTTCTGCAGGAGCAGCTCCACTCCGTGCTCGACACCCTCTCCGAGCGTGAGGCGGGCGTGGTGTCGATGCGCTTCGGCCTCACCGACGGCCAGCCGAAGACGCTGGACGAGATCGGCAAGGTCTACGGGGTCACCCGTGAGCGGATCCGGCAGATCGAGTCGAAGACCATGTCCAAGCTGCGCCACCCCTCGCGCTCGCAGGTCCTGCGCGACTACCTCGACTGACAGTCGTACCGGCCGACGGCCGGATCGGCTCACCTGACGCCCGGACGGCAGCGACCGTCCGGGCGTCTCGTGCGTGGAATCCCCGCGCCCGCTCCACAGGTTCTCTGCGGATGCGGCCTCGGATGCGGTGGATCACTCTGGGTGTCCAGAGAGTTTCACTGTGTCAGGAGGCTGTATGCGTTTCTCCGTCAGTGCCGTGATACGTGGTCGTGGCCGCACGCTGATCGCCGGTGTGGCGGCCCTGCTGCCAGGTCTGGTGGTTCCGCTGGCCGCGCCCGCCACTCCGGCCGCCGCGAACGGAGTCGTGATCGGCGGCTCTCCCACCACCACCGCTCAGCAGCCATGGGTGGTCGCGCTGGCAAGCCGCTCGCGCTTCGGCCCGAGCCGCTCGGGGCAGTTCTGCGGCGCCGTGGCCGTCGCACCACGGACGGTGGTCACCGCCGCGCACTGCATGGGCCGTGAGGCGCTGGGGGTGAGTGACTGGAGTCAGCTGCCCGACCTGCGGGTGATCGCCGGGCGTACCGATCTGAGCGGCACCAGTGGCGAGGAGATCCCGCTGAGCGCGGCGTGGGTCAACCCGGCCTTCGACCCCGCGACCAACTCCGGCGACGTGGCCGTGCTCACCCTCAGCCGGGCGCTGCCGGGCACGTCGTTCCTCACGATGGCCGACTCCTCGGACACCGCCGCGTACAAGGCGGGGACCGTGGCCAGCGTCTACGGGTGGGGTGACACCACGGGGCAGGGCACGTACTCCAACACGTTGCGGTCCGCCCAGGTCACCGTCTTCGCGGACACGGTGTGCGAGCGGGCGTACCCGGGCAGTTCCGACGGGACCTATGTGCCCGCGACCATGATGTGCGCGGGTGCCTCGGGTGGCGGCAGGGACGCCTGCCAGGGCGACAGCGGCGGCCCGCTTGTCGTCGCGGGCCGGCTGGTGGGCCTGGTCTCCTGGGGCAGCGGCTGCGCGCTGGCGGCCTATCCGGGCGTCTATACGCGTGTCTCAGCGGTGGCAGCGCTGGTCACCGCCCATATGTGACGATTTCGCAAAGACTGCGGGCGGACACCCCCTGGAGGGGTCTGTCCGCCCGCGGCTCGAACTCGTCGCTGGTGCGATGTGTCAGCGCTCGTCGTCTCCCGCCGGCGCCGGGGAGTCGGTGAGTCGTCCGGTCTCGTCCTGTATTTCCGCAGCGATCTTCTTGAGCTCCGGCTCGAACTTACGACCATGGTGTCCGCAGAAGAGCAGCTCACCACCGCTGATGAGGACAACGCGCAGGTATGCCTGAGCGCCGCAACGGTCGCAGCGGTCTGCCGCTGTCAGCGGACTCGCGGGGGTCAGAACAGTAGTCACGTCGCCTCTTCTCTAGCTCGACGAGCTGTCGTACCAGGGTCAACATCCAACCAGGCCGAAAACGTTCCCGCTCTCGGCTTTTCCTTCAAAACCGGCCGTGAAGTGACTGGATGTTACCGATTGGCGGCGAATAGGAGTCATTTGCGTCAGATGTCGCGTTTGGTGCTGTTGTCCGGTTCTGCTCCCGGCTGGCTTGCCGGTTGTTGCAGAGGACGTGCCCGGAGCCTAAATGGTTCATGCCTCTTTGGGAACGTGACATGTGTATCACTCGCGCGGGTTATCGAACGTACGCTCGATCGGGGGCTAGTCTGGTGCCCGGATACCGGGTCGCGGCGCTGCCTCCCCGCCCGGTCTCGGTACCCTCTCACCGACACGGCTGAATAACTTCAGAACATCTTGATCGAGGAGCTGCCCGCGTGACCGCCGAAACATCCGTGCCGTCCACTGCGCTGCTGGCGGGCGCAGATCGCGACGGCTCCAACTACACCGCGCGGCACCTGCTCGTCCTCGAAGGGCTCGAAGCGGTCCGCAAGCGGCCCGGCATGTACATCGGCTCCACGGACAGCCGCGGCCTGATGCACTGCGTCTGGGAGATCATCGACAACTCGGTCGACGAGGCCCTGGGCGGCCACTGCGACCGTATCGAGGTCATCCTGCGCGAGGACTCCTCCGTGGAGGTCCGGGACAACGGCCGCGGCATCCCCGTCGACGTCGAGCCCAAGACCGGGCTGTCCGGCGTCGAGGTCGTCATGACCAAGCTGCACGCGGGCGGGAAGTTCGGCGGCGGCTCCTATGCGGCCTCCGGCGGTCTGCACGGCGTCGGCGCCTCCGTGGTGAACGCGCTCTCCGCCCGGCTCGACGTCGAGGTCGACCGCGGCGGCCACACCCACGCGATCAGCTTCCGGCGCGGTGTGCCCGGGATCTTCACCGAATCCGGCGCCGACGCCCCCTTCGACCCGGCGAGCGGGCTCAGCAAGGCCAAGAAGGTCCCGAAGAACCGGACCGGCACCCGGGTGCGCTACTGGGCCGACCGGCAGATCTTCCTCAAGGACGCCAAGCTCTCCCTCGACAACCTCCACCAGCGCGCCCGGCAGACCGCCTTCCTGGTGCCCGGCCTGACCATCGTGGTGCGCGACGAGCGCGGCATCGAGGAGGACAAGCCGGTCGAGGAGGTCTTCCACTTCGACGGCGGCATCAGCGAGTTCTGCGAGTTCCTCGCCCCCGACAAGCCGATCTGCGACATCCAGCGGCTCACCGGCAGCGGCACCTTCAAGGAGACCGTCCCCGTCCTGGACGACCGCGGCCACATGACGCCCACCGAGGTCACCCGCGAGCTGGGCGTCGACATCGCGCTGCGCTGGGGCACGGGCTACGAGACGACCGCGAAGTCCTTCGTCAACATCATCGCCACTCCCAAGGGCGGCACCCATGTGACGGGTTTCGAGCGCTCCGTCACCAAGACGGTGAACGAGGTGCTGCGTTCCGCGAAGCTGCTGCGCGTCGCCGAGGACGACATCGTCAAGGACGACGCCATGGAGGGCCTCACGGCGGTGGTGACCGTCCGGCTCGCCGAGCCGCAGTTCGAGGGCCAGACCAAGGAGGTGCTCGGCACCTCGGCTGCCAACAGGATCGTGGCGGCCGTGGTGGCCAAGGAGCTGAAGGAGTTCCTGACCTCCACCAAGCGCGACACCAAGGCGCAGGCGCGCGCGGTGCTGGAGAAGGCCGTAGCGGCCGCCAGGACGCGTATCGCGGCACGGCAGCACAAAGAGGCGCAGCGCAGGAAGACCGCCCTGGAGACGTCCTCCCTGCCCGCCAAGCTCGCCGACTGCCGCAGTGACGACGTCGACCGCAGCGAACTCTTCATCGTCGAGGGCGACTCGGCGCTCGGTACCGCCAAACTGGCCCGCAACTCCGAGTTCCAGGCGCTGCTGCCGATCCGCGGCAAGATCCTCAACGTCCAGAAGTCGTCCGTCTCCGACATGCTCAAGAACGCGGAGTGCGGCGCGATCATCCAGGTCATAGGAGCCGGGTCCGGCAGGACCTTCGACATCGACCAGGCGCGCTACGGCAAGGTCATCTTCCTCGCGGACGCCGATGTCGACGGCGCCCACATCCGCATCCTGCTGCTGACCCTTTTCCAGCGCTATATGCGGCCGATGGTCGAGGAGGGCCGCGTCTTCTCCGCCGTTCCGCCCCTGCACCGCATCGAACTCGTCCAGCCCAAGAAGGGCCAGGACAAGTACCTCTACACCTACTCCGACAACGAACTGCGCCAGACCCTCCTGGACCTCCAGCGCCGCAACGTCCGCTACAAGGACAGCATCCAGCGCTACAAGGGCCTCGGAGAGATGGACGCCAACCAGCTCGCCGAAACCACCATGGACCCGCGCCACCGCACCCTGCGCCGCATCAACATCAGCGACCTGGAAGCCGCGGAGCAGGTCTTCGACCTCCTGATGGGCAACGAGGTCGCGCCCCGCAAGGAGTTCATCACCAACTCCGCCGCCACCCTGGACCGGGCGCGGATCGACGTCTGACCTGCGGGGGAGGCGGACCCTCTGAAGTACCTGTAGGCGTAAGTGAGATGCTGGGGTTCGGGGGCGGGGCCACACCGGGCCGCGCTCCCGCCACGGACGAGGGGAGGTCTTCGTGACGGCGGGGACGACGGATGCGGTGGAGGCCCGGCGAGTGCAGGGGCTGGTCGAGGCGCAGGAGAAGGCCATCGCGCTGTTCGCGGAGGTGGAGGCGCGGGGTCTGGTGGCGCCCGGCCGTGGTGAGCGGGAGGTCAGTGACCTGATCCGGGACCTGGCCAACGAGATGTTCGGCACCACCAAGCACTGGCACAAGCGGATCATCCGCTCCGGCCCGAACACCCTGGCGCCGTACCGCGACAATCCCCCGGACCGCGTCATCGGTGCCGACGACGTGGCGTTCGCGGACTTCGGCCCGATCTTCGAGGAGTACGAGGCGGACTTCGGCCGCACCTACGTCTTCGGCGAGGACCCCGACAAGCACCGTCTGCTCGCGGACCTGCCGCGGATCTTCGACGCAGGGCGGGCCTTCTTCGCCGCCGCCCCCGGCATCACCGGACGCGAGCTGCACGCGGAGGTAGCGCGGCTGGCCGCGGAGGCGGGCTGGGAACTCGGCATCTGGCACGCCGGCCACCTCGTCGGCGAGTTCCCCCACGAGACGAACGACGGCGCCAAGGCCGAGTCGTACATCACCCCCGAGAACGCCACCCCACTGCGCCGCACCGACCGCACCGGGCGGACGTGCCACTGGATCCTGGAACTCCACTTCGTCGATCGCGACCGGGGCTTCGGCGGGTTCTACGAGCAACTGCTCGACCTCGCCTGAGCCCTCCGCCCCGTGCGGGCGGGCGGACGGCTCAGCACGCGTAGCCCATCAACGCCTGTCCGCAGCCCTTCACACGGTCGCGAGGGACACCTCGGTCGCCTTGATGAGCGCCACCACCGGCGAACCGGCCGCCAGACCGAGGTCGGTGACCGCGTCCTTGGTGACCGCCGCGGTCAGTTCGCCGTCGTCCACCCGCACCTTGACGCTGGCCATGGCTCCGCCGGTGGCGACGTCGCTGACCGTGCCAGACAGCTGGTTGCGGATGGACAGCCCCTCCACGCGGGCGGTGGCGAGCGCGACCTCGGTGGACTTCACCATGGCGCGCACGGCGGAGCCCTCAGCGAGCCCCAGGTCCTTGACGGCGTCCACCGTGATCGCCGCGGTGAGGTGCTGGCCGCTGCCGAGGCGTACCTTCACCGTCGCCATCGCCTCACCAGCGGTGACGGCGGTGATGGTGCCGGGAATCTGGTTGCGGATGCTCAAGCTCATGACGGGCCGCCTCACGGAAGGGGGATAGGGCCGGATTTGCACACTTTGTGTCGCCTCTGAGTCCTTAAGCTATCCGGTGCGACGCCGCCCGTTCCGGACTCGGTCGCATCCGCCACCTGAGACTTCGCCAGAGCCTGGCAAATCAGCGAAGCCCGTCAACCCGGCGCACTTGGCTGCCGGCCCGGTGACCCACCGGCCGGAGTACGACCAGTCCGCAAAGGGTCGCGGCTACTCCCAGCCCATCCCGTGGACGCCGACGGAGCAGCGTGTGGTCAGCAGGTGCGCCGTGTGCGAGGAGTCGAGGAGCAGCGGGCGCAGGTCGAGCCGCTTCTCGGTGGTCCGCTCGCGGTAGTAGGCGTAGGCGTGGCGAGGGAGCGCCTCGCGGTGGAAGTAGACATGCAGGAGGTACTGGCGGGGGCTGACGCGGAAGACCCGCTCGTGGTACTGCGACGGGATTCTGCGGTCGCCGATGTCGAAGGTGTAGTCGACGACCGCCGTCTCGCCCCGTGCCAGGGGGCGCCCGAAGCCGATCTCGGCGACGACCGACTGGAGTTCGGGCTCGAAGCGCCGGCTGAGGATGGTGCCGCAGCGCGCCGCCATCTCCACGGAGGGAGTCTGCGGATCGTCGATGGCGTGATAGACCGTCAGCCGGTCGGCGCCGTCCTTCACCGAGCACACCACCTGGCTCACCGACAGGCTGGCGACGCAACCGTGCCGGTCGAGGCGGACGGACTCGTACACCGTCAGCGGCACGGTGTCCTCGTTGAAGTGCGTGAACTCGGCGCCCAGCAGCCGCTCGACCGCTGAACCGGCGTCGTACACCCGCCGCATGGCGGTCTCGGGATCGGCCGGGGGCGACAGCATCCGGCCACGCGGGCGCCGCGGGCCCAGCAAGTCGCGCAGCGCGCCCGCGGGCAGCGACGCGATGGCCTCGATCTCGCTGACCGCTCGCAGGGACTGCGCGCGCTCCGGCTGGCTGCGGCCGCGCTGCCAGTGGCTGAGAGTGACAGGGCTGATCTCGACGCCGCGTGCGGCCAGGTGGGCGTGCAGGCGCTGCAGCGTCAGCCCGCGCCGGTCCAGTGCCTCACGCAGGGCCGTCGCGAACGCCGAGGACGGGCCCGGTGCGGCCACCTTCGCGCCCTCTGCGCCTTGGGAGCCCGGCGCCGGGCCGCGGCCCTGCTGGTCGACCATGCGGCCTCCCTGAGCTGCGTGCATGGTCCCAGCCACCCTACCGGGCCATCAGCGGTACGGCGGTGTGTCCGTAACAGTTGTGCGGAGTTCTGTTAAATACTGCCCGGCCGAACACCCTTGTCAGAGTGAGGAGAAGGTCAAAGAATTCTGCCGCTGTCCTCCCGCGATCGGCTCAGCACTCACGCGACTGCCAGTGAAGAGGCGTCCATGCCCACCATGCTCCCGTTGAGAGAATCCACCGCGCGCGAGGCCACTGTGCGCTTTCGGGTGCCGGTCGCGCGGGAGGCGGTCGAAGGGGCGCGGCGGCGAGTCAGGGAGGTGCTCGCCGAATGGGGGATATCGGAGCGGGAGGATCTGTCGTACGACATCCAGTTGGTGCTCTCCGAATTGCTTTCCAACGCGATCGTCCACGGCAGCGGGCCGCTGAGCGTCGCGGTGCAGCGCGACAACGACCTTTTCATCGTGGAGGTCTTCGACGCGCACCGGGATATGCCGGTGGAGTCGGTGCCCGGCCCCGACGACGAAAGCAAGCGGGGTCTGGCCGTGGTGAAAGCGGTGGCCTACAGCCACGGCTGTGAACGCTATCCGCGCGGCAAGAGGTGCTGGGCCGTGCTGCGCGGGCGGTGACTCCTTCCGCGTGCAGTGCCGCTTTTCTCGCCTCGTCGATCGTGGAACTCTCCTTGGCCGTCAGCGTGTTCGACCTCTTCTCCGTCGGTATCGGGCCGTCGAGTTCGCATACGGTGGGCCCGATGCGTGCGGCGAAGCCCTTCGTGTGGTTGCTACGGGACAAGGGTTTTCTCGCCCACGTCATCCCGGGCGGCCGCACACCCGTCGGCTGGCGTCGGTAGGTCGACGGGCCGCGCGCACCCGGCGGTGGCACCTCCACCTGGGGGTGGAGAGGGGATTTCCACCTGGGACTCCACCCGGGGCTTGATCCGCTGACCTGGGCGTTTCCGTAGATTCGACGGTGTTGGGAATCGTCGCATCGCGTCTCGGAGGCGTCCGTCATGTCCGGTCTGGTCAATGCCCTGGTGATCGTCGCGGTCATTGGAGTGGTGATCGCCCGCCAGCTCCGTCCCCGCCAGGTCGCGGCTGGAGGGCGGTGGTGGCTCATCCCGGCGGTCCTCGTCGTGCTGGGCGTGCGGGACGGCGGCCTGATCGACCCCGCCCACCAGGAACTGGCGGTGGGGCTGCTCGCCGCGGAGCTGGTCGTGGGAGCGGCGATGGGTGTGGTCTGGGCGACCACCACCCGGATGTGGACCGAGGCCGACGGCACGGTGTGGTCCCAGGGCACCCGGGCCACGATCGTGGTGTGGGTGCTGGGCATAGCGATACGCATGGCCCTCTACGGCGTCGCGGCGGCAGTGGGCGTGCACCAGCACACCGGATCCATACTGCTCGCGGTGGGTGCCACCCTGCTGGTACGCGCCGGGGTGCTCATGTGGCGGGCCACGCACACGGAGCCGACGTACCGTACGGTCTCATGAGCAGCTGGACGACCTGGCCGTCCCGGGAGGCACTCTCCCGGGTGGGGCGGCCGCTGGCCCGGAAGGGTATCGGCCGTGCGCTGCGGCTGGTGTTCGTGGTCGGCGCGGTGTGGAGCGTCGCCACGAAGGCCGACCTGGACGCCTGGCAGACCGCCGGTGCGGTGGTCGGGGTGCTGGTGGCGTTCGCCGCCGTGTGGGCCTTCTTCCGGCTCACCCTGCGGCACCTGCTGTGGCCCGGGGTCGGCGTCGCGGTGCTGCTGATCGGCGGTGGCACCCTCGCCCACGCGCTGGGCGCCTCGCTCGCGGCGAGCTTCCTGTGGTGCGGCACCGCGGTGCTGGTCATCGAGCGGCTGCCACTGGCCGCGGGGGTTCCGCTGGCGGGGATCGCGCTGACCCAGTTCGGGTTGCTGGGCAGCGGCGACAACGCGCTGGTCGCCACCCTGACCTCGTTCGGGCTGGCGCTCGCGGGCTACACGGTACGGCTGGACGCCGAGGCGCGGGGCACCACTCATCGGCTGCTGGAGCAGGAGCGTGCGGCGCGGAAGGCGGAGGCGGAGACGGCGGCGCTGACCGAGCGGGCCAGGATCGCCCGGGAGATCCACGACGTGCTCGCGCACAGCCTGTCGGCGCAGACCGTCCACCTGGAGGCGACACGGTTGCTGATCGAGCGCGGCGCGGAGCCCGAGGTGGTCCTGGAGCGGGTGATCGCGGCCCGCAGGATGGCGCGCGAGGGGCTGGCGGAGACCCGGCAGGCGCTCTCCGCGCTGCGGGGTGACATGGCCCCGGTGGAGGACTTCCTGCGGGAGCTGGTGGCCTCCGAGGGCGCCCGGCTGGAGGTGGCGGGGGAGTCGCGCGGTCTGCCCGCGGAGGCCGGGCTGGCGGTGCGGCGGGTGGCGCAGGAGGCGATGACCAATGTGCGCAAGCACGCGCCGGGGGCGCGGGTGGCACTGCGGCTGGAGTACCGCCCGGACGAGGTGGAGCTGGAGTTCCGGGACTTCGGCGGCCGGGCGCCTGTGGATAACTCTCTGGGGGCGTCCGGGTCGGGCTACGGTCTTCGGGGGATGCGGGAGCGGGCCGAGCTGCTGGGCGGCGCGCTGGACGCCGGACCGGCCGAGGAGGGCTTCGTGGTGCGCTTGCGGGTGCCCGCGTGACGCGGGTGGTGGTCGCGGACGACCAGACGGTGGTGCGCGAAGGGATCGTGATGCTGCTGGGGCTGCTGCCCGACATCGAGGTGGTGGGGGCGGCGGCCGACGGGGAGGAGGCGGTGCGGCTGGTGGACGAGCACCGGCCGGAGGTGGTGCTGATGGACCTGCGGATGCCGCGGGTCGACGGGGTGGAGGCCACGCGCAGGATCCGCGCGCGGTTCCCGGGGACGCAGGTGGTGGTGCTGACCACCTTCGGGGACGACGACTCGCTGTTCCCGGCGCTGCGGGCCGGGGCGCGGGGATATCTGACCAAGGACGCGGGAGGGGAGGAGATCGCACGGGCCATCGCCGATGTGACCGCGGGCGGGGCGGGGCTGTCGCCGGCGGTGCAGAGCCGGGTGCTGGAGGCGCTGTCGCGGTCGGAACCGCAGCCGGCGGCCGGGGCCGAGGCGGACGCCGATGCCGAGGCGGCCAGGGGGAGCGGCGGAGTGCGGCGCGGCCGGACGCTGCCGGACGGGCTGACAGCGCGGGAGGCGGAGGTGCTGGCGCTGGTGGCCGACGGACTGTCCAACAGCGAGATCGCGGCGCGGCTCCAGGTGAGCATGGCCACGGTGAAGACGCACATCAACAACCTCTTCGCCAAGACCGGGGTGCGGGACCGAGCACAGGCGGTCGGATATGCATATAGGCACGGCATCACCTGATGGAGTGAACGGTTTGGTTTGTTGGACCTGGATCTTCCTATTCTGTCCATGCTTGGGCGCACGGCCGATCGGCCTGTGGAATGAGGAGAGTTCGGGTGGACGAGCACGACGGGGGCGACCCCGGGGTGCTGCGGGTGGACGACCCGTGGCAGGACGCGGCAGGTGCGGGTCTCTGGGTCCCGGATCAGGCGGCTCCCGTCATGGCGCGGACGGCCGCGGACGTGGAGCCGGACGACCGGTCGGCGGTGTACCTGGAGGTGCAGCGCAGTGCGGCGTTCCAGGAAGTGCGGGAGAGCTACCGGAGGTTCGTCCTCCCGGTCGTGGCCGGGTTCCTCGGCTGGTACCTGCTCTATGTGGTGGCGGCCATCTCGGCCCCGGCGCTGATGGCCCGTCGGGTGACCGGTGAGCTGAATGTGGCGATGGTCGCGGGACTGGCGCAGTTCGCGTCGACCTTCCTGCTGACCTGGGCCTACGCACGGCACGCGCGGCTGCGGCGGGACCGGGCGGCGCTGGACCTGCGGTGGACGCTGGCCACCAGGACCGGACAGGAGCGGGTGCGGTGACCGGGCGGCCATTCGGCGCGGTGGTGCTGGCGCAGGGAGCCGGCGAGCACCAGGGGCTGGCGATCGTGCTGTTCACGCTCTTCGTCTCGGTGACGCTGGCGATCACCGCGTGGGCGGGGCGGCGGCGCAGTTCGTCGGTGGAGTTCTTCGCCGGGGGACGGCTGTTCTCGCCGCTGGAGAACGGGTTCGCGATCGCGGGCGACTACATGTCCGCGGCGTCCTTCCTCGGCATCTCCGGGCTGATCGCGCTCTTCGGCTACGACGGCCTGCTGTACTCCGTGGGCTTCCTGGTCGCGTGGCTGGTGGTGCTCATGCTGGTCGCCGAACTGGTGCGCAACTGCGGTCGGTACACGCTGGCCGACGTGCTGTCCGCCCGGATGAGGCAGCGGCCGGTGCGGATCGCGGCCGGGACCTCGTCGGTGGTGGTCTCGATCCTCTACCTGGTGGCGCAGATGGTCGGCGCGGGCAGCCTGGTCGGGCTGCTGCTCGGCGGGCAGAGCGCCGCCGCCCGCACCTGGACGGTGGTGGGCGTCGGGGCACTGATGGTGTTCTACGTGTCCTTCGGCGGGATGCGGGCCACCACCTGGATCCAGATCGTCAAGACGGTGCTGCTGATCGGCGGCGCGATCACGCTGACCGTGATGGTCCTGGTGCGCTTCCACGGCAATCCCGACGATCTGCTGCGGTCGGCGGCGGCGGGCAGCGGGCACGGTGACGCGTTCCTCTCGCCCGGGCTGAAGTACGGCGGCAGTTGGACCTCACGGCTGGACTTCATCAGCCTCGGTCTGGCGCTGGTGCTCGGCACCGCCGGGCTGCCGCACATCCTGTCGCGCTTCTACACGGTGCCGACGGCGCGTTCCGCCCGCCGCTCGGTGATCTGGGCGATCGCGCTGATCGGGTCCTTCTACCTGATGACGATCGTGCTCGGGTTCGGCGCGGCGGCCGTCGTTGGCAGCGACACCGTCCGGGCGTCGAACGCGGCGGGCAACACCGCGGTGCCGCTGCTGGCCGAGATCCTGGGCGGCGGGGCGGGTACGACGGGCGGCACCGTGCTCTTCGCCGTCGTCGGGGCGGTGGCCTTCGCGACGATCCTGGCCGTGGTCGCGGGCATCACCCTGGCGTCCTCCGCCTCCGTCGCCCATGACCTCTACGCCACGCTGCGCCGCCCCGCCCCGCAGGGACGGCACGGCAGGCGGGCAGAGGCAGGGGCGGACGCCCAACCGAGCGAGACGGAAGGGGAGATGGAGCAGGACGAGGTACGGGTGGCACGGCTGGCCGCGGTGGGCATCGGCGCGGTGGCGATCGGGCTGAGCCTGTTCGCGCAGGGCCAGAACATCGCCTTCCTCGTCGGGCTGGCCTTCGCCGTCGCCGCGTCGGCCAATCTGCCCGCGCTGCTGTACTCGCTGTTCTGGCACCGGTTCACCACCCGGGGCGCGGTCTGGGCGATCTACGGCGGCCTCGTACCGGCGCTGCTGCTCGTGCTGCTGTCGCCGGTCATCTCCGGCAGCCCCGAAGCGCTCTTCCCCGGCGTGGACTTCCACTTCTTCCCGCTGGAGAACCCCGGGCTGGTCTCGATCCCGCTCGGGTTCCTGGCGGGCTGGCTCGGCACCGTGCTGTCGCCGGAGAAGGCGGACGAGGGCAGGTTCGCGCAGACGGAGGTGCGGGCGCTCACCGGCGCCGGAGCGGTGTGAGGCACCGGCGCCGCGCGCACCCGGCCGATACGCCCGTCACGCCGTCCGCGCCCAGGCGTAGAGATGCTCGGGGCGGCCGGTGTCGCCGTACTTGAGGGTCAGGCTGAGGCGGCCCGCCTGCTCCAGGTACTTCAGATAGCGCTGGGCGGTGGAGCGGCTGAGCCCGGCGCGTTCGGCGACCTCCTGCGCGGACAGCGGGCGGCCCGACTCGTGCAGGACGCGGCGGATGAGGTCGGCGGTCGGCGCGGAGTGGCCCTTGGGCAGTTCGGCGGAGGCCGCACCCGCGGTGCGCAGGGCGCCGAAGATCCGGTCGACCTGCTCCTGCCCGGCCTCGCCGGCGCCGCCGACCCCGTCCAGGGTGCGGCGCAGCGTGGCGTAGCCGTCGAGCTTGGCCCGCAGCCCCGCGAAGCTGAACGGCTTGACCAGGTACTGCAGCGCGCCCAGCCGCATCGCCGCCTGCACGGTGGAGACATCGCGCGCCGCCGTCACCATGATCACGTCGGCGTGGTGCCCGTGCTGCCGCATCCTGCGCACCAGAGTGAGCCCGGTCTCGTCCGGCAGATAGTGGTCGAGCAGCACCAGGTCGACCGGGGTGCGCTCCAGCACCGCCAGCGCGTGGGCGGCGGTGTGGGCACGCCCGGCCACCCGGAAGCCCGGCACCTTGCCCACATACGCCGAGTTGATCTCGGCGACGCGGAAATCGTCGTCGACCACCAGCACGTCGATCATCGCGACACCCCTGTCCTTCCCGCCCCGGACCCGGCGGGAACACCCGCCGCCGTCCCCGTATCGACACCCGTGACCACGCCTGAACGCGCCCCGGCCCGCGCCCCCGCCCCCGCTCCTGCCAGTTCGCGGGCCGCCAGTGCCTCGGGCAGCACCACGGTGAACACCGCGCCGCCACCCGCCCGCGCCGTGACGCGGGCGAGCCCGCCGTACCGTTCCGCGAGCCGCCGTACCAGCGCGAGACCGAGACCGCGTCCCCGGTGCGGCGGCGGCTCCTTGGTGGACCAGCCCTCGGTGAAGATCTGGTCGCGCATCTCCGGCGGCACCCCGGGACCGGTGTCGCTGACCCGCAGCAGCACGGTGGTGCCGCGCTCCGCGGCGCGTTCGCCCGCGCCGTCCGCCGTACGCCAGCCCGCCGCGCCGCCGTCCTCCGCGCGCAGCTCGACCTCGACGAACGGCTCGGCCGTACCCCGCGCCGCCGCCGCGTCCAGCGCGTTGTCGAGGAGGTTGCCGAGGACGGTCACCAGGTCGCGCGGGTCGACCACCCGGTCGGGCAGCAGGGTGTTCGGCGAGATCCGCAGGCTGACCCCGCGCTCCGCGGCGATGGCGGCCTTGCCGACCAGCAGGGCCGACAGCAGCGGGTCGCGCACCCGGTCCGCGATCTCCTCCGCCGACGCCCGGTGGGTGTCGGCGACCTCCGCCACGAAGCCCACCGCCTCGTCGTGCAGCCCCAGTTCCAGCATCCCGAGCAGGGTGTGCAGCCGGTTGGCGTGCTCGTGGTCCTGGGCGCGCAGGGCGTCGAGCAGACCGTGGGTGGAGTCGAGTTCGCGGCCGAGCAGTTCCAGCTCGGTACGGTCGCGCAGGGTGACCACGGCGCCGCCGTCGCCGGTCGGCATCCGGTTGGCGACCAGCACCCGGCCGCCGCTGACGGTCAGCAGGTCCGCGCCCTCGACCCGCCCGGCCAGCACGTCCGTGGTCCTGCCCGGTGGCAGCACCTCGTCCAGCGGCAGCCCAATGGCGTCGCCGCCGAGGCCGAGCAGCCGCTGCGCCTCGTCGTTGACCAGCCGGATCAGCCCCTGCCGGTCGAGTGCCACCACACCCTCGCGGATGCCGTGCAGCATCGCCTCGCGCTCGTCCAGCAGCGCGGAGATGTCGCCGAAGGCCAGCCCGTGGGTGCGCCGCTGCAGCCGCCGCGAGACGCCGAACGCCGCCACCACGCCCACCGCGAGCGCGGCGCCCGCGTACAGCAGCAGACCGGGGACCGCGCTGAACAACCAGCCACGGACGTCGGTGTAGGCGATGCCGACCGAGACGGCGCCCACGATCCGGCCGTCACGGTCGCGCAGCGGCACCTTGCCGCGGGCGCTGCGGCCCAGCGTGCCGCTGTCGATCTGCCGGATCTCCTCGCCGCCCAGCGGCGCGCTGGGGTCGGTGGAGACATGCTCGCCGATCCTGGCGGGCTCGGTGTGCGAGTAACGGGTGCCGTGCAGGTCCATCACCACGACGTACTCGGCGCCGGTGGCCAGCCGGACCTGCTCGGCGGCGGCCTGCACGGGCCCGTCCGGCGTGGGCCGGGAGGTCAGCAGGTCGTCGGCGATCCGCGGGTCCGCCGCCACGGTCTGCGCGATCGACAGCGCCCTGCGCATCGCCTGGTCGTCGAGCTGCTTGCTCAGCGGCGCCAGGAAGAGCGCGGTGGCCAGCACCGTGACTCCGGCAGTGATCGCGACCTGCATCAGCAGGACCTGCGCGGACACGCGGCGCGGCCACTTGATCCGCATGGAGGGCTCCCTCGGTACGCGCCCGGTCCGGCGCCGGCGTCGTTGTCGTCCCCCGGTTGTCAACGCAACGTAATCGCCGCCGGGCCGGATGCCCAGGGTCCGTTTCGCTTTCGTTGTGCGGCGGCGGGCAAAACGAGCAGAAGCCCGGCTTGTGCGCAGAAGGCGCCTTGCGCCCACAAGACTGCCGCGGGACCGCCGACCGCTCCTAACGTCCCCCGCCATGAGCAGCGAAACGAGCCCCGCCATCGAGCTGCGGGGGGCGAGCAAGGCGTTCAGGACACCGTCCGGCGCACTGCACACCGCCGTGAGGGATCTTGACCTGACCGTGGAGCGCGGCGAGTTCGTCGCGGTCGTCGGACCGACGGGCTGCGGCAAGTCCACGACGCTGACGCTGGTCAGCGGCCTGGAGGAGCCGACCGAGGGCGAGGTGCTGGTGGCCGGGGAGCCGGTCAGGGGCATCGGCGCCGACGTCGGCTTCGTCTTCCAGCAGGACGCCGTCTTCCCGTGGCGGACCGTGCTGTCCAACGTCATGGCGGGCCCGCGCTTCCGCGGCGTCCCCATGGCGGACGCCAGGGAGCGGGCCCGCGAGTGGCTGGCCCGGGTGGGCCTGTCCGCCTTCGAGGACCGCTACCCGCACCAGCTCTCCGGCGGCCAGCGCAAGCGCGTCGCGCTCGCCGCGACCTTCGTCAACGACCCCGACATCCTGCTGATGGACGAGCCCTTCTCGGCGCTCGACGTGCAGACCAGGGCGCTGATGTCCGACCAGCTCCTGGAGCTGTGGGCCGGTACCGGCTCCTCCGTCGTCTTCGTGACGCACGACCTGGAGGAGTCCATCGCGCTGGCCGACAAGGTCGTGGTCATGACCGCGGGACCGGCCACCGTCAAGGAGGTCTTCACCATCGACCTGCCGCGCCCGCGCAAGGTCGAGGAGGTACGGCTGGAGCCGCGCTTCGTGGAGATCTACCGGGAGATCTGGTCCTCCCTCGGCGAAGAGGTCCGCATCACCCGCGAGAGGGGAACCGGCAATGCCGCCTGAGACCACCACACCCGGCACCACCACACCCGGCACCACCGCACCCGGCGCGAGCAAGCCCGGCACCACCGAGCCCGGCACCACCCGGCCCGGCACCACCGCCTCCGCGCGCCCCGCCGACGCCCCGCTTCCCGTCCCCGGCGGCCGTACCAAGGAGCGCGCCCGCGCCGCCCGCCAGCGCAAGGTGCTGGTGTACGCCAGCCGCCTGCTGGTGCTGGTCGCGGTGCTCGGCCTGTGGGAGTGGTTCGCCCGCACCGGCGTCATCGACCCGTTCAACTTCTCCATGCCGACCAAGATCTGGGACCAGATCAGGGAGTGGGCACAGCACGGCACCGCGCAGGGCTCCCTGTGGGAGCAGATCTGGTACACGCTCTACGAGGCCCTGTTCGGCTGGATCATCGGCGTTCTCGCCGGTGTGCTGCTGGGCATCGTGCTCGGCCGGGTGCGCTTCCTCGCCGATGTCTTCGGCCCCTACGTCAAGGTGCTCAACGCGCTGCCGCGGATCGTGCTGGCGCCGATCTTCCTGATCTGGTTCGGCCTCGGCCCCGCGTCCAAGGTCGCCTCGGCCGTGGTGCTGGTCTTCTTCCCGGTCTTCTTCAACGCCTTCCAGGGCGCCCGTGAGGTGGACCGCAACCTGGTCGCCAACGCCCGCATCCTCGGCGCGAGCAACCGCCAGGTGACCGCCCAGGTCGTCATCCCGTCGGCCACCTCGTGGATCTTCACCAGCCTGCACGTCAGCTTCGGCTTCGCGCTGATCGGCGCGATCGTCGGCGAGTACATCGGCGCCACCAAGGGCCTCGGGCTGCTGGTCTCCGCCTCCCAGGGCACCTTCAACGCGGCCGGTGTCTACGCGGCCATGGTGATCCTCGCGGTGGTCGCCCTGCTCGCCGAGGGGCTGCTCACCTTCCTGGAGAAGCGGATCTTCCGCTGGAAGCCCGCCGACTCGGCCGAGACCCGCTGAGTCCCGGCCTCATCTCCCGCCCCACCCCTCCCTCCTCTTCCGAAGGACACCCACATGCGCAGCATTGCCAGAATCCCGGCGGTCGTGGTCGCCGGGGCGCTCGCCCTCACCACCCTCACCGCCTGCGGCGGCGGCGCGTCCGCCTCCGGCAAGGACGACGGCAAGGTCAAGATCATGGTGGGCGGCCTCGACAAGGTCATCTACATGCCCGCGATGCTCACCCAGCGGCTGGGCTACTTCAAGGCCGAGGGCCTGGACGTGACGCTGCTGACCGAGCCCGCCGGTGTGCAGGCCACGACCTCGCTGGTCTCCGGTGACGTCCAGGGCGTCGTCGGCTTCTACGACCACACGCTCGACCTGCAGACCAAGGGCAAGCAGATCGAGTCGGTCGTGCAGCTCGCACAGGCGCCCGGCGAGGTCGAGGTGGTCTCCAACGACGCCGCGGGCGACATCGCCTCCGCCAAGGACTTCAAGGGCAAGAAGCTCGGGGTGACCGGCCTCGGCTCCTCCACCGACTTCCTGACCAAGTACCTGGCGGTCAACAACGGCCTGAAGACCAGCGACTTCACCCCGGTGGCCGTCGGCGCGGGCCAGACCTTCATCTCGGCGCTCAAGCAGGGCGCGATCCACGGCGGCATGACCACCGACCCGACGGTCGCGCAGATCATCGACAAGGGCATCGGCAAGGTGCTCTACGACATGCGCACCCCCGAGGGCTCCAAGGCCGCGCTCGGCGGCCTCTACCCGTCCTCCAGCCTCTACCTGAACACCGACTGGGTGAACGGCCACAAGGAGACGGTGCAGAAGCTCGCCAACGCCTTCGTCAAGACGCTCAAGTGGATGTCCACGCACAGCCCGCAGGAGATCGCGGCCAAGATGCCCGCGGACTACGCACAGGGCGGCGCCGACCTCTACGCCCAGTCGATCAAGAGCACGCTGCCGATGTTCACCACCGACGGCGTGATGCCCGCCGACGGGCCGCAGACCGTACTGAACGTGCTCAAGGCGTTCAACCCGAACCTGCAGCACGCCACGGTCGACCTGAACAAGACCTACACCACGGAGTTCGTGAAGAAGGCGTCCTGACGCCCGGCTCCTGACGGGCCCCCACTCAGTGGCGGCCCTCGTCCGCCCCCCGGGCCCACGCGACCTCCGTGAAGCGCGTGATCTCCATCCGGGCGGGTGTGCCGAGGGCCGCTCCGCAGCTCTCCGGGCGCGGCGGCAGCGAGGCGGCCTGCGCCACGGCCACCTCCCACTCGCGGCCGTCGAGGTGCCCCACCCGTACCGTCCAGGACGGCGCCGCGCCCTCGGTCCGGGTCACCGCGACCGCGCCCGCCCGGTCCTCACCGGTCAGCGCGCGGACCACCAGCTCCGCGGCCTGCCCCGGCCGCTCCCAGGTCGACCGCCCGCGGCAGCCGTCCAGCACCATCCGCCCGTCCCGCGCCGCCTCCAGCACGCCCTTGGCGAGATGGGAGTCGACCCGGCCGTACGTGTAGCCGTAGGGGAGTACGAGCATGGTCGGCGCGAAACGGTGGCCGCCCAGATGCGTCGTCTCCCACACCTCGCTGCCGCCCGAGGCGGCCAACTCCTGGGCCAGCGGCCGCCCGAGCACGGCGCAGCAGCGGTCCCGGGTGCCGTTGGTGCACACCAGCGCCAGCGGCGGCCCGTCGTACGCGCTCCCGAACCCGCCGTGCGCGCCCGCGCCCAGCGCCGCGAAGTCCAGCGCCGTCAGCTCCGCCGGGTCGCCGGTCTCGGCGGTACGGATCCAGTCGGCGCCGGGCGCGGTGTGCGCCGCGTACACCCGGTGCCGTGTCGGCCGGTGCAGGTCGGCGTGCCTTCCCGGCCGCCGGATCAGCCCGACCCGCACCCCGGTGCCTTCGGCGAGCCGCTCCAACTCCCGCCCCACCGCGTGCTCCAGCCGGCTGCCCGTCAGCGCCTTGGCGCCCCAGGGCCCCGGCTGCTCGACGAACAGCCAGGTCCGGGCGACCGCGGCCGTGGCGGCCACGGTCTCCCCACACTCCACCGACGCCGTGGTACAGGTCATCACCCGCCCGAGCCTAACGGGCCCGGCGGCGTCGTCCCGCGCCCAGGCCGCCCTAGGGCCTGTCCGGCGGATCACGAACGGCCCCTTCGGTGTCTGGCACGCTCCCCCAGACTCCGTCCGGGGGTGCCCCCGCCGCCGCGTTGCCGAAATGCCCAAATAGCTCCGCCATGAGGACACTTGGGGGCACCTCCCAGCGTTAGCTGGGGGAGCCTTGCGGTCGCACGCTCCCCCAGACTCCGTCCGGGGGTGCCCCCAGACACCGCCTGGGCCGCCCATGATCCGCCGGAAAGGCCCTACACCGGGCCCGCGACCACCGCCACCTGCTTCGCCAGCGGGACACCCGAGCCGTCACGGCGCGGGTCCTTCGGCGGAAGCTCGGCGGGGGTGCCGGTCGCGGTGGCCGCGCGGGCGGGCGCGGGGCCCGCCCAGGCGAGCAGCAGGCCGGTCTCGCCGCGCAGGAACCGCTGGCAGCGGACACCGCCGGTGGCACGGCCCTTGCGGGGGTACTGCTCGAACGGGGTGAGCTTGGCGGTGCCCTCGGCCGCGTCGTCCAGCGTGCCCTCGGAGCGGGCGACGGTGAAGACCACCGCGTCGACCGCCGGGTCGACCGCGGTGAAGGAGATCACCTTCGCGCCGTCGGCCAGCTTGATGCCCGCCATGCCGCCCGCCGGGCGGCCCTGCGGGCGGACCTGGGAGGCGGGGTAGCGCAGCAGCTGGGCGTCGTCGGTGATGAAGACCAGGTCCTCCTCGCCGGTGCGCAGCTCGACCGCGCCGACCACCCGGTCGCCGTCCTTGAGGCCGATGACCTCCAGGTCGTCCTTGTTCGCCGGGTAGTCGGGCACGACGCGCTTGACCACGCCCTGCTCGGTGCCGAGCGCGAGACCCGGCGAGGACTCGTCGAGCGTGGTGAGGCAGAGCACCTGCTCGCCGTCCTCCAGCGACAGGAACTCCGACAGCGCGGCGCCGCCGGCCAGCGACGGGGTGCCCGCGGTGTCCGGCAGCATCGGCAGGTCGATGACGGTCAGCCGCAGCAGCCGGCCCGCCGACGTCACCGCGCCCACGTCCGCCCGCGCGGTGGTCGGCACCGCGGAGACGATCACGTCGTGCCGGGCACGCTTGCCGCCGCCGTCGGTGAAGTCCGCGCCGTTGACGGTACGGGCCAGCAGGCCGGTCGAGGAGAGCAGCACCCGGCACGGGTCGTCGGCCACTTCCAGCGGCACCGCGGAGACCGGCGCGCCCGCCGACTCCAGCAGGACCGTGCGCCGCTCGGTGCCGTACTGCTTGGCGACCGCGGCCAGTTCGGCCGAGACCATCTTGCGCAGCTCGGCGTCGGACTCCAGGATCCGGGTCAGCTCGGCGATCTCCGCGTCGAGCCGGTCGCGCTCGGACTCCAGCTCGATCCGGTCGAAGCGGGTCAGCCGCCGCAGCGGGGTGTCCAGGATGTACTGCGTCTGGATCTCGGACAGCCCGAAGCGCTCCATCAGGCCGGTCTTGGCCGCCGCCGCGTTGTCACTGGCCCGGATGATGGCGATGACCTCGTCGATGTCGACGAGCGCCACCAGCAGGCCGTCCACCAGGTGCAGCCGGTCGCGGCGCTTGGTGCGGCGGTACTCGCTGCGCCGCCTGACGACCTCGAAGCGGTGGTCGACATAGACCTCCAGCAGCTCCTTGAGGCCGAGGGTGAGCGGCTGACCGTCCACCAGGGCCACGTTGTTGATGCCGAAGGAGTCCTCCATCGGCGTCAGCTTGTAGAGCTGCTCCAGCACGGCCTCGGGGTTGAAGCCGTTCTTGATCTCGATGACCAGCCGCAGGCCGTGCTCGCGGTCGGTGAGGTCCTTGACGTCGGCGATGCCCTGCAGCTTCTTGGAGCCGACCGCGTCCTTGATCTTCGCGATCACCTTCTCCGGGCCGACGGTGAAGGGCAGTTCGGTGACCACCAGGCCCTTGCGGCGCGGCGTCACGTCCTCGACGGACACGGTGGCGCGGATCTTGAAGGTGCCGCGGCCCGTCTCGTACGCGTCGCGGATGCCGGACAGGCCGATGATCCGGCCGCCGGTCGGCAGGTCGGGGCCCGGCACATGGCGCATCAGGGCGTCGAGGTCCGCGTTGGGGTAGCGGATCAGGTGCCGGGCCGCGGCGATGACCTCGCCCAGGTTGTGCGGCGGCATGTTGGTGGCCATGCCGACCGCGATCCCGGACGAGCCGTTGACCAGCAGGTTGGGGTAGGCGGAGGGCAGAACGGCGGGTTCCTGCTCCTGGCCGTCGTAGTTGGGGGCGAAGTCGACGGTGTCCTCGTCGATCGACTCCACCATGAGCTGCGCCGGGCCGGACATCCGGGCCTCGGTGTAGCGCATCGCGGCCGGCAGGTCGTCCAGCGAACCGAAGTTGCCGTGTCCGTCGACCAGCGGTAGCCGCTGTGAGAACGGCTGCGCCATCCGCACCATGGCGTCGTAGATCGAGGAGTCGCCGTGCGGGTGCAGCTTGCCCATCACCTCGCCGACGACGCGGGCACACTTCACGAAGCCCCGGTCGGGGCGCAGGCCCATCTCGTTCATCTGGTAGACGATGCGGCGGTGCACCGGCTTCATGCCGTCGCGGGCGTCGGGCAGGGCGCGCGAGTAGATGACCGAGTAGGCGTACTCGAGGAAGGAGCCCTGCATCTCGTCCACGACATCGATATCGAGGATGCGCTCCTCGAAATCGTCGGGCGGCGGGGTCTTCGTGGTGCGGCGGGCCATCTCGGCGCTGCTCCTTCGTCTGGACCTGGCGGGCTTGCGGGTGGTGCGGACCGCCGCGGACGGCTGCGGCGGGACCTGCGACGTGCCGGTGGACGGTACGGGACCGCCGCGGACCATTGTGGACCGCGCCACCGACAACGCGGACCACGACCCGGCACGAGCGCGCCGTCGCCCGGAACTTCGCGGTCGGTCGGCTCGCTTGCCTAGAGTGGCAGCACTCTACGCAGTACCGCGCACGCGACCGGAAGGACAGCTTGCACATGGGTCACACGGCCACACCGGAGTCACACTCCAGCGGCCTGACAGCCACCGAGCACCGCCTGGCGAACGGCCTGCGGGTGGTGCTCTCCGAGGACCACCTCACCCCGGTCGCGTCCGTATGCCTCTGGTACGACGTCGGTTCCCGTCACGAGGTGAAGGGCCGCACCGGTCTCGCCCACCTCTTCGAGCACCTGATGTTCCAGGGCTCGGCCAGTGTGCAGGGCAACGGCCACTTCGAACTGGTCCAGGCCGCCGGGGGCTCGCTGAACGGCACCACCAGCTTCGAGCGCACCAACTACTTCGAGACGATGCCCGCCCACCAGGTCGAACTGGCCCTGTGGCTGGAGGCCGACCGGATGGGCAGCCTGCTGACCGCGCTCGACCTGGAGAGCCTGGACAACCAGCGCGACGTGGTCAAGAACGAGCGCCGCCAGCGGTACGACAACGTGCCCTACGGCACGGCCTTCGAGCGCCTCACCGGCCTCGCCTACCCCGAGGGCCACCCCTACCACCACACCCCCATCGGCTCGATGGCGGATCTGGACGCGGCCTCCCTGGAAGACGCCCGCGCCTTCTTCCGCACCTACTACGCGCCGGGCAACGCGGTGCTGGCCGTGGTCGGCGACATCGACCCGGAGCGGACGCTGGCCTGGATCGACAAGTACTTCGGCACCATCCCCGCGCACGACGGCAAGCCGGAGCCGCGCGACGGCTCGCTGCCGGACGTGATGGGCGGCCAGGTCCGCGAGGTCGTCGAGGAGGACGTGCCCTCCCGGGCGCTGATGGCGGCGTACCGGCTGCCGTCGGACGGCACCCGTGAGGGCGACGCCGCCGACCTGGCGCTGACGGTGCTCGGCGGCGGCGAGTCGTCGCGGCTGCACAACCGGCTGGTACGGCGCGACCGCAGCGCCGTCGCCGCCGGATTCGGCCTGCTGCGGCTGGCCGGCGCGCCCTCGCTGGGCTGGCTGGACGTGAAGGCGTCCAGCGGTGTGGAGCTGGCCGACATCGAGTCCGCGGTGGACGAGGAGCTGGCCCGTTTCGCCGCCGAGGGGCCGACGCCCGAGGAGATGGAGCGCGCCCAGGCGCAGTTGGAGCGCGAGTGGCTGGACCGGCTGGCCACGGTGGGCGGCCGGGCCGACGAGCTGTGCCGCTTCGCGGTGCTGCACGGCGACCCCCAACTGGCGCTGACCGCCGTGGACCGGGTGCTGACCGTCACCGCGGCGGAGGTCCAGGCCGTGGCCGCCGCGCGGCTGCGCCCCGACAACCGCGCCGTGCTCGTCTACGAGCCCACGGGCGGCGATCAGGCGGAGGAAGAAGAACCGGAGGCGGGAGCCGCCGCCGAAGGACCAGAACAGTCAGCGGAGATCGCCCAGGCCGTACAGACCGGGCAGGAGGGCGAGCTGTGAGCGACGACACCGCGGCCGTCATGACGTTCCACCCCCAGCCGCAGGCCGGTGAGCCCAAGCCGTGGGCCTTCCCGGCGCCGGAGCGCTCGACGCTCGGCAACGGGCTGACCCTGCTCACCAGCCACCGGCCGGGACAGCAGGTCGTCGCCGTCGAGGTGCTGCTCGACGCGCCGCTGGACGCCGAGCCCAAGGGCCTGGACGGCGTCGGCACCATCATGGCCAGGGCGCTGTCGGAGGGCACCGACAAGCACACCGCCGAGGAGTTCGCCGCCGAACTCGAGCGCTGCGGCGCCACCCTGGACGCGCACGCCGACCACCCGGGGGTGCGGGTCTCCCTCGAAGTGCCCGCCTCCCGGCTGGACAAGGCGCTCGGCCTGCTCGCCGACGCGCTGCGCGCACCGGCCTTCCCGGAGGACGAGGTCAAGCGGCTGGTGGCCAACCGGCTCGACGAGATCCCGCACGAGCTGGCCAACCCCGGCCGCCGGGCCGCCATGGCGCTGTCCAAGGAGCTGTTCGCGCCCGAACTGCGCTGCTCCCGCCCGCGCCAGGGCACCGAGGACACCGTCCGGATGATCGACGCGGCGGCCGTACGCGCCTTCTACGCCGCCCATGTGCGGCCGTCGACGGCGACCGCCGTGGTGGTCGGCGACCTCACCGGTATCGAGCTGCCCGCACTGCTCCAGGACACCCTGGGCGCGTGGACCGGCTCCACGGCGCAGCCGCGCCCCCGTCCTGCCATCACCGCCGACGACACCGCGCGGGTGGTGATCGTGGACCGGCCGGGCGCGGTGCAGACGCAGGTCCTCATCGGACGGGCCGGCGCCGACCGGCACGACCCGGTGTGGGCGGCCCAGGTACTCGGCACCTACTGCCTCGGCGGCACCCTGACATCCCGTCTGGACCGGGTGCTGCGCGAGGAGAAGGGCTACACCTACGGCGTACGGGCCTTCGGGCAGGTGCTGCTCAGCTCCGCCCCCAGCTCGCCGCAGGGCGCCACAGGGGCCGCGCTGATGGGCATCAGCGGCTCGGTCGCCACCGAGGTGACGGGACCGGCGCTGGCCGACGCCTGGCAGGTCATCCGCACCCTGGCCGACGGCGGGTTGACCGACGAGGAGCGGGACGTCGCCGTGCAGAACCTGGTGGGCGTGGCACCGCTGCGCTACGAGACCGCGGCGGCCGTCGCCGACACCTTCGCCGACCAGGTCGAGCAGCAACTCGCCGACGACTTCCAGGCGAAGCTGTACGCGCGGCTGGTGGAGACCGGCACCGTCGAGGCGACCGCCGCGGTGGTCAACGCCTTCCCGCTCGACCGGCTCGTGGTGGTCCTGGTCGGGGACGCGGCCGCCATCGAGGGACCGGTGCGCGAGGTCGGCATCGGCCCGGTGAAGGTGGTCACCAGCGGCTGATCGCGCACCTGTTGTGACGGAACCCCGGTCGCCGCTGGTGGCACCGGGGTTCCGCCCGTTTTCCGGCACTATGGGCGGGTGTTCGGGGAGTCCGCGGGGGTGTGGCGAAGCCAACAAATCGGCTGATCTGTTTGGTGTATCGGCGAGTACGCGGCTAGCGTCTTCGCTCGTTGCCCGCCAGCAGCGGTCGCCACCAGCGGCCCCGGGCACACATCGCCGAGTCCCCGTCAGGGGAGCCGGGGACCCACGTCCCTGGGGTGAATCGGGATCTTCCGCCCTGTGCGGCGGTCCCGTAGGAGACCTTCCTGCTCCGAACCCGTCAGCTAACCCGGTAGGCGAGAAGGAAGGAAAGGAGCGACGCCTCTCCATGGCGTTCACCGTTCTGCCCGCCTCCCGCGGGAAGCACCGCCGTGCCCACCGCGCCCCGGGCTCCGGCCGCACCCGCGCCACCATGGCCGGCGTCGTCGTCCTCACCGCCACCGGCGCCTTCGGCTCCAGCGCGATGGCCGCCCCCGGGCAGGCCGAGCCCGAGGCAGCCCAGAGCACCTCGCTGGCCCAGGCGCTCGACGTGACCGACTCCCTGGTCCACTCGCTCGCCGTCCAGGCCGACGCGCAGCACAAGGCGGCCGACACCGCGAAGGCCGAGGCCGAGCAGGTCCGGCAGCAGGCCGCCGCCAGGGCCAAGGCCGCGGCGGAGGCGAAGGCAAAGGCCGAAGCCCGCGCCAGGACGCTGCGCGAGCTGCAGAAGCAGCGCGCCGCCCGGGCCGCCGCCCGTGCCGCGCTCGCCTACACCAGGCCGGTCGGCTCGGCGCCGATCGGCACCGAGTACAAGGCGGCCGGGTCCAACTGGGCCAGCGGCTACCACACCGGTGTGGACTTCCTGGTCGACTCCGGCACCTCGGTGCACGCCGTCGCCGCGGGCACCGTGGTCTCCTCGGGCTGGGACGGCAGCTACGGCAACGACGTGATCATCCGGCACGCCGACGGCAAGTACACCGTCTACGGCCACCTCACCGAGGCCCTGGTCTCGGCCGGGCAGACGGTCACCGCCGGCCAGCGGATCGGCATCTCCGGTGCCACCGGCAACGTGACGGGGCCGCACCTGCACTTCGAGGTGCGCACCACCCCTGACTACGGCTCGGACATCGACCCCGTCGCGTACCTGCGCGCACACGGCGTCAACGTCTGACCCCCTCGCGCCACCACGGCGCCCCCTGACCGAAGGCCCCGGCTTCCCCCCAGCCGGGGCCTTCGTGCGTCCGTTTCTCCCCGGACAATCCTGAATTCTGGTGGCTGCTTTCCCATTCTCCGGTGTGCTGGAATGGAGTCGCGCACAATAGGGGAAAAGAATGGGGTCCTGCGATGCGGAATCGGCTGTGAACGGCACGGACGGCTCGGGCCGGCGTATCTCCGCCCAGGTGGTGTGTACGGCCATCAGGGACGACATCGTCGGCGGTTACTTCCCGCCCGGCGGCCGCCTCACCGAGGAACTGCTCGCCCAGCGGTACGGCGTCTCGCGGGTGCCGGTGCGCGAGGCGCTGCGCACACTGGAGTCCGAGGGGTTCGTCCGCACCCGCAGACACGCCGGGGCCTCGGTCGCCGAGCCGACCGAGCAGGAGGCCGCCGATCTGCTGGAACTGCGGGGCCTGCTGGAGCCGCTGGGTGCCGCGCGTGCGGCTCAGCGTCGCAGCGACGCGCATCTGAAGGTGCTGCGCGGGCTCGTACGCCTTGGTCAGGAGCGGGCGGTGCAGGGGCAGTTGTCGGACCTGCCGTCGCTGAGCGGCTGGTTCCACGAGACGCTCGCGCAGGCGTCCGGCAGCCCGACCCTGGCCGCGCTGCTCACCCAGCTCCGCCACAAGATCGCCTGGGTGTACGGGAACGGCGCCGCGGTCCGTGCGGCGGAGTCCTGGGAGGAGCACGCCGCGATCGTGGACGCGGTGGCCCGGGGCGACGCCGAGCGGGCCAGGCGGCTGGCCGCCGTCCATGTGGAGCGGGGGTCCGCGGTGAGGATCCTGAAACACCCCGTCAACGCGGGGCGCCGCCGCAATTAACAAACACACCGTATACAAGGTCGTAGAATTGCGGCGCCCGTAAATGCGATAAAGCGGGACCGGAGCAATCCTGTGGGATTGTCCGGCCCCGCTGAATTCCCGTGCCCGGTGGCGGAGTGAATCCGTCAGACGGTCTCGGGCAGCTCCTCCAGGCCCTCGGCGACGAGCTTCGCCAGCCGGTCGAGCGCGGCGTCGGCGCCGTCGGCGTCGGAGGCGAGCACGATCTCCTCGCCGCCGGTCGCGCCGAGGCTGAGCACGGCCAGCATGGACGCGGCGTTGACGGCGTTGCCGTCGGCCTTGGCGATCGTCACGGGGACGCCGGCGGCGGTCGCCGCGCGGACGAAGATGGACGCGGGGCGGGCGTGCAGGCCCTCAGCCCAGCCGACGTTGACACGGCGCTCAACCATGGTGCTGCCCTTCGGGTCGTTCCAGTTGTCTAGACCAGTTTCGCACGGCCGGAGGGCTGCTCCGGCACACGGACCGGCACCGGCGGATCCGCCGCCACCTCAGCCTGCCCGCTGTGCGTCGCCCCCGCGAGCGGGGCGGGCCCGCGCTTACCCTGGGCCCATGACGGCGCAGCCAGCTCATTCGTACCCGGTGCACTGGGAGGCGGACGTCGTCCTGCGCGACGGCGGCATCGCCCACATCAGACCGATCGGCCCGGACGACGCGGGGCGGCTGGTCGGCTTCTACGAGCAGGTCTCGGACGAGTCGAAGTACTACCGCTTCTTCGCGCCCTACCCGCGGCTGTCCGACCGGGACGTGCACCGCTTCACGCACCACGACTACGACGACCGCGTCGGGCTGGCCGCCACCGTCGGCGGCGACTTCATCGCCACCGTCCGCTACGACCGCACCGACGACAACGGGCGGGCCGTCTCGGGGCGGGGCGGCACCCGCGCCGAGGTCGCCTTCCTGGTGCAGGACGCCCACCAGGGCCGCGGTGTCGCCTCCGCGCTGCTCGAACACATCGCCGCGGTCGCCAGGGAGCGCGGCATCCTGCACTTCACCGCCGAAGTGCTGCCCGCCAACCGCAAGATGGTGAAGGTCTTCACCGACGCGGGCTTCACCCAGCAGCGCAGCTTCACCGACGGCGTGGTCCACCTCGACCTCGACCTGGAGCCCACCGAGGAGTCGGTCCAGGTCATGCGGGCCCGCGAGCACCGCGCCGAGGCCCGCTCGGTGCAGCGGCTGCTGCGGCCCGGCTCGGTCGCCGTGATCGGCACCGGCCGCAGGCCCGGCGGCGTCGGCCGCACCCTGCTGCGCTCCATCGTCGCGGGCGGCTTCACCGGGCAGGTCTACGCGGTCAACCGCTCCTTCCCCGAGGACGGCACCGTCATCGACGGCGTGCCCGGCCACCGCTCGGTCCGCGAGATCGGCGGCGCCGTCGACCTGGCGGTCGTCGCGGTCCCCGCCGAGCAGGTCCCGGAGGCCGTCGACGACTGCGGCGCGGCCGGTGTCCAGGGACTGGTGGTGGTCGCCGCCGGATACTCGGAGAGCGGCCCCGCGGGCCGGGAGCGGCAGCGCGACCTGGTCAGACAGGCCCGCGGCCACGGCATGCGGGTGATCGGCCCCAACTCCTTCGGCGTCCTCAACACCGCCGCGGACATCCGGCTCAACGCCTCGCTGGCGCCCGCGATGCCGCACACCGGGCGGCTCGGCCTGTTCACCCAGTCCGGGTCCATCGGCATCGCCCTGCTGTCCGGGCTGCACGCCCGCGGCGCGGGCCCCTCCACCTTCGTCTCGGCGGGGAACCGCGCCGACGTCTCCGGCAACGACCTGCTGCAGTACTGGCAGGACGACCCCGACACGCACGCGGTGCTGATGTACCTCGAATCGTTCGGCAACCCGCGCAAGTTCACCCGGCTCGCCCGCCGTACCGCCGCCGCCAAACCCGTGGTGGTGGTCAAGGGTGCGCTCCACTCCGGCTCGGTCCCCGCCGGGCACGCCGTGCCCGTCACCCGCATCCCCGACACCACCGTCAGCGCGCTGTTCCGGCAGGCCGGGGTGATCCGCGTCGACACCGTCACCGAACTCCTGGACGCCGGTCTCTACCTGGCGCTCCAGCCGCTGCCGCCGGGGGACCGGCTGGCGGTGCTCGGCAACTCCGAGTCGCTCGGCCTGCTCACCTACGACGCGGCGCTGACCGCGGGGATGCGGCCGTACGCCCCGCTGGACCTCACCACCGCCGCCACTCCTGACGACTTCGCCACCGCGCTGGCCATCGCGCTCGCGGACCCCGGCAGCGACGCCGTCGTCGTCACCGCCATCCCGCGGGTCGGCTCCGAGGACGACCCCGACCAGGAGTCCGGCGACGACCCGGTGCTCGCCGCCGCGCTGCGCCGGGCGGTCGCCGCCGCGGACAGCCACAAACCGGTGGTCGTCGTCCACCTCGCCCTGGACACCATGGCCGACCGGCTCAGCGCGGTCGACGGCGGCGGGGCCCGCGTCCCCGCCTACCCCGCGCCCGACCGGGCGGTACGGGCGCTGGCCGAGGCCGCCGCGTACGCCGCCTGGCGGACCACCGCCGCCGAGCCGGGCCGCGTCCCGCAGTTCGAGGACATCCAGGAGGCCGCGGCGGCCGAGGACGTACGCCGGCTGCTGCCCGAGGGGGAGCAGCAGGGGGAGGAGATCGTCCTCGGCGAGGCGGACACCGCGACCCTGCTGGGCAGGTACGGCATCCGGGTGCGCGGCGCGCTGCCCGCGCCCGACCCGGCGAGCGCGGTGGCCGCCGCCGCCCGGCTCGGCTACCCGGTGGCGCTCAAGACCACCGCGCCCCATCTGCGGCACCGCGCCGACCTCGGCGGCGTCCGGCTCGACCTCGCCGACGAGGGCGACCTGCGGCGGGCCTACGACGAGCTCACCGCCCGGCTCGGCGGCCCGGCGGAGCTGCGCCCGGTGGTGCAGGCGATGGCGCCGCGCGGGGTCGACACGGTGGTACGCGCCGGGGTGGACCCGGCGGTGGGCGCCGTGCTGTCGTTCGGTCTGGCGGGCGCGCCCTCGGAACTGCTCGGGGACACCGCCCACCGGCTGGTCCCCGCCACCGACCGGGACGCGGCCGAGCTGGTGCGCTCCATCAAGGCGGCGCCGCTGCTGTTCGGCTGGCGCGGCGCGGAACCGGTCGACACCGGCGCCCTGGAGGAGTTGCTGCTGCGGGTGTCGCTGCTCACCGCCGACCTGCCCGAGGTGGTCGCGGTGGACCTCGAACCCGTCGTGGTCGCGGCGCGCGGCCTGACCGTGCTCGGCGCGTCCGTCCGGCTGGCCCGGCCGCCCGCCAGGACCGACCTCGGGCCTCGCGCACTGTCGTCGTTCTGAGCGGACACGCCATTAGGATGGGCGGCATGGCGAAGACCGGTACGACGACTCAGGGCCTGCGCACGGCCATCGAGCGCAGCGGCTACTACCCCACACTGGTGGCGGAGGCCGTCGAAGCCGCTGTCGGGCGGGAACCGGTGTCCTCGTACCTCGTCCACCAGGAGACCACGTTCGACGCGAACGAGGTCCGCCGCCATGTCACCGTGCTCGTGCTCACCGGCAGCCGCTTCATCGTCAGCCACACCGACGAGCAGGCCGCCGACGACACCTCGCCGACGCCGTACGCCACCACCTCCACCGAGTCCGTGAAGATCGGCCGGATCTCGTCGGTGGTGGTCAGCCGGGTGGTGGCCAACCCGGAGTCGTACACGCCCGGCACCCTGCCCCGCGAGGTCGTGCTCACCATCGGCTGGGGCGCGGTGTCGCGGCTCGACCTGGAGCCGGCCGCGTGCGGCGACCCGAACTGCGAGGCCGACCACGGCTACACGGGCTCCTCCACCGCCGACGACCTGTCGCTGCGGGTGAGCGAGGCGGGGGACGGCCCCGACACCGTTCGGCAGACGCTGGCCTTCGCCCAGGCGCTCTCCGAGGCGACCGCGGCCAGCGACTGATGGTCCACCCGCTCCATGACGCGGACGACCCCGCGCCACTCGACCCGCGCACCGCGCCCGCCCCCGCGTACGGCACCGGTTCGCTCTGCGACCTGATCCCGGCGGCCACCGCCGCCTTCGCTGTCCCCGGCATGCCCGTGACCGGGCTGGAACTCGCCCCCGCCGACCGGGTGTGCGTCTTCCTCGTCGACGGCCTCGGCTGGGAGCAGCTGCGCGCGCACCCCGGCGAGGCGCCGTATCTGACCTCGCTGCTGGCCGGCTCGCTGGGCGGCACCGGCAGGCCGCTGACCGCAGGCTTCCCCGCCACCACCGCGACCTCGCTCGCGTCGGTCGGCACCGGGCTGCCGCCGGGCGCGCACGGCCTGGCGGGCTACACCGCGCTCAACCCGGACACCGGCGAGCTGATGAACCAGCTCCGCTGGCAGCCGTGGACCGAGCCGCGGGTCTGGCAGCCGCACCCCACCGTCTTCTCGCTGGCCGACGCGGCCGGGATCGCCACCTGCCAGGTCTCCTCGCCGACCTTCCAGCAGACCCCGCTGACCAAGGTCGCGCTGTCCGGCGGCACCTTCCACGGCAGGCTCGGCGGCGAGGACCGGGTGGACCTGGCCGCGGACCGGCTGGCCGCCGCCGACCGCGCGCTGGTCTACACGTACTACAGCGAGCTGGACGCCATGGGCCACCGGCACGGCGTCGACTCCGACGCCTGGCGCGGCCAGCTGATGATGGTCGACCGGCTGGTGCAGCGGCTCGCCGAGCAGCTCCCGCCGCGCAGCGTCCTGTACGTCACCGCCGACCACGGCATGATCGACATCCCCTTCGACGAGGAGTCGCGGATCGACTTCGACGACGACTGGGAGCTGGGCGCCGGGGTCGCGGTGCTCGGCGGCGAGGGCCGGGCCCGCCATGTCTACGCGGTGCCGGGCGCCGCCGCCGACGTGTACGCGGTGTGGCGCGAGGTGCTCGGCGACCGGATGTGGGTGGCGAGCCGGGACGAGGCGATCGCGGCGGGGTGGTTCGGCCCGCACGTGGACGCGCGGGTGCTCGGCCGGATCGGGGACGTGGTGGCCGCCGCCCGCGACGACATGGCGATCGTGGCCAGCCGTACGGAGCCGGGGGAGTCGAAGATGACCGGTCTGCACGGCTCGATGACCCCCGTCGAACAGCTCGTACCGCTGCTCGAAGTACGCTCCTGAGATCCCTCCTGCCGGTTCCACCGAAAGGCGTCGCTCCGCCATGCCCGAGCTTGTGTTCTTCTGCGGCACGATGGACTGCGGGAAAAGCACCCTCGCCCTCCAGATCGAGCACAACCGCTCGGCCCGCGGACTGCAGGGCATGATCTTCACCCGCGACGACCGGGCCGGTGAGGGCGTACTCTCCTCCCGGCTCGGGCTGTCCACCAAGGCCACCGAGACCACGGACGCCTTCGACTGCTACGCGCACCTGGTCGGCCATCTCTCGGCGGGCGGCCGGGCGGACTACGTCCTGGTGGACGAGGCGCAGTTCTTCACCCCCGCGCAGGTCGACCAACTCGCCCGGATCGTGGACGACCTGGACCTGGACGTCTTCGCCTTCGGTATCACCACCGACTTCCGCAGCAAGCTCTTCCCCGGCTCGCAGCGGCTGGTCGAGATGGCCGACCGAATAGAGGTGCTGCAGGTCGAGGCGCTGTGCTGGTGCGGCGCCCGCGCCACCCACAACGCGCGCACCGTAGGCGGCTCGATGGTCGTCGAGGGCGCCCAGGTCGTCGTCGGCGACGTCAACCGGCCCGGCACCGAGGTCGGTTACGAGGTGCTGTGCCGCCGCCACCACACCCGGCGGATGACCGCCGCGAGCGCGCGGGCCGCCACCCTCTCGCCCGACGTCCTCCCGATGGCGCCTTCGTCCTGAGGCCCGTCCTGACGTCCGTTCTCACGTCCGCCTGACGTCCTGATTTCCGTCGGCATCGGCCAATATCCAGCGCCCGGATCCGGATCGCGTTCTTGACGTTGCGTCAAACATGGCCACACACTGCGCAATTGACAACGCGAGCCCCGGAGTTTCTTCGGACTTGCACGGAAGTCACTCCTGGGGCCCCTGCTCGACGACGACGGAGGCAGGATGGACGAGCACAAGCAACGGCGCGCGGGACTGGCCGCGGTCTGCGCCCTGGTGTGCGTGACAGGACTGGCCGCGGGCTACAGCCCGCCGGCGGCGGCGGACGCGCCCCGGGCGGCGGCGGCCACCAGCCCGATCTACCTCGACACGCACCACTCCTTCCAGGAGCGGGCCGCCGACCTGGTGTCGCGGATGACGCTCCAGGAGAAGGTCCAGCAGCTCAGCACCAACAGCGGACCGGCCATCCCCCGGCTCGGCGTGCAGCAGTACACCTACTGGAGCGAGGGCCAGCACGGCGTCAACACCCTCGGCGCGGACGCCCGCAACGGCGGCGCGAGCGGCGGGGTGCACGCCACCAGCTTCCCCACCAACTTCGCCTCGTCCATGTCCTGGGACCCCGATCTGATCTACCAGGAGAGCACCGCGATCTCCGACGAGGTGCGCGGCTTCGTCGACAAGTCGCTGTGGGACACCGGCCAGAACAACCTCGGCCCGTCCGCCGACGACTACGGCTCGCTGACCTTCTGGGCGCCCACCGTCAACCTCGACCGCGACCCGCGGTGGGGCAGGACCGACGAGGCGTTCGGCGAGGACCCGTACTTCACCGGCCGGATGGCGGGCCAGTTCGTCGACGGGTACGAGGGCAACAACCCGGACGGCACCTCGCAGACCGGCTACCTCAAGGTCGCCGCCACCGCCAAGCACTACGCGCTCAACAACGTCGAGGACGACCGCACCGGCATCAGCTCCGACGTCGACGACACCTCCTTACGGGACTACTACACCGCGCAGTTCCGCACGCTGATCGAGGACGCGCACGTCGCCGGGCTGATGACCTCGTACAACGCCATCAACGGCACCCCGTCGGTGTCCGACACCTACACCACCGACGAACTCGCCCGGCGCACCTACGGGTTCAACGGCTACATCACCTCGGACTGCGGCGCCGTCGGCACCAACTGGCGGCAGTTCCCCGGCGGTCACGACTGGGCGCCGCCCGGCTGGACCACCGACCACAAGGCTGACCCCACGTGGACCGAGACCGCGACCGGGAAGACGCTGTCCGGACAGGCCGGCGGCCAGGCGTACGCGCTGCGGGCGGGCACCGACCTGAACTGCACCGGTGACGAGGCGACCACCGCCAACATCACGGCCGCCATCGCCGCGGGCGCGCTCAGCGAGGGCGTCATCGACACCGCTCTGGTGAAGGTCTTCACCGTCCGGATGGAGACCGGCGAGTTCGACCCGGCGGGCTCGGTGCCGTACACCGCCATCACCAAGGACCAGATCGAGAGCCCGGCGCACCAGGCGCTGGCGACCACCGTCGCCGACAACTCGCTGGTACTGCTGAAGAACCGCGCGCCCGCCGCCGCGAAGACACCGCTGCTGCCCGCGTCCCTCGCCACGTCCAGGAAGGTGGTCGTCCTCGGCGACCTCGCGGGCACCACCTCCCTCGGCCTCTACTCGGGCGACCCCAGCCACCGGACCAGCCCGCTGCAGGGCATCAAGAACGCCGTGTACGCCGCGAACCCCACGGCGTCGGTGGTCTACGACGCCGCCCGGTCCTCCGCCACGGCGACCACACCCGCGGTGCTCTCCGACGCGACCAAGGCGGCGGTGAAGGCCGCCGACCTGGTCGTGGTCTGTGTCGGCACCACCCAGGCCAACGCTGACGAGGGCAAGGACCGTACGAACCTGGCCATGCCCGGCAACTACCAGTCGCTGATCGACCAGACCGCGGCCCTGGGCAACGACAGGCTCGCGCTCGTCGTCCAGTCCGACGGCCCCGTCACCCTCGACAGCGAGCAGTCCGCCGCCTCCCCGGTCTCCTCGATCCTCTTCAGCGGCTACAACGGCCAGGCCCAGGGCACCGCGCTCGCCGACGTGCTCTTCGGCGCCCAGAACCCCTCGGGGCACCTGAACTTCACCTGGTACAAGGACGACTCCCAGCTCCCCGACAAGCAGAACTACGGCCTGACACCCGCGCGGACCGGCGGACTCGGCCGTACCTACCGGTACTTCACCGGCACGCCGACCTACCCCTTCGGATACGGCCTCAGCTACAGCACGTTCGCCTTCTCCGGCGTCACCGCGAACCACGACCGGATCTCCGCGGACGGCACCGTCAAGATCGGCGTCGACGTGACGAACACCGGCGCGACGGCGGGCGCCACGGTGGCGCAGCTCTACGCGGCGACCCAGTTCACCGTCCCCGGCGTCGAACTGCCCGCCGAGCGGCTGGTGGGCTTCGCCAAGACCAAGGTCCTCAAGCCCGGCAGGAGCCAGCACCTGACGCTCACCGTGCGGGCCGCGGACCTCTCCTCCTGGGACGCCGCGCACTCCCGGCAGACGGTGTACGACGGCGCCTACAGCTTCCGGATCGGCCCGGACTCCGCGCATGTCGCGGGCGAGGCGGCGGTGCGGATCAGCGGCGCCCTGACACCGAAGGTGCGCTATGTGACCGTGCAGCCGGAGAACGTCGTCTACAACGCGGGCGACACCTTCAGCCTGACGGGGAGGAACCGGTGGATCAAGGACGACACCGACCCGGCGAAGGAGCACCGCGACCGCTCGATCACCGCGGACGGCGTGGTGGAGGCGGTCGCCGCCGACCAGTCGTTCGTCGACCTGAAGACCGCGAAGGTCAGCTACGCCAGCAGTGACCCGGCGGTCGCCACGGTCGACGCCGACGGACTGGTCCACGCTGTCGCCGACGGCGCCGCCACCATCTCGGCGACCGTCGGCGGCGTGACCGGCTCCACCGCGATCGTGGTCCGCGGCTCCCTCACCCTCAAGGCGCTGCCCATCGCCGAGGCGGGCTCCACACTCACCGCGACCACCACCTACACCAACGGCGGCGCCGCGCCCGTCGGCCCGGTGACGGTCGCCCTGGCCGCGCCCTCCGGCTGGACGGCCACCGCCACCACCCCCGCGACCTTCGACCAGGTCGGCGCGGGCGCGTCCGTGACCACCACCTGGCAGGTCACGGTCCCCGAGGGCACCGCACCCGACGCCTTCGCGCTGTCCGTCACCGTCAGCACACCCGGCGGCGACCACGGCGCCCAGGCACCGGTCAGCGTGCCGTACCCGTCGCTGTCCGCGGCCTACGGCAACTCCGGCGTCAGCGACGACGCCCACACCGGCACCGGCAGCATCGACGCCGAGGGAGCCAGCTTCTCCCTGCAGGCGCTGGCGGCCGAGGGCTGGACCCCGGGCCACTCCACCGACCACGACGGGGTGTCCTTCCCCTGGCCCGCCACCGCGGGCACCGGGCAGCCCGACAACGCGGTCGCGGGCGGCCAGGCCGTCGAGCTCACCGGCACCGGCGCCAAGTTGGGCTTCGTGGGGACCAGCGCCTTCGGCGCCTCCTCGGGCACCGGCACCATCGTCTACACCGACGGGAGCACCCAGACCTACGCGCTGGCGCTCGCCGACTGGTGGTCGGGATCAGCCGCGCAGGGCAGCGACATCGCCGCCACCACCCCGTACCTCAACAACGGCGGCGGGCAGCAGCACCAGACCGTGCACATGTACGCGGCCACCGTGGACCTGCTGCCCGGCAAGAGCGTGCGGGCGATCACGCTGCCGGACGTGAGCCGGACCCAGGTCGACCACCAGGTGGGCATGCACCTGTTCTCCGTCGCGATCGGCGGCTGACGGGGGGCGCCCTTCGGCGCCGCCGCCGGGGCGCGGAACTTCCGTGTCCCCGGCGGCGGGACCGCCGGGCAGGGAGCTTGACGCCGTCAACACCGACAGGGCAGCGTGCGGTTGCCGACGCAGCGACACACCCGGGGGGTAGTGATCGACACACCAGTCAATCTCCGCGAGGTCGGGAGGCTGCGGGTCCTGGAGGCGCTGCACACCGCCGCGCGCAGCAGCAGGCCCGAACTCGTCCGCGTCACCGGCCTGTCCAGGGCCACCGTGTCCTCGCTGATCGCCGACCTGATCGCGGTCGGCCTGGTCACCGAGGACGAGGGCCCAGAGGAGCCCGAGCCGCGCCGCACCGGGCGCCCCGCGCAGTCCCTCTCCCTGGTGCCCGGCGCCGGGTACGCGGTCGGCGCGGACATCGGCCACCAGCACGTACGGGTGATCCTGTGCGACCTGTTCGGCGCGGTGCTCTGGGAGCACTGGGTCGCCAAGGACGTCGACCGGGCGCCCGAGGAGACCCTCGACCTGGTGGCCGTGCTGGTCGGCAGGGCGCTGCGGGAGACCGGCGTCGTGCGCGAGCGGGTGCTCGGCATCGGCGCGGGGATCGCCTCGCCGGTCGAGAAGGGCAGCGGCGCGCTGGGCGCCGAGGGGATCATGCCCGGCTGGGTGGGCCTGCGGCTCACCGACGAACTGCGCCGCCGCACCTCGCTGCCCGCCCGGGTCACCAACGACGCCAACGCCGGGGCGCTCGCCGAGCGGATGTACGGCGCCGGGCGGCGGGCCGCCGACATGGTCTACGTACGGCTGTCCGCCGGGATCGGCGCGGGCATCGTCAGCCGCGGCAGGCTGCTGCTCGGCGCCCGCGGGCTCGCGGGCGAGATCGGCCATCTGCCGCTGGTCGCCGACGGCCTCATCTGCCGCTGCGGCAACCGCGGTTGCCTGGAGACCGTGGCGAGCCCGGTGGCCATCGCCCGGCTGCTGTCGGACAGTTGGGGCGAGCGGGTCACCGCCCGCGATCTGCCCGCGCTGGTCCGGCGGCGCGACCCGGGCGCGCTGCGGGCCGTTCGGGACGCCGGGGACGCGGTGGGCCGCGCCCTGTCGACCCTGGTCACCCTGCTCAACCCGGCGCTGATCGTGGTCGGCGGCGACCTGGCCGTGGCGGGCGACGACATCCTGGAGCCGATCAGGGCCGGGGTCCGGCGCCACACGCTGCCGTCCGCCGCGGCGGGCGTCGAGATCGTCACCGGCGGCCTGGGCGACGGCGCGGAGGTCCGCGGCGCCGCGGGCCTGGTCCTCGCGGACGCACCGCAGTTGCTCTTCTCCGCCACCCAGGGCGGAGAGGCGGCGGAACCGGCGTAGGCCCCCCGCTCGGCGGCGGCCGGCCGTCAGGTGCCGGCGGTCACCACGGAGAAGGCGGCGCCCTCCGGGTCGGCGACGGTGGCGAGGCGGCCGTGGACCGTGTCGTGCGGCGGATCGAGGAGGCGGCCGCCGAGTTCGGTGACCCGGCGGGCCGCCTCGTCCGCGTCGGCGACCCCGAAGTACGACATCCAGTGCGCGCCGCGGTCGCGCGGCAGGCGCTGGCCGACACCGTGCACCCCCGCCACCGGACGGCCGTCGACCTGCAGCAGGATGCGGTCGGCCAGCGTGTCGGCCTCGTCGCCGTCGGTCCGCTCGCCCGGCGCGCCGCCGGAGCCGAAGCCGAAGACGGCCTGGTAGAACTTGCCGACCAGCGACGAGTCCCGGGTGACCAGTTCGCTCCAGACCAGGGTGCCCGGCCCGCCGGTGGCCTCGGTGCCGCTGAGGAGTTGGCCCTGCCAGATGCCGAAGACCGCGCCGGACGGGTCCACGGCGATGGCGAGCCGCCCCTCGTCGTTGGCGTTGAGCGGCCCGATGCCGACGGTGCCGCCGCACTCGCGCACCAACTCGGCGGTCAGGTCGACGTCGTCGGCGGCGAGCAGGGTGGTCCACGAGACCGGCCGGTGCGGCTCCTGCGGCCCCTCGCCGATGCCCGCGATCCGTCTGCCGTCCAACTCGGCGAGCACATAGGTGCCCAGCTGCTGCGGGCCGGGGACGAACTCCCAGCCGAAGAGCGCGCCGTAGAAATCCTGTGCCAGGTCGGCCTGGTGGGCCATCAGGCTGACCCAGCAGGGTGTGCCGGGCGGGCGCCGAGTAGGTACGTCGGTCATGGACACGTCTCCTCGGGGGCAGCCGGTGGTCATGGGCCGGCCGGCGTGCCCCGGGGGTAGGGGGAGGGGCACGAGAGATCGTTGCACCACCGGCACCGGCGCGCGGCCTGACCGGGCCGCATTCATCACCCTGGTGCAGCGCGGCGACCGAATTGACATATGAAGTCCGTTTCCTGGTCACCGTCATGCGGGGTCCCCGCGCACCGCGTCCAGGAGCGGGCGCCCACAATATGCGTATGGAACCCCTCATCTCGGTGACCGAACTCGCGGACGCGCTCGACGCACCCGGCGCGCAGGACGCGATCACCCTCCTCGACGTCCGCTGGCAGCACGGCGGGGCGCCCGGCCGACCGCTCTACGCCCAGGGGCACATCCCCGGCGCGCGGTACGTCGACCTCGACGCCGAACTCGCGGCGCCGCCCGGGCCCGCGGGGCGCCATCCGCTGCCGGACCTGGCCGACTTCGGCGCCGCGATGCGGCGGGCCGGGGTCAGCGGGGACCGCGACGTCGTGGTCTACGACGACTGGCAGACATGGGGCGCCGCCCGCGCCTGGTGGCTGCTGAGCTGGGCCGGGCACTCCCGGGTGCGCGTCCTGGACGGCGGCCTGGGTGCCTGGAACGCGGCCGGGCGCCCGCTGAGCACCGAGGAACCGGCGGCGGGCGGCGGCGACTTCGTGCCGCGGCCGGGCGCGCTGCCGCTGCTGGACGCGGACGGGGCGGCGGCGCTGGCCCGCCGCGGTCTGCTGTTCGACGCGCGGGCCGGGGAGCGCTACCGGGGCGAGGTCGAGCCGATCGACCGGGTCGGCGGCCACATCCCCGGCGCGGTCAGCGCGCCCACCATGGACAACTACCGCCCCGACGGCCGCTTCCTGGACCCCGCGGCCCTCGCCGACCGCTTCGCCGCGCTCGGCGCCAAGGACGGCACCGAGGTCGGCGTCTACTGCGGCTCCGGAGTCTCCGCCGCCCACGAGGCCCTCGCCCTGGCCGCCGCGGGCATCCCCGCCGCCCTCTACGTCGGCTCCTGGAGCGAATGGACCGCCGACCCCACCCGCCCCATCGCCACCGGCCCCACCCCGGGCTGACCCTGTCCACCCGTCAACCGCCGGGGCGGCTGCGGCCGTCCGGCGGTTGACGACGAGACAGGCGGCGGAGCCGGGCGCGGCCCGGACGCGCAGGGCGCGGACGAAGACCGCCGGTCGGGCGGCGGCACCGAAGGGTTCCGCCGCGGGCGGGGTGCAGAACCGATTCGCCGCAGGCGCGGCAAGCCGTGCGTGCGGCGAATCGGTGGCCGTCGGCGGTGGCGACCGGCGGCCGACCACCGGCGGTGCCCCGTACCCCGCCGGGCGGCTACTCCTTCTTGCGGCGGCTGCCGAAGACGATCTCGTCCCAGCTGGGCACCGTCGCGCGGCGGCCGGGGCGGACGCCGTCGGCCTCGGCCTGGCGGTCGGTGGTGCCGACCAGCCGGTCGCGGTGGCCGGCGACCGCCCGCGGCATGAGCACGTCGGCGTAGGCGGCACCGGCGCCCGCACTGGCGGCGGGAGCCGCTTCCTCCTCCGTCTCCTCGGGAGCCTCGACCGCGGGCGCGGCGTCCGGCGGCACCGGCGGGGGAGCCGGTACGACCATGTCACCGCGGAAGCTCGGCACCGCTTCGAGCAGGCTCGTCAGCGAGTCCCGCTCCTCCGCCACCGGCTGCTCCTCGGCGCGGGCCTCCCGGTCGGGACGCTCCGGCCGTTCGAGCTGCCGGTCGAGCGCGCGGTCCAGCGGACGGTCCCGCGGCAGCCGGGCGATCCGGGGAACGAACGGAAAGCTCGCTTCCTTGGCCTCGGCCTGCGAGGACGTCTCGCCGATCAGCGACCTGGCCTCGTCGTCGACCGCCTGCACCAGGCGGCGCGGCGGGTCGTAGGTCCAGCTCGCCGAGTGCGGCTCACCGGCGACCCGGTAGACCAGCAGCACCTCCCAGGTGCCGTCGTCGCGGCGCCAGGAGTCCCACAGCACGGTGTCCTTCTCCGCGCCGCGCAGCAGCAGCCGCTCGGACACGGCCTCACCCAGCTGGGGACCGGTGCTCTCGCCCTGCCGCCGTACCGGGGTCTTCCGCGCCCGCTCCGCCATGAAGGCGCGCTCGGCGAGTACCGGCCCCTCGAAGCGGCGCACCCGCTCGACCGGGATCCCCGCCATCGACGCGACCTCTTCCGCGGACGCTCCGGCGCGTATGCGCGCCTGGATGTCGCGGGGCCGCAGATGGCTCTCGACCTCGATCTCGATCTGGCCCAGCCGGGCCCGGTCGTTGCGGACGGCTGCCCGCAGCCGCTCGTCGATCGGGAGGGTGTATTCGGTGCTGTCGGCAGCTTTGAGCACCAGGCGTGTGCCGTCGTTGCTGACGGCCACGACCCGCAGTTCGGGCACGATTACCTCCCGGGTGGTGCCTGCCGACGTCACGTGCGTCGCTGCTCCCGTTGGACGAGTGTGGCCTGCCCGGGTGCAGCGTGCCACAACCTTACGGAGTTACCCGGCGTGTCGGGCCTACGTGGTGACACGCCGTTATGGGACGGTGGTCAGTTGGCCACTCTCCGTGACCAATCCGGCGTCCCGGGACGAGTGCCGTCGGACTCCCCTCCCGCATGATCCGGACCACCGGACGGGCGACCGGGAGCCAGGATTCGCAACGGTACTCCATTTGGTCCAGCCGGGTGTGCTGCCGCGCCGTCGAATCTGGCCCGTGGGGCGGGAGTTGAGTGGGACGGCTCACACTTTCGTGGCGCGCGCCGGGGGCAAACAGGGACGTACGGTTATGAACCCAGCACCCGTCGCAGGTAGTCGTTGGCGAACAGCCGTTCCGGGTCCAACCGGTCGCGCAGCGCGGTGAACTCGCCGAACCGCGGGTAGGCCGCGCTGAGGTACTCGGCGTCGCGGGTGTGCATCTTGCCCCAGTGCGGACGCCCGCCACGGGCCGTCATGATCTTCTCGACGGCCGTGAAGTACTCCTGGTAGCGGCTGCCCCGGTACATGTGCACCGCGATGTACGCGCTGTCCCGCCCGGACGCCGTCGACAGCGTGATGTCGTCGGTGGGCGCCACCCGTACCTCCACGGGGAAGCTCACCCGCAGGTCCGAGGCGTCCACCATCGCCTTGACCTCGGTCAGCGCGTCCACCGCCGCCTCGCGCGGCACCGCGTACTCCATCTCCACGAAGCGCACCCGGCGCGGGGAGGTGAACACCTTGTACGGGATGTCGGTGTACGTACGGGCCGACAGGGCGCGGCTGGAGAGCTTGGCGATGCCGGGGATGACCGCGGGGGCGACCCGGCCGACCGCGCAGGCGGCCTGGAAGACGCCGTTGGACAGGAGTTCGTCGTCGATCCAGCCGCGCAGCGCCGGGACCGGGGCCGCCGGGCCCGCACTGCGGTTGTTCCGCTTGGTGTTGCAGCCGTCGGTGTGCGGGAACCAGTAGAACTCGAAGTGCTCGTTCTCCGCGACGAGCTCGTCGAACTCGGCCATCACCCGCTCGAAGCGCATGGGTTCCTCGCGGGCGGTCAGCAGGAAAACCGGCTCCACGGCGAAGGTGACCGCGCTGACCACGCCCAGCGCCCCGAGCCCGATCCGGGCGGCGGCGAAGACCTCGGCGTTCTCCGTCGCGGAGCAGGTCAGCACCGAGCCGTCGGCGGTGACCAGTTCGAGCGCGGTGATCTGGGCGGCGATGGAGCCCGACGCGCGGCCGGTGCCGTGGGTGCCGGTGCTGATGGCGCCCGCCACCGTCTGCTCCATGATGTCGCCCATGTTCGTCAGCGACAGGCCCTCGGCGGCCAGCGCCGCGTTCAGCTCCTTGAGCTGCACCCCGGCCTCGACGGTGACGGTGCCCGCGGCGCGGTCCAGCGCGCGGATGGCGGTGAGGCCCTCGGGGCGGATCAGCACACCCTCGGCGGCGGCGATCGCGGTGAAGGAGTGCCCGGAGCCGACCGCCTTGACGGTGAGGCCGTCCTCGGCCGCCTGCCGCAGCACCTCGGCCAGTTCCCCGGCGGAGGCGGGCGCCACGCTGCGCCGCGGCCGGGCGGAGACGTTGCCCGCCCAGTTACGCCACGCCTTCGCGGCTGGCCTGCCCGTCGTGACGGTCGTCGTGCTCCCGGTCGATATGCCCGACTGCGGCTCGCTCATCGCTGTGCGACCCCTCCCGCTCCGGCGCCGGCCGCAGCCGGCGGTACCCGAGGAACGCCACCGCCGCGGCGAGGACCGCCGCGGAGGCCGGTACCGCGAACGCCGTGGAGGCGCCGTGCGCGTCGATCACCCGACCCGCGGCGGCGGCTCCGGCGGCGACCCCGACCGCCATCCCCGTGGAGGTCCACGTGATGCCCTCGGTCAGTTTCGCCCGCGGTACCAGCTGCTCGATCAGGCCCATCGCGGTCACCATCGTCGGAGCGATGGTCAGGCCGGACACGAACAGCGCCACTGCCAGGAACACCAAGTTTCCCACCAGTAGTGGCGGGATCATACTCACGGCCATCAGCGCGATGCCCAGCAGGAACCTCCCCGTGGCCGAGCGGCGGGGGGTCACCAGCCCGAAAACCAGCCCCGCCAGGCACGAGCCCAGGGCGTAGGTCGCCAGCACCACGCTGGCCAGCGCCTTGTGGCCGCGCTCGTCGGCGAAGGCGACGGTGATCACGTCGACCGCGCCGAACAGCGCGCCGGTCCCGACGAAGACGCCCGCCAGCACCAGCAGACCCGGCTCACGCAGCACCGAGCGGTCCGAGAGGTGGTCGCGCGGGTGCGGCGCCGGCTCGGTGGCGCGCTGGGCGGTCAGCCAGAACACGCCGACGCCGAGGAAGGCGGCCGCCAGCAGCGGACCGGCCTCGGCGAACCAGACGGTGCACAGCCCGATGGACAGGATCGGGCCGAGGATGAAGACGATCTCGTCCACCACGGACTCGAACGAGTAGGCGGTGTGCAGCAGTTCGGCCGAGCCGCGGTGGATCGCCGACCACCGGGCCCGCACCATGGCGCCCATGCTCGGCGTGCAGCCCGCGGCCACCACGCAGGCGAAGTACACCCAGTCCGGCGCCCCCGCCTCGACCCCGGCCAGCAGCGCGGCCACCGAGCACACCGTCACCGCGCTGGCCGGCCGCAGCACCCGCCGCTGCCCGTAGCGGTCCACCAGCCGGGAGATCTGCGGTCCGATGGCCGCCCCCGACAGCGCCAGCGTCGCGGCGAGCGCGCCCGCGAGGCCGTAGCGGCCGGTGACCTGGGAGATCATCGTCACGATGCCGATGCCCAGCATGGACAGCGGCATCCGGCCGATGAGTCCGGCGGCGGAGAAGCTCTTGGTGCCTGGGGCGACGAATATCGCGCGGTACGGGCTGGTCACTGCGGCTCCCCGGCGCTGTCGCCGCTGCTCGAAGATCGGTAAGGGATGTAGGTGGTCCATACAGCTTACGAGAGCGGCGCAACCCCTTTTCCGGGAGCCGGACCGAGGGCCGCGGACCACCGGATGGCAGGATCGGGAACATGCCAGACCAGCCAGACGAGCCAGACCACCTCGAACAGCGGGCCGAGCCGGCCCCGCCGGACGCGTCCGGCCACCCGGCGCCCGACGCGGGACCGTACGACGCCCTGCTGCTGCTCTCCTTCGGCGGCCCGGAGGGGCCGGACGACGTGGTGCCCTTCCTGGAGAACGTCACTCGCGGCCGTGGCATCCCGCGCGAGCGGCTGAAGGAGGTCGGGCAGCACTACTTCCTCTTCGGCGGCGTCAGCCCGATCAACGGCCAGAACCGCGAGCTGCTGGACGCGCTCCGCAAGGACTTCGCCGGGCACGGCCTCGACCTGCCGGTCCACTGGGGCAACCGCAACTGGGCGCCGTATCTGACCGACGCGCTGCGGGAGATCTCCGACGCGGGCCACCGCCGGGTCCTGGTGCTGGCCACCAGCGCCTACGCCTCGTACTCCGGCTGCCGCCAGTACCGCGAGAATCTGGCCGCCTCCCTCGCCGTCCTCGCCGACGAGGGACGCCCGGTGCCGCGGGTGGACAAGCTGCGGCACTACTTCAACCACCCCGGTTTCGTAGGCCCGATGGTCGACGCGACGCTCGCGGCACTGGACGAGCTGCCGCAGGACGTGCGCGACGGCGCCCGGCTCGCCTTCACCACGCACTCGATCCCGACGGCCGCCGCCGACACCTCGGGGCCGGTGCCGGGCCACGGCGGCGGGGGAGCGTACGTGGCGCAGCACCTGGACACCGCCCGGGTGATCGCCGACGCGGTACGCGAGGCCACCGGTGTGGACCGGCCCTGGGACCTGGTCTACCAGTCGCGCAGCGGCGCCCCGCAGATCCCGTGGCTGGAGCCCGACATCTGCGACCACCTCGACGCGGTGCACGCCGCGGGCGCGCCCGCGGTGGTCATGGTGCCCATCGGCTTCGTCTCCGACCACATGGAGGTCCGCTACGACCTCGACACCGAGGCCGCGGCCAGGGCCGCCGAGCTTGGCCTGCCGGTCAGCCGCGCCGCGACCGTCGGCGCCGACCCGCGGTTCGCCGCGGCCGTGCGCGACCTGGTGCTGGAGCGGGCCGCCACCGAGCGTGGCCGCCGCCCCGAGCGCTGCGCCCTGGGCGCCCTCGGCCCCAGCCACGACGTCTGCCCGGCGGGCTGCTGTCCCGCCAGGACCCCGCTGCCCGCCGCCGCAGGAACCGACTGAGGAGCCATCGCGTGAGCACCACCGAGTCCCCGGACTCCCCCGAGAGCCGGCCCGGCCGTGACACCCCCGAGGAGCTGGCCGGGCTGCTGGAGATCGCCCTGGAGGCCGCCCGCAGGGCCGGAGCGCTGCTGCGCGACGGCCGCCCCGCCGACCTGGGCGTCGCCGCCACCAAGACCAGCCCGATCGACGTCGTCACCGAGATGGACATCGCCGCCGAGAAGCTGATCACCACCTACATCGGCCAGCTCCGCCCGGCCGACGGCTTCCTCGGCGAGGAGGGCGCGAGCAGCGAGGGCACCAGTGGGGTGCGCTGGGTGATCGACCCGCTCGACGGCACCGTGAACTACCTCTACGGCCTGCCGTCCTGGGCGGTCAGCATCGCCGCCGAGCGGGACGGCGAGGTGATCGTCGGCGTCGTGGAGGCGCCGATGCGCGGCGAGACGTACCAGGCGGTACGCGGCGGCGGCGCGTTCGTGAACGGCGCTCCCGCCCGCTGCCGCCCGGCCCCCGCCTTCTCGCACGCCCTGGTCGGCACCGGCTTCGGCTACCTCGCCGAGCGGCGGGCCGCCCAGGCCGAGGTGGTGCGCGCCCTGGTGCCCCAGGTCCGCGACATCCGGCGCGGCGGCTCCGCGGCCATCGACCTGGCCGACGTCGGCTGCGGCCGGCTGGACGCCTACTTCGAGCGCGGGCTGAACCCGTGGGACCTCGCGGCGGGGGCGCTCTTCGCCCGTGAGGCGGGCGCGCTGACCGGTGGGCGCCCCGGAGAGCCCGCTTCGGGCGAGCTGACCGTCGCGGGCCCCAGCGGCCTCTTCGAGCCCCTCCAGGAGCTGCTGGAGGGCCTCGGCGCCTGGCACGACTGACCGGCCCGGGCCTGCCACCGTGCGGGCCCTCCCGCCGGCCGCCTCCGGCCCTTCCGGACATGCGAACGCCCCGGCACCCACATGGGTGACCGGGGCGTGCGGCTTGGGGGCCGGCCGGACCGGAGTCAGGCGACCTTGGGCCGTACGTCCACGCCGTGTTCCGACGCGAGACGGCGCAGATCCTCGAGTTCGGCCTGTTCGACCTCGGCCAGGAAATCGTCGCCCGTCTCACGGGCCCGCCGCAGATCGGACTCGGTGGTGTGTATGCGCTGCAGGATTCCGGTGGTGAACGCGTCCATGTGGCGCCCCCTCGTCGTCGTCGTTGACACGGGGTGTGTCAAGCCCGGTACCACGCGTGGGGAAACGCGTGGAGAGGCGTGTTGGGTGGGTTGCAGTCGTCCTCCCCACGCCGTCCGGATCGGAAACCTCTCCTGCCCGGGGGAAATTCCTCGGGCCCGACCCTTACCGCCGATTTACGGGCATCCGGTGCACCATGGGGGAGCATTCCCACAGCTCATGCCGTGTCGGGCAGGCCCTGCCGCCCGGACGCACATGTCCCCCCCGCTCCTGGAAGGAACAGCGCCTTGCGCGTACTGGTCGTCGAGGACGAGCAACTGCTCGCCGATGCGGTAGCCACCGGCCTGCGCCGTGAGGCCATGGCCGTCGACGTGGTCTACGACGGCGGCGCCGCCCTGGAGCGGATCGGTGTCAACGACTACGACGTGGTGGTGCTCGACCGCGACCTTCCGGTCGTCCACGGCGATCAGGTCTGCCGCGAGATCGTCGGGCTCGGGCTGCCCACCCGGGTGCTGATGCTGACCGCCGCGGGCGATGTCAGCGACCGGGTCGAGGGGCTGGAGCTGGGAGCGGACGACTACCTTCCGAAGCCGTTCGCCTTCACCGAGCTGACCGCGCGGGTCCGCGCCCTGGGCCGGCGGACGACCGCGGCGCTGCCGCCGGTGCTGGAGCGCTCCGGGATCAGGCTGGACCCCAACCGCCGCGAGGTCTCCAGGGACGGCCAGGAGGTCCACCTGGCGCCCAAGGAGTTCGCCGTCCTGGAGGTCCTGATGCGCAGCGAGGGCTCGGTGGTCTCGGCCGAGCAGCTGCTGGAGAAGGCCTGGGACGAGAACACCGACCCCTTCACCAATGTGGTGCGCGTGACCGTGATGACGCTGCGCCGCAAGCTGGGCGAGCCCGCGGTGATCGTCACCGTGCCCGGCTCCGGCTACCGGATCTGATCCGCCGTGGCAGCCTCCTCCGGTTCCCCGGCGTCCTCGTCGCCCGTCACCCCACCCGCCCCGCCCCGGCCCTCCTGGGACCCGCCGGTGGTGGAGAACCAGCTCCCCTGGCTGCGGCCCACCATCCGGATACGCCTGACCGTGCTCTACGGCGGCATGTTCCTGATCGCGGGCGTGCTGCTGCTGTGGATCATCTACCTGCTGGCCGCCCAGGCGCTGCACCAGATCAGCCAGCTCCCGTTCGAGATCGTCACCGCCAATGTGCGCCCGACGAACTGCGCGGCGCTGCCGACCGGCAGCACCACCCCCGAGGAGTTCACCCGGGCACTGAACACGTGTATGCAGCACCAGCGCGACCTGGCGCTCAACACCCTGCTCAAGCGCTCCCTGATGGCCCTGATCGGCCTCGCGGTGGTCGCCTTCGCCTTCGGCTACGTGATGGCCGGACGGGTGCTGGCGCCGCTGGGGCGGATCACCAGGACCGCGCGCGGCGTCGTCGGCTCCGACCTCAAGCGGCGGATCGAGCTGGACGGCCCGGACGACGAGCTGAAGGAGCTGGCGGACACCTTCGACGAGATGCTGGACCGGCTGGAGCGCTCCTTCGACGCGCAGCGCCGCTTCGTCTCCAACGCCTCGCACGAGCTGCGCACGCCGCTGGCGATCAACCGGACGCTGCTGGAGGTCCAGCTCTCCGACCCGGAAGTCTCCGCCGACTTCCAGCAGATCGGCAGGACGCTGCTGGCCACCAACGAGCGCAGCGAGCAGCTCGTGGAGGGCCTGCTGCTGCTCGCCCGCAGCGACAACGAGATCATGGACCGCAAGCCGGTGGACCTGTCCGAGGCGGCCTCCCAGGCGCTCGACCAGACCCGCGGCGAGGCCCAGGCCAAGGGCGTGGAGCTGCGCGACACCCGGGAGCCCGCGGTCGTGCAGGGCAACGGCGTCCTGCTGGAGCGGATCGCCCTCAACCTGGTGCAGAACGCGGTCCGCTACAACGTGGCGGAGGACGGCTGGGTCGAGGTCACCACCGGCGTCGAGGGCGGTCAGGCGCTGCTCGTGGTCACCAACACAGGCCCGGTGGTCCCGGCGTACGAGATCGACAACCTTTTCGAGCCCTTCCGGCGTCTGCGTACGGAGCGGACCGGGAGCGACAAGGGGGTGGGGCTCGGGCTGTCCATCGCGCGCTCGGTGGCGCGGGCACACGGCGGGGTGATCGCCGCGGAGCCCCGCGACGGAGGTGGCCTGGTCATGCGGGTCGCGATCCCGCTGTGAACCATGTCACGCCAACGCCGCGGAACCACTTCGCCAGGAACCGTCTCATGTTCGCTATGCGAGAAATTTCGGGTCTGTTCCCTGCCCGAACGGGCTGTGACTGATCGCACAAGAAGATTGGCCACCGCCTACCGTGAGTGATCATGATATCGGAAAAAAGACCGGAAAATCCATGTTTCCGCAGGTCATGATCACGGGAAGTACACGTGATGGCACTCGCGACGTAGGACTTTCAGACTGCTGCGAGTGAGGATCGGCCACCCTCGCGATCACCTCTTCGGGGGCGTCGTTGGGTGTCGATTGAGTAACAGGCCTTGATGTGAGGCAAAATCTCCGCCTCAGGTCGGGCACAAGTCCGGCCTCCCGCGCGTTACGTGCGCTGGAGACACCGCAGACACCCACAGGGGGAGAGCGAAAAAATGGCTACCGATTACGACACGCCACGCAAGACCGACGATGACGTCAACGAGGACAGCATCGAGGAGCTGAAGGCCAGGCGGAACGAGAAGTCCACCTCCGCGGTGGACGTCGACGAGTTCGACCAGGCCGAGTCCCTGGAGCTGCCCGGCGCCGACCTTTCCAACGAGGAGCTGTCGGTCCGTGTGCTGCCCCGCCAGGCGGACGAGTTCACCTGCATGAGCTGCTTCCTGGTCCACCACCGCAGCCAGCTCGCGGCGGAGAAGAACGGCAACCCGATCTGCCGCGACTGCGCGGCCTGATCCCCGGCGCCGTGACCGGCTCGCCGGAAAGCCCGAAGGACGACGAGCGAGGCCGCAGGGCCTCGCTCGCGGCCAGGTCGGCGCGCGGGGTGAAGCACGGCGCCCGCAGCGCCCGTACGGGCGGCCGCAGGGCCAGAACGAGCCTCGGCTCGGCCGGTGAGCGGTTCCTCGAGATCGCTCCCCGTATCCCGGTCCGCGACCTCGCCACACTGCGGGCGCAGTTCCCCGGGCTCGGCCCCGAGGAGATCGCGGACCGCCTGATCGCCGCCGCGGTCAAGGGCACGATGACCGTCGGCGCCGGTGTGGGCGCCGTCGCGATGATGCCCACCCCGCCCGCCATGCCCGCCGAGCTGGTCGCCGAGACCCTCGGCGTCGCCTCGGTCGAGTACAAGCTGATCGCCGAGCTCCACGAGGTCTACGGACTGCGCGTCCCCGGCGGTGCGCGCGAGCGTGCCACCGCCTATCTGTGGTCCTGGACCGAGCGGCGCGGTATCGACGTGATGAGGCTGTCGACGGTCAATGTCGCCCTCGGCGGCACCATGAAGCGGGAGATGCGGCAGCGCCTGCTGCGGCGCAGCCTGCGCAACATGCCGGTCCTGATGCCGTTCATGATCGGTGCGGCCGTCGGCGCCCTGATGAACCGGCGCGACACCCGCAAACTGGCCGAGCGCGTGCGCCGCGACCTGCGCGACTCCCAGCTTCCCTGGCCCACCGCCTGACGCACCCCGCCCGGCGGCCACCGCCTGAGCCCCTGAGCCCGTCCTGAGCGCCCCGGGCCCCGCTCGGCTACCCCTCGCGGCACCTCGGGCCGCCACAGCCGCCCCAGCAGCCGCCAGGGCCTGTCCGGCCCTAGTGGGCCGCCCTGACCGCCTCCAGGGCCTCCGCCAGCCGCTTCGGGCTCCGGGTCGACAGATAGACGTACGGCGTCGGATCGGCCGGATCGGTCACGTCCACCTTCAGCGCCGTCGGCACGTACGAGCGCAGCAGCATGAACGCCCGCGGATCGGCCTTGTGCGACCGCCAGGCCACCGTCTCCTCCGGGTCGAGCACGGTGGCCTCGCCCAGCGCCTCCACCGGGATGCGCGCCTTGCCCGCCACCAGCGAGCCCGCCACCACCCGGATCCGCGCGGACCCGTAGGAGCTGACCGCCATCATCGCCAGCGCGCCGCCGCCGACCAGCCCGGCCAGCATCGGCAGCGGGCCGAACGGGAAGAGGATCAGCGCCATCGCGACGCCCGTTCCGACGGCGAGAAGCCACCAGGAGCGCGGCACGGTGAGGCGTTCGTCGTAAGGCTGCATGCCACCAGACTGCCATGCGCCCCTGTGCCCGCCGCCCCTGCGGTACGGCCTCGCTAGCGGCGCCGCGCGGCCCGCCCGCCGCGCAGCCGGGCCAGCGCCCCGCCGACCCGCGGCGGGGCCGCGCGCAGCCCGGTGGCGAGCTGCTTGGCCCAGTCCGAGGCCGCCGTCGGCGCCACCGCGTCCAGCACGGCGGTGGAGCGTGCCGAACCGCCCACCACATAGCGCGGCAGCGGGCGGCGCGCGGTCAGCGCCCGGTACACCGCGCGCGCCACCGGACGCGGCCCCGGCAGGTCGCGGCAGCCGCGCAGCGCCTCCTCCGCCGCCTCGTACTGCTCCACGTACGCCGAGGCGTGCTCGCCCGGCAGCAGACCCGCGCCGGTCGCCCAGAAACCGGTGGCGCAGGACCCCGGCTCGACCAGGGCGACCTTCACACCGAACGGCTCGGTCTCCATCCGCAGCGCGTCCGTCACCGCCTCCAAGCCCTGCTTGCTCGCGCAGTACCAGCCCAGCATCGGCAGCGACACCCGCCCGGCGACCGACGACACATTGACGATCCGGCCAGCCCGCCGGTCCCGCATCGCGGGCAGCACCAGCCGGGCGATCCGCGCGGGCGCCACCAGATTGGTCTCCAGCTGGCGCCGCACCTCCTCGTCGCCGACGTCCTCCACCGCACCCGGCTGCGCGAACCCCGCGTTGTTCACCACCGCCCACGGACCACCGTCCGTCAGCATCGCGATCTCGGTGAACGCCCTTACGCAGGACGTCGCGTCGGCCACGTCGAGCAGCACGGTGCGCACGGCGGCGCCGCTGCGCTCCACCGCCGCGCGCAGCGCCCGCGCGCCGTCCTCGGTGCGGGCCGTGCCGATCACGTCGAAGCCCGAGTGGGCCAGTTCCAGGGTGATGGCGAGCCCGATGCCGCGCCCGGCCCCGGTGACGACGACGGATCTGGGGTTCATCTGCGCTCCGGTGGTAATCCGGTGGGGGACGGCTCCCGCGGTACGGCGGGTACGGGGCCGCGGCCGCGGGTCTCCCGAGGCAACGGACACCGGCAGGGAAAGGATCCCGCAGGAGGGTAGGGTCTCGGGCGTGAGTGGAGCCAACACACCCCGCGGCGCGGGCAGGCCGGGACTGACCCCGCCGCCCGACGCGACCGCGCCCGTGCGGCACCGGGACGCGCCCGCGCCCGGTGAGCTGCTGGGCGCGCACTACGACCAGTGCTTCGGCTGCGGCGAGGGCCTGCCCCACGGGCTGCACCTGGAGGCCAGGGCGGGCGAGGGCGTCAGTATCACCGCCGAGTTCACCGTGCAGACCGCCCACCAGGGCGCGCCGGGCCTGGCGCACGGCGGTGTCCTGGTCTCCGCGCTGGACGAGACCCTGGGCTCGCTGAACTGGCTGCTGCGGGTCATCGCGGTCACCGGCCGCCTGGAGTCGGACTTCGTCCGCCCGGTGCCGGTCGGCGCGACCCTGTTTCTGTCGGCGCGCTGCACCGCGGTGGCCGGCCGGAAGATCTACAGCTCGGCCGAGGGCCGGATCGGCGGCCCCGACGGACCGGTCGCGGTCCGCGCCGACGCGCTGTTCATCGAGGTCAAGCTGGACCACTTCACCCAGAACGGCCGCCCGGAGGAGATCCAGGCGGCGATGGCCGACCCCGACCAGGTCAAGGTCGCCCGCGCCTTCGAGGTCAACCCGTGAGCAGGTGGACGCCGTGAGTGCACAACGACAGCCCGTGGACGTACTGCTGCGGCGGCTCGACGAGTCCGTCCCCGTACCGTCCTACGGTCATCCCGGCGACGCGGGAGCCGACCTGATCACCACCCAGGACGCCGAACTCGCCCCGGGCGAGCGGACGGTGCTGCCCACCGGGGTGGCCATCGCGCTGCCCGACGGGTACGCGGCCTTCGTGCATCCGCGCTCCGGGCTGGCCGCGCGCTGCGGTGTAGCCCTCGTGAATGCCCCGGGAACGGTGGATGCCGGGTACCGTGGAGAGATCAAGGTGATCGTGGTCAACCTGGACCCGCGCGAGACCGTGCGGTTCGAGAAGGGTGACCGGATCGCCCAACTGGTCGTCCAGCAGGTCGAGCGGGTCCGCTTCCACGAAGTGGCGGAGCTGCCGGGATCCGCACGGGCCGCGGGGGGCTTCGGCTCCACGGGGGGGCATGCCGCGGTGGACTCACCGCCGGCTGACACGTCCAGCAACGGATACGCATCGGTCGTTGCAGACCGGGAAGGACAGTGACCGTGTTCCGTCGTCGCAAGGAGCGCGAAGACGCCCTCGACGAGCTCGACGAGGCCGCAGGCCCGGACGAGCTGGCCGAAGACCTCGATGAGTCGGACGACTCCGGCGAGTCCACCCGCTACAACCTGCCGCCCGCCCCGAGGCCCGACGGGCCCTGGGACGTGAGCGAGGTCAAGGAGCCCGGCGAGGGCCGGGTCGACCTCGGCGGTCTTTTCGTGCCCGGAGTCGAGGGCATGGAACTGCGGGTGGAGGTCGCGGGGGAGTCCATCGTCGCCGCGACCGTGGTCCTGCGGGACAGCGCGGTCCAGCTCCAGGCGTTCGCCGCTCCCAAGTCCGAGGGCATCTGGGGCGAGGTGCGCGAGGAGATCGCGGCCGGGATCACCCAGCAGGGCGGCATCGTCGACGAGGTCGAGGGTCCCCTCGGCTGGGAGCTGCGGGCCCAGGTGCCCGTACAGCTCCCCGACGGCACCAACGGCGTGCAGCTGGTGCGCTTCATCGGCTGCGACGGCCCCCGCTGGTTCCTGCGCGGAGTGATCTCCGGCCAGGGCGCGGTGCAGCCGGCCGCCGCCGGTGTGCTGGAGGCGGTCTTCCGCGACACCGTGGTGCTGCGCGGCGAGACCCCGATGGCACCGCGCGACCCGATCGTGCTGAAGCTGCCGAACGACGCGCAGATGGTGCCCGACGGCGCCGCGGCCGAGCAGGCCGAGCCGTCCAAGTTCGGCGACGGCATCGACCCGATGCGCCGCGGTCCCGAGATCACCGAACTGCACTGACCCGCAGCACTCCCGCCGCGGCCCGCACCTGTACGAACAGGTACGGGCCGCGGCGGCGTTCGCTGCCTGTACCGTACGGATACCCGCGACGCGGGCATGGGGCGGGCAGGACGGTCTTCACGGGGAGGCAGCATGAGCGAGCGGTCCACCGGGCACGGTTCGACGGCGGTACGGGAGAACCCCCGGGCCGGTGACATGGTGGTGGTCGACGACCTGCGCCGCACCTACGGCAGCGGCGACACGGCCGTACACGCCCTGCGCGGGGTGTCGTTCTCCGTGCCGCGCGGTGAACTCGTCGCCCTCAAGGGCCGGTCGGGCTCCGGCAAGACCACCGTGCTCAACCTCGTCGGCGGCCTCGACAGCCCCGACGGCGGCCGGATCACCCTCGACGGCACCGATCTCGCCGGGCTCGGCGACGACGACCTGCTGGCGCTGCGCCGCGACCGGATCGGCTTCGTCTTCCAGTCCTTCGGCCTGATCCCGATCCTCACCGCCGCCGAGAACGTCGGCGTGCCGATGCGGCTGCGCAAGGCCGACGCGCGGGAGCGCGAGGAGCGCGTCGAGCTGCTGCTGTCCCTGGTGGGACTGTCCGACCACGCCAACCAGCGCCCCGGTGAGCTGTCCGGCGGCCAGCAGCAGCGGGTGGCCATCGCCCGCGCGCTCGCCAACCGGCCGGTGCTGATCATCGCCGACGAACCCACCGGCCAGCTCGACGCGGACACCGGCCTCGCGGTGATGGAGCTGCTGCGGGCCGTCGTCCGCAGCGAGGGCGTCACCGCGCTGGTCGCCACCCACGACGCACAGCTGCTGGCACTCGCCGACCGGGTCCTCGAACTGCGCGACGGGCAGATCGTCTCCGACGAGTGACGACGGAGCGGCCGGGCCGGGAGACGGCCGCCCGGGCCGCCGGGGGCGCTGTGGGCGTCAAGACCGCGTCAAGGTGAACCCGGACGGCGCCCGTGCGGCCGTTACGTCCCGTGGTGTCGTTCTAGGGTCGTAGCGTGCGCGCGACCGGACCGTCCGGGCGCAAGACGCGCCCGAGCGGGACGATGGAGCCATGGCACGCGGCAAGCTGCGCATCTACCTGGGAGCGGCCCCCGGCGTGGGCAAGACCTACGCCATGCTCTCCGAGGCGCACCGCCGTGCCGAGCGCGGCACCGACGTGGTGGTCGGCTTCGTCGAGCACCACAAGCGGCCGCGCACCGAGGTGATGATGCACGGCCTGGAGGAGGTCCGCCGCAAGGAGATCGTCTACCGCGGCGGCGTCTTCACCGAGATGGACGTGGACGCGGTGCTGGAGCGGGCGCCGGAGGTGGCGCTCGTCGACGAGCTGGCCCACACCAATGTGCCCGGTTCGCGCAACGCCAAGCGCTGGCAGGACGTCGAGGAGCTGCTGCGGGCGGGCATCGACGTCATATCCAACGTCAACATCCAGCACCTGGAGTCGCTCGGCGACGTGGTGGAGTCCATCACCGGCGTCCGGCAGCGCGAGACCGTGCCCGACGAGGTGCTGCGCCGCGCCGACCAGATAGAGCTGGTCGACATGTCGCCACAGGCGCTGCGCCGCCGGATGGCACACGGCAACATCTACACGCCCGACAAGGTCGACGCGGCGCTGTCCAACTACTTCCGGCCCGGCAACCTCACCGCGCTGCGCGAGCTGGCGCTGCTGTGGACCGCCGACCGGGTCGACGAGTACCTCCAGCAGTACCGCGCCGACCACCGGATATCCGCCGCCTGGCAGGCCCGCGAGCGGATCGTCGTCGGCCTCACCGGCGGGCCCGAGGGCCGCACCCTGATACGGCGGGCCGCCCGGATGGCCGCCAAGGGCTCCGGCAGCGAGATCCTGGCCGTGCACATCGTGCGCAGCGACGGCCTGGCGTCCGGCTCCGCCAAGGAGCTGACCGTCCAGCGCACCCTGGTCGAGGACCTCGGCGGCTCCTTCCACCACGTCGTCGGCGACGACGTGCCCGACGCCCTGCTGGACTTCGCCCGGGGCGTGGACGCCACCCAGATAGTGCTCGGCACCAGCCGCCGCAAGGCGTGGCAGTACGTCCTGGGGCCCGGGGTCGGCTCCACCGTGGCCCGCGACTCCGGCGACATCGACGTCCACATCGTCACCCACGAACACGCCGCCAAGGGCCGCGGGCTGCCCGCCGCCCGGGGCGCCAAGCTGGGCCGCTCCCGCGTCGTGGCGGGCTGGCTCACCGGCGTCCTGGCCCCCGTCCTGCTCTCCCTGGTGCTCGCCCAATGGCACCCGGGCATGGGCCAGGCCACCGACATGCTGCTCTTCCTGACCCTGACGGTCGCGGCGGCACTGGTCGGCGGGCTGCTCCCGGCGCTCGCCTCGGCGCTGCTCGGCTCGCTGCTGCTGAACTACTACTTCACCCCGCCGACGCACTCCTTCACCATCGCCGAGCCCGAGAACATCATCGCCATCGCGATCTTCGTGGTGGTCGGCGCCGCCGTCTCCTCGGTGGTGGACCTGGCCGCCCGGCGCACCCAGCAGGCCGCCAGGCTGCGCGCGGAGGCGGAGATCCTCTCCTACCTGGCGGGCAGCGTTCTGCGCGGCGAGAGCTCGCTGGAGGCGCTGCTGGAACGGGTCAGGGAGACCTTCGGCATGGACGCCGTGGTGCTGCTGGAGCGGGAGAGCGAGCACGGACCGTGGCACTGCGCCGAGAGCGTCGGCGGCAGCCCGTGCCTGCGGCCCGAGGACGCCGACGTGGAGGTGCCGGTCAACGACCGGCTCACCCTCGCCCTCACCGGCCGGGTGCTGCCCGCCTCCGACCGCCGGGTGCTGTCCGCCTTCGCCGCGCAGGCGGCCGTCGTCCTGGACCGGCGGCGGCTCGCCGACGAGGCGGGGAAGGCCAGGGAGCTGGCCGAGGGCAACCGCATCCGCACCGCCCTGCTGGCCGCCGTCTCGCACGACCTGCGCACCCCGCTGGCGGGCATCAAGGCGTCCGTCTCCTCGCTGCGCTCGGCCGACGTCGCCTGGTCCGCCGAGGACGAGGCGGAACTGCTCGCCGGGATCGAGGACGGCGCCGACCGCCTCGACCACCTGGTGGGCAACCTGCTGGACATGTCCCGGCTGCAGACCGGCACGGTGACCCCGCTGATCCGCGAGACCGACCTCGACGAGGTGGTGCCGATGGCGCTCGGCGGCGTCCCCGAGCACAGCGTCGTCCTGGACATCCCCGTCGGCCTGCCGCTGGTCTCCGTCGACCCCGGCCTGCTGGAGCGCAGCGTGGCCAACGTGGTCGAGAACGCCGTGAAGTACAGCCCCGGGCGCGACGGCGTCCTGGTGGCCGCCAGCGCGCTCGGCGACCGGGTCGAGGTGCGGGTCGTCGACCGCGGCCCCGGAGTGCCGGAGAGCGCCAAGGAACACATCTTCGAGCCCTTCCAGCGTTACGGCGACGCTCCCCGCGGCACCGGCGTCGGCCTGGGCCTGGCGGTCGCCCGCGGCTTCGCCGAGGCCATGGGCGGCACCCTGGTCGCCGAGGACACCCCCGGCGGCGGACTGACCATGGTGCTCACCCTGCGCGCAGCCGCCGACGGCGAGCCCGCCCGCCCCGACCTGCCCGCGACGGCCACCACGTGAACGAGAAGAGGACGCACATGTACCGGGTGCTGGTGGTCGACGACGAACCGCAGCTCGTACGGGCACTGGCCATCAACCTGCGCGCCCGCGCCTACGAGGTCGACGCCGCGCACGACGGCGCCACCGCGCTGAAGGCGGCCGCCGCCCGCCACCCCGACGTGGTCGTCCTCGACCTGGGCCTGCCGGACATGGACGGCGTCGAGGTGATCCGCGGTCTGCGCGGCTGGACCCGGGTGCCGATCATCGTGCTCTCCGCCCGGCAGACCTCCGACGAGAAGGTCGAGGCGCTCGACGCCGGCGCCGACGACTACGTCACCAAGCCGTTCGGCATGGACGAGCTGCTGGCCAGGCTGCGCGCCGCGGTCCGCCGGGCGGCCCCCACCGCGCCCGAGGACGGCGCCGCCACCATCGAGACGGACACCTTCACCGTCGACCTGGCCGCCAAGAAGGTCAACCGCGACGGCACCGACGTACGCCTGACCCCCACCGAGTGGCACCTGCTCGAAGTGCTGGTGCGCAACTCCGGCAGGCTGGTCGGCCAGAAGCAGCTGCTCCAGGAGGTCTGGGGGCCCGCGTACGGCACCGAGAGCAACTACCTGCGGGTCTACATGGCGCAGCTGCGCCGCAAGCTGGAGGCGGACCCGGCAAGGCCCCGGCACTTCATCACCGAGCCGGGCATGGGCTACCGCTTCGAGCAATGACCGTGCCCCGCGCGCCCGGTACGCTGGAAGGCATGAGTGGTGCCATCCGTTCGGACCGACCCGCGGGACGTTTCCGCCGCATGCTCGACCGCCTGTCCTCCTCCCAGGAGGAGCTGCACTCCGAGGAGCTGCAGCAGGACGCCCTGGCGGTGGGCTGCACGAGGATCTGCGACTGCTCCGACCGCCAGATAGTCACCGTCACCGGTACGCTGCGCACGGTCACACTCCGTCCCCGGGCGGGTGTGCCCGCACTGGAGGCGGAGCTCTTCGACGGGTCGGCCCCGCTGGACGTGGTCTGGCTCGGCCGCCGCAGCATCAGCGGCATCGAACCCGGCCGTCGCATCATCGCCTCCGGACGGATCTCCCTGAACCGGGGCCGTCCCGTGCTGTTCAACCCCAAGTACGAACTGCGTCCGGTCGGACAGGAGTAACAGGTGGCGTCGATCGACAACACGGATCACACGGTGCAGACGGATCCGGCGCCGGCCCACGCGGGCAAGGCGCCGGATCCGGTCGCACCCGGTGCCGGCGAGATCACCCCGGAGGCCAGGGCGGTCACCGAGGCCGCGCTCTTCGACGCCTTCGGCGGCATCCGCGGCATGATCGAGACCACGGTCCCCGGCCTGGTCTTCGTCGCCATCTACACCGTCAACAAGGACCTCAAGAGCTCGGCCATCGCCGCGCTCGCGCTGTCGGTGGCGATGGGCGCGGCCCGGCTGGCCCGCAAGGACACCCTCAAGCACGCCTTCAGCGGGGTCTTCGGCGTCGCCTTCGGCGCCGTCTTCGCGATGATGTCCGGCAACGCGAAGAACTTCTACCTGCCCGGCATGCTCTACACGCTGGGCCTGGCCGTCGCCTACCTGGTCTCCGCCGCCGCGGGCTTCCCGCTGCTCGGACTGATCCTCGGGCCGGTGTTCAAGGAGAACCTGTCCTGGCGCACCCGCAACCCCGGACGGCTGCGCGCGTACACCAAGGCGAGCTGGGCCTGGGGCCTGATCCTGCTGGCCAAGTCCGCGATCCTCTTCCCGCTCTACTGGTGGGGCAACGCCACCCAGCTCGGCTGGGTCAAGGTCGCCCTCGGCATCCCGCCCTTCCTGCTGTCGGTCTACCTCACCTGGATCTTCCTGGTGAAGGCGCCGCCGCCGATCGACGTGATCGCCGAGATGGAAGCGGCGGAGGCAGCCGAGAAGGCCGAGAAGGCCGAGAAGTCCGCCTCCTCCTCCTCCTGATCCGGAACGGCGTGTGGCCCCGAACCGAGGTTCGGGGC